>JACCVY010000005.1 GCA_013697915.1 Blastocatellia bacterium | reverse complement strand
TTGGTGACGAGATTGATCCAGAGAATCATGAGCGGCGTGAGCGGCGGAAGGCCCGGCAGGAACGACGCGACGAAGACGGTGACGAGCAGGCCGGCGTTCGACGAGAGGAGGAAGAAGATGAACTTCTGGATGTTCCGGTAAATGGCGCGCCCCTCGCGCACCGCGTCCACGATCGTCGCGAAGTTGTCGTCGGCGAGGACCATGTCCGCCGCCTCGCGCGCGACGTCGGTTCCGTCGCGACCCATCGCGATGCCGATGTGGGCTTCCTTCAAGGCGGGCGCATCGTTCACGCCGTCGCCGGTCACCGCCACGATTGCGCCTCCGCGCTGCAGCGCTTTCACGATTCGCAGTTTGTGTTCCGGGTTGACGCGCGCATAGACCGACACTTCTTTGATAATCTGAGTAAGCGTTTCATCAGACAACTTATCAAGCTCTGCGCCCGTGACGGCTCGTCCGTTCTCAACTATTCCGAGTTCGGCGGCGATGGCGATGGCGGTGACCGGATGATCGCCCGTGATCATCATCGGGCGTATACCCGCCGCCTTCGCGCGGGCGACGGCTTCCCTCGCTTCCGCGCGCGGCGGGTCAATCATGCCGATGAGTCCTGCGAACACGAGTTCTTGCTCGACGCGCTCGTTAACTTCATCGGCTTCAAGCGCGTCCGTCGGCAGGGAGCGGAAGGCGACGCCGAGTGTGCGTAACGCTTCACCTGCGAGTTCTTCATTGACCTTCAAAATCTCCGCTCGTCGCTCATCGCTCAACGGTCTTGCCCCTTCGCCCACAAGTTCGTGCGAACAGCGCGCGAGCAACACGTCCGGCGCACCTTTGGTGAAGACGAGCAAGCGTTCCTGCCGCTCGGCATCAGTATGAATCGTCGTCATCAACTTGCGCTCGGATGAGAAAGGAACTTCTCCGACTCGCCCGAAGCGCGCTTCGAGCCTCTCAGCCTCCAGCCCCGCTTTGCGAGCCGCGACGACGAGTGCCCCTTCGGTCGGGTCACCCTGCACCGTCCAGCGCCCGTCGCCCTCTTGCAAGACGGCATTATTGGCGCGGTCGGCGACAGCAAGCGCACGCTCCAACTCGATTCGCAGAGCGCCGACGATCACTCCTTGCTTGTCATCGGGCTTGTCATCAGCAATCGCTCCTCCTCCGCCTCGACTCACTTCGCCCTCGGGCGCGTAACCCGTACCGCTTAAACTCACGCGCCCGGTCGCGGTGACGACCGTGCGCACCGTCATCTCGTTCTTCGTCAGTGTGCCGGTCTTATCTGAAGCGATGATGTTCGCCGAGCCGAGCGTCTCGACCGCCGCGAGATGGCGCACGATGGCATTCCTCTTCGCCATGCGCTGCACGCCGATGGAGAGCACGGCTGTCACGACCGCCGGCAAGCCTTCCGGCACCGCCGCTACCGCGAGCGCCACTCCTAAAATGAGCACGTCAAAAATCGCAGAGAAACCGCGCACATCTTCGACGAGAATGATCGTTGCGATCATCACGACGGCGATAACAACGACGATTATGCCGAGCAGTTTGCCGACGCGGGCGAGTTCCTTTTGCAGCGGCGTTGTCTCTGTCGGAGCTTCTTTCAGCATCCCGGCAATGAGTCCCATCTGGGTCTGCATCCCCGTCGCCACGACCACGGCGCGCCCCCGCCCGTAAGTCGCCGCCGTGCCGCTGAAGATCATGTTGTCGCGGTCGCCGAGTCCGACCTCTTCCGCAATCGGAGCGATCTCTTTCGATACCGGCAAACTCTCACCCGTCAACGACGCCTCCGCCGTTTGCAGCGCGGTTGACTGAACCAATCGCGCGTCCGCCGCGACGGTGTCGCCTTCTTCGACGAGAATGATGTCGCCGGGCACGACCTCAGTCGCCGGGATGCTCTGCCGCCCGCCGTCGCGAATGACGTTGGCGTGCGCCGCCGACATCTGGCGCAGAGCCGCGACCGCTTCCTCCGCCCGTGATTCCTGCACGTAGCCCATGACCGCGTTGAGCAGCACGACGACGAAGATCGCTATCGCCTCATAAGGCAGCGTCGATTCGCGTTCATACAGCCACAGCCCCGCCGAAATCAAGGTTGCGATGAGCAGCAGGATGACGAGCACATTTTGAAACTGGGCGAGGAACTTCCTCCACGCGGGCACGGGCTTTTCCGCCGTTAACTCGTTCTTGCCGTAACGTTCAAGCCGCGCCCGCGCCTCCGCTTCACTCAAGCCGCGCCGCGCGTTTGTGCCCAGCGCAGCCAATACCTCATCAATCGTCTGCTGGTACGCACGCGCCTCGTCCGCTCCCGTCTGTTCTCTTTTGATCGTCGCCATTGTCGCGGTGCTCATCCTCCATCTCCCCAGTCATAACCTGTACTTCGCGGCTCTGCCCATCACCCGCACCTTGTTGTTCAGCCGCTCGTCGTCGAATCATGTTATCCACATGAAAAAGCTTTCGATGCTGAATACGCTGACCCGTTTAATGTGAATAGGATGGCGTATGCTATCTGCGAGGCTGATAGCAGAGCTATGGTTAAGCCATTATGTTTGATTAACCATGATGTGGCATCCCTGCCGCAGTCAGCGTTACGGCACGCCATAGACTACGCGCACCGTGTCGCGTGCAATTAATAATTCTTCATTTGTCGGGATGACGTAAGCGGCGAGACGTGAACCGTCGCTGCTGATGACACCCTCATGCCCGGCGGTCAGCGCGTGGTTGCGTTCGGAATCTAATTCAAGACCAAGCCAAGCTAAACCGTCACAGATTTTTGCGCGCACTTCAGCAGAGTTTTCGCCGATGCCGCCAGTGAACACGACAGCATCTGCGCCGTTCATGGCGGCGAGGTAAGATCCGATATATTTACGTGCGCGATAACAAAAGATTTCGATGGCGATTTTAGCGCGGCGATCGTCTGATTCACGTGCTTCGTCAAGCAGTTCGCGCATATCATCCGTCAAGCCTGATAACCCCAGCAACCCCGATTGCTTATTTAATAGTGTCTCGACTTCCTGCGCCGACAAGCCCTCTTTCGCGGCGACAAACTCGATAATCGCCGGATCAAGGTCGCCGGAGCGCGTGCCCATCACCAGGCCTTCGAGCGGTGTCAATCCCATCGAAGTATCAATCGAGTTACCGTTTTTAATCGCGGCCGCCGAACACCCGTTGCCGAGATGAAGCGTAATGATGTTTGTCTGGTCGCGCTGAATGTTCTTCAATTGACGGTAGCGATACGCAACGTAGCGATGCGAGGTGCCGTGAAAACCGTAACGACGAATGCGGTGTCGCCGGTAAAGCTGGTAAGGCAGTGCGTAGAGATAAGCATGCTCGGGGAGCGTGTGATGAAACGCGGTGTCGAAGACGGCGACTTGTGGTAGTCCCTTGCCAAATACTTCGCGCGCGGCGTTGATGCCTTTGATGTTTGCCGGATTATGGAGCGGTGCCAGGTCAATGCAATCTTCGATCCCGCGCAAGACTTCATCGGTAATCAGAACGGACTGCTTAAACTGTTCGCCGCCATGCACGACACGATGCCCGACGGCGTGGATGTCTGCGACGCTCTTAACCTCTTTGATTCCCGATTCTTCGGCACACGCCCACCGCAAGATAAGCTCAACCGCCGCCCGCGTTTCACGAAGCGGCGCGGTGGAGCGTTGTGGCGGTTTACCTGTCGCGAGCAGTGTGATAATGGCTTCGCCGCCAATGCGTTCGATGATCCCGTGGGCGAGCCGCTCATCGGTGTTCTGCTCAATGCGCTCGAGATCGGTCGAGATGAGCTGAAATTTAACCGAAGAACTACCGCAGTTGAGTATGAGAACATTCATGCGCGAAATACCTCAGCGAACTATCATATGGTTCTTGAAGCCGCTTGACTTTGCCGCCCTTAGGGGCGGTAGCGTCAGCACGATCAGCCCGAATATCAGCAATCCTCCATACGGAAACGTCGAAGTCCGATGCTGTTCTTTCCCACGAGAGACATACCGGAAATGCTTAAAACTGAAACATCATCGCTCTCATGCAGCCTCAGAACTCTGAGGCTGCCACCGCCAATCACGTATTTCCGGCATATCGTCGCCGTGGCTGCGAATGTACTGCTTGTGTTCGAGGAGTTTTTCGCGCATCAGTTGTTTCGCGTGCGCGCCGATATTCGCTAGCTGTGGGACACGCTCAATCACGGCCATCACCAGATGAAAACGATCTAAGTCGTTCAGCACGACCATGTCGAAAGGAGTTGTAGTAGTTCCTTCCTCTTTGTAGCCGCAAACGTGAAAATTGTGATGATTAGTTCTCCGGTAAGTCAGACGATGAATCAACCAAGGGTAGCCGTGAAACGCGAAGATGACGGGCTTGTCGGTCGTAAACAGTGAATCGAAATCTTTGTCGGAAAGACTGTGCGAATGCTCACCCGCTGATTGCAGCGTCATCAAGTCAACGACATTCACAACGCGCATTTTCAGCTCTGGAAACTCTTGTCGAAGAATGTCCACGGCCGCCAACGTCTCCAGCGTCGGCACATCGCCCGCACACGCCATCACTACGTCCGGTTCGACGCCGTCGTCATTGCTCGCCCACTCCCAGATGCCGGCTCCGGCGGTGCAATGCTTAACCGCTGCCTCCATGTCCAGGTACTGCAATGCCGGTTGTTTGCCCGCGACGATGACGTTGACGTAATTGCGGCTTCGTAAACAGTGATCCGTTACGGAAAGAAGTGTGTTGGCATCCGGCGGCAAGTACACGCGGACGACTTCGGCTTTCTTATTGATGACGTGGTCGATGAAGCCTGGGTCTTGATGGCTGAAGCCATTGTGATCCTGCCGCCAAACATGGGAGCTAAGCAGATAATTGAGTGAAGCGATTGGTCGCCGCCAGGGAATTTGGAGAGTAACCTTCAACCACTTGGCGTGCTGATTAAACATCGAATCAATGATGTGTATGAACGCCTCGTAACAGTTGAAGAAGCCATGACGCCCCGTCAGGAGATAGCCTTCGAGCCAGCCCTGACACAAGTGTTCGCTCAAGACTTCCATTACTCTACCGTCAGTGGAAAGATGATCGTCGGTCGGCAAGATTTCTTCGGCAAAGACGCGCTCAGTCGCTTCAAACAGAGCATTGAGCCGGTTGGAAGCTGTCTCGTCGGGTCCCATCACGCGGAAGTTTTTCTGGTCGGCGTTGAGCTTCATCACATCGCGCAAGAAGCTACCCATCACCCGCGTTGCTTCCGCTTCAATGGTCGCAGGCTTCAGCACCTCAACCGCGTACTCGTGAAAGTCCGGCAACTTTAGATCTTTGAGCAACAGTCCACCGTTAGCATGTGGATTTGCGCCCATACGCCGCGTACCCTGCGGTGCTAACTCGGCCAACTCCGCTAGCAACTTTCCGTTCTCGTCAAACAGTTCTTCGGGTTTGTAGCTCTGCATCCACTCTTCGAGTTGCCGCAGATGTTCGGGATTCTTCGCCAACTTGTCGAGCGGTACTTGATGCGAGCGAAACGAATTCTCAGTCGGTAAACCGTCAACAACCTTGGGTCCCGTCCATCCTTTCGGCGTGCGCAAAACAATCATCGGATATTGAGGGCGAGCGGTGAATCCGTTTTCCCGCGCATCTTTTTGTATCGCTTGTATCTCCGCGATAATCCTGTCCAATGTCGCTGCCATAAGTTGATGCATCGTCTCGGGCTCATCGCCTTCGACAAAATAAGGCTTATGCCCGTAGCCGACGAGCAGACTCGTCAACTCCTCTTTGCTCAAGCGCGCGAGCACCGTCGGACTGGCGATCTTGTAGCCGTTCAAATGCAGGATTGGCAACACCGCACCGTCGCGTGCCGGGTTCAGAAACTTATTGGAATGCCAACTCGCGGCGAGCGGCCCGGTTTCCGCTTCGCCATCGCCAATCACGCACGCGGCAAGCAAATCAGGATTATCAAACACCGCGCCGTAAGCGTGAACGAGCGAGTAACCCAGTTCGCCGCCTTCGTGGATTGAGCCGGGCGTCTCCGGCGCCACGTGGCTCGGTATGCCGCCGGGAAAGGAAAACTGCTTGAACAGTTTCTTGATGCCTTCGACATCTTGTGTAACGTTCGGATAGAACTCGCTGTAAGTTCCTTCGAGATAAGTGTTGGCGACGACGCCAGGGCCGCCGTGTCCGGGACCGGCGATGTAAATAACATCTAAATCGTGCATCTTTATTAGCCGGTTCAGATGAACATAGATGAAATTCAATCCCGGCGTAGTTCCCCAATGACCGAGCAGACGCGGCTTAGTATGTTCCAGTTTCAGAGGCTCGCGCAGGAGCGGATTAGCAAGCAAATAAATTTGCCCGACGGATAAATAGTTTGCCGCCCGCCAGTAGGCAGTGATTTTCCGAACCTCGTCCGCGCTCAGCAGTTGTTTACTCTCGATTTCATTCATAATGCTTATTAGCAATTGTTCAACTTGTCGCAAACATTCCCAAGGCGGCAAGCGTCATGATCGCAGCCGTCGCCCATCCTAAATAACGCAACGCGCGTGAACTGACTCGGGTGCCCATAACCTCTGGCTTGCCAACTTGCGCCCACCGAACTCTTCAAGGCTTGACCATAATGGAGGTTGATCACCGTGATGCGACTGCTTCGCATTCGCCGGCTACCGCAAAGTCTCGACAAAGCGATTGCCGTTTCAAACATCGGAATCGGCAACTTCGCTTCGGAGCAGTTCCCGATGAAAGCGTGTCCTTGATGAAATGGGACGACTGCCGCGCCGAATTTCAATGCGGCCTCAAGAGTGAGAAGTGATTCGCATGCTAGCAGAATTTGCCGTTACTAAGTTTTCGTCGAAGCCATCGACTTTGGCCTCACAATCTCAACCGAGCAGTTCGCGCGCGCTGAAACTGCCGAGGAGACGCTACCGAGAAGTAAGCGGTCTATTCCTCGCGTGCCCTTCGGGCCCAGGAAAATACAATCCGCACCCCAGCTTTCTGCTTCTTCAAGGAGTTGGTCTGTGGGGTTGCCTCTTCTGATCATTATAACCGCATTGAGTCCGGCGGAGCGCAGTTTATCTGCTGATGTTTCGAAGATCTGACGGACCTGATCCCAGTTGTCTTCATCTCCTACCTCGATCCATTTCAAAACTAACGGTTGAGATGGATCTGGCGTAATCGCCATCACGGTATCGACAACGGCCAGCAAGCGCACTTCAGTTCCGCTGGGCCACTCGCGTCGGCAAACGGCCTCCACTGCGGCGGTGGAGTAGGTGGAATTGTCGACGCCGATGAGAAGCCGAAGCGGAGAGTCGGCGTCCCTGCTCCGACTTCGGGCGACGCGAACAGAGCCACGCGCCTCATAGAGAACTCTTTGTGAGACGCTACCAAGTATCAGCCTTCCACCCAGAACAGAGTGGCCGCGTGCCCCAACTACTATAAGATCCGCCTTCCATTCGTCGGCTGTCCTTAAAAGCGCCCAGGCGGGTGAATCAGCGAGAGCCTCGTGGCGAACACGCCACTCCGGAAAACTCTTCTTGATTTGTTCACTCGCCCGTTTTGCCATTGTTTCCGCTTCCTTTACTTTGCGCTCCGCACGTTCGTGAGCACGCCGCACGCCCGCCGGCACGGACATCGGAAAGGTGTTATCGACCTCCTCATTGATCGGCGGGGGCAGAAAGACGTCGGCCAGGGACATGACTATTGCTTCAGCGGTTTTGGGCAATCCAGCGCTTTTCAGATCATCGAGTGCGGCATCAGCGCACTCAGAGCCGTCGTAAGCAATGAGTATTTTCATCTTTTCGTTCATGAGCTTTACTCAGTTGTAATTCAAACAGCACGGAGCTGCTGCGCGAGAAGCGCCGGAATTCGGGCTGCTGAAATACGAATCAAGTGAGTCTGCTACACGTATGTTGACGAAGAGTGAGCGAACAACTCGTTTCAATTAGCCCACGCGCTTCCCGGGGGAGGCGCGTTTTCTATTTGCCTGCTCGCGAAAAAAGGTCCAACCGAAAAACACTCCGACCAAGGCCCCAACGCCGGCGGCGGTCGCAACCGACTGCCACGGATTGTGTTTGATGTAGTGCGTTGTTTCGTCCAAGCAATCTTCGCCGGCTTCACGCCCCCGTCTAATCAGGCGCTGTGCTTTCCTTTTACCAATCTCGACAAAGTCTTCGACCAGCATTTTTCCTTCAGCCGCCGCAGCTGCCAGATTTGCGAATTCGAATCCTGTGCTCTTGTCGTTTTCGACCGTTGCTGTTTCCATCTTATCTTTTTGTTTATCAGTTACGCGAATAATCGGATTGGCGCTCATGAGTACCTCCGCTAGTTTTCCGTGGTCTTACAACCTCGACAGAGCAGTGCGCGCGCGCAGCGACCGAAGCTGATACGCTCCCAAGTACAAAGCGTTCGAACGGATTGCTGAAGCCCACCGAGCCGACAAAGATGCTATCGGCGCCCCACTCTTTTGCAGCTTCGCCCAGAACGCGCTTTGGATTGCCATCGCGAATTTCGGTTAAGACTTTTAACTTGGACTGCCGCAACTGCTGAGAAGAATTTTCCAATATCTTTTTCAGCCATTCGCGATCGGCTTGGTTACTATCATCAATAATCTCTGAAACTGGAGGGAAAATCCGTCCGATAAAGGTCGGAGTCAGAAGGTCGTTCACTCCGATGAGACGCACTTCGCTCTTGATCGGCCATAGTCGTGACGCCACTTCGCGCACTGCGGCTGCGCTTGCCGGCGAGCCGTCTACACCAACGACGATCCGGACCGGCGTGTCGGGCTCTTCAACCCGACCGCGAGCAACACGCACTGAACAGCGAGCATAAGTCAACACTCCCTGTGAAACGCTTCCGAGTAAGAGCCTTTCCACCGCTGAGCGTCCATGCGAGCCAACGACGATTAGATCGGGTTTCGACTCGTCGGCTTTCCTAACCAGTTCCCGCGCAGGTGAACCAACCGAAGCTTCTGCGGTGATCTCCCAACCTGGGAAATTGGCTCGCAGTCGAACGGCGGCACGCTCCGCGAGAGATTGTGCTTCTTTCATTGCGGGTGACCCCTTGGCAAAAACGTGCGTAATGTCGGCTGGGACATGCACTGCACGCGCCTGCTCAAGAATCTCGTAACTCGACGGGGGCGGCGGTGGTAGTGAGACCTCAGTTACAGACAGCACTAAGGCCTCGACTTCGGAAGGAAGTCCAGCTCGCTGCAAGTCATCTAGTGCCGCTTCGGCGCAACCAGATCCGTCATAACCAATCAGGATTTTCATTCTTTGTTTCATAGTTGCGGTAATCTCGATCCTCAACTGGCGCTCATTCACTTTGTCGCGTAAAGAGCATTAGCACCGCTATTCAGTAACGCCCGGGTAATTTCCGCATCGCCGCTAGACGCGGCAAGCATCAGGGGTGTACACCCATCAGCAGCTTGGGCATTGACATCCGCTCCAAACTGCAACAACGTTTGCACGGTAGCATTATGCAGGTTGATGACAGCAAACATTAGTGCCGTACGTCCCTCACGATTTCGCGCATTCACATCCGCACCTTTTCGGAGGAGAGCTTCCACCGCCTCTGTCTGACCATAGAGCGCAGCAGACATCAAATGAGTAAGGTTTCCCTCATCCTTCGCATAGGTAATCATTAGTGGTTGCGACGCGACGTTCCTTCCAGAAGCGATATGCTTCCCTTAACGAGCCCGTAGCTTCTATTCGCTTTGATCGTAACCCCGAATTAAAAATAGGGGTCGATGCGGATGTGGTCCTTGACCGCCGACACTCCGGGCGCATGGCTAATCGCACCGATTACCGCGCGCTTCTCCTGCCATGAATGAACTCGTCCGAACAGATCTACCGTGCCGTCATGGCACTCAATCCGCAGTCGTTCAGCCTCGCGATCAGCCCGCCGTTCGAGTGCGCATTCGATCTCGTTGCGCAAAGCTTCCGCGGCAATTTGGCTTGGCTTGATGGTTAGCATGTTAGTCACGCCTATCACGCCCACAAGTCGCAACACTGCTTGCTCGGCGTCTTCACGTTCACGCCAGCAATCAACATCCCCTTCGAGCGTGGCCCAACCATCCGAGACTGTTGACTTGATCCGTTCGTCGGGCACTAGTGCATCCCATTCCAAGACCTGACGAATTCCACGGGCGATGTCGGTATCGGTCCTCGCAATCAACGGGTCTGGTCTTACCTGGATGTCATTCGCCACATCGAGGACGCCCCTGATGCGGTGGGCCGCTTGCTGGGCAGCCGATTTGTTGGCATAGCTTGAGACGACGCCCGTCAACGCTACTACGCCATCCCGCACCTCCACCCCCATCTCCGACCACGCGATCCGTGAATCCCACGTCAACTCGCCCAGCACTTGCTGTTTGATTTCATTATCGGTTTTTCTGCGTTCCATAAGTCCTCCATCGCGTCAACCATGGGGGTATAACGCTATTCGGTAGCGCCGCCTTGCCTATGTCGCAGCGACGTTCATTCGATTGGGCCGCTCTTCTAGAGCCTCCGCCGAGTTAGCTTTAGCTCACACGCCGACGACCGCGGCCTCCGTCTGTCGTAACGGCAGCGGATGCGCGCAAATCGCTTTATAGGTGTTGACTACGTCGGCGTAGGCTAAGTCCGGATTCTTCTTGTCACTTGCGTCCTGGGCTCTAAGTACCACATCGTTCATCGACAGGATGCCGTCAAGTGTGCCATCGCCCGCAACAACTGGCAGGCGGCGAATCTTGTGTTCCTGCATAGTTTCCAACGCCTTGCGAACGTCATCCTCAGGGTTCGCTGAATAGACCTTGCCGCTAATAACGTCCTCGACGGCAATGTTTGAAAGATTCCCACTGTTTATCGCAGCGGCCATACAGATGTCGCGATCAGTTATGAGCCCAATCACCTTCCCTCCGTCCTTAATGATCGGCAATATCCCGCAGTCGTTATCCCACATATATCTGGCAGCATGCGCCAGAGTATCCGTAGGAGCGCAAACCTTGGCATTGGGGGTCATGATCTCTTTGACTTTCATAAAGTTCCTCCACCTTTCCTCCCGCAGAAATGTTTCTTTAACTTTAGTCGCAGCAATGAGTGTGCCGTCTTAGCCAGAAGGAAATGTCGAAGCTATTGACAGTATGGGCCTCTGAGTGCGGAAAGTTACTCAGGATCACTGAGAGAAAACTCGCAGCCACCAAGAGCAGGTGCCAGCACCGGATTGGCTGACCATCCGAGCACACGAGTCAACTGAAACTGATCGCCAAAGCCATGCAGAAGCAAGCAACGTCCTCGTGCTCGCCCTCCGCGATCACTAGGGCAACGGTTGTGCCAATCAATGATTGGAGAATTGCACACAAACATTGATTGGTTTGGACCAATGGACGCGGCGTGCGAGGAATATTGTGCAGTCGGATTAGAACTTGCGAGAGATTCGCCACAGCTAGATTCTATTTACGAGTTGCGACGTGTGGTATCCTCCCCAAACTCGCTAGCGGAGATATCGTATTGTGGCTTTACGCTTGCCTTGACGTGTTGCGCAGGTAGTGTGTTGGGAAGCAGATTCGGTATCACGCTTACACATCAATGCCGACCGAAACGAACCATCGCCCCGCAGTGCTTATGTCCCTGGCCGCGTCCGCGGGACTGACGGTCTTGATCGTTGTCGGATCGCGAAATCTCGAACACTATGACGCGGCGCTCTTTGGCTACACGGTAGCCAGCGTCGTCGCGTTCGGCGCGGTTGTGTTTCGTTATGCTATCTGGCTACAGCGGCCAGCGACACGCGTTTATTGGCGGCGCGGATGGAAGTTATTTCAAGACCGAAAGAATTTGATTGCTAATACCAGCAGCGCTGCGAAAACGCTGGTCGGTGGTATGGCAGTCCAGAAGTTTATCTTTCGCCGCGGCTTCTCCCGTTGGCTGATGCATCAGTTGATCATGTGGGGATGCGTCATCTCGGCGCTTATTACTTTCCCTCTGGTGTTTGGCTGGGTGCACTTTGAACTGGAAGGCCAGCGTGGATATCGTGCTTACGTCTTTGGTTTTCCGCTGAACGTAATGGACGGGCGCAACGCGATTGCCTGGGTCACCTTTCACGCGCTAGATTTCACGGCAATCATGGTGCTCGCCGGTTGCGCGATAGCGATTCATCGCCGCTTGCACGATCGTGGCGCGATAGCTTTGCAACAGTTTCTATTCGACTTCGTACCGCATCTGCTCTTAATCGCGATTTGCGTCACGGGATTGATGCTGACCGCATCAAGCCTCTGGCTGCACGGCTATATGTATTCGTTCATCGCGCTGTCGCATCAGGCGGTTGTGATCATGACGTTGTTTTACTTACCGTTTGGCAAACTCTTTCATGTGATTCAACGGCCAGCATCGATTGGCGTTGAACTTTATCAAAGGCGCGCGCGTGAGATGCCACAAGCGGTCTGTCCGCGCTGCGGCGTTGAGTTTGTAGCTGAGATGTGGCTCGACGATCTCAAAACGGTCGTGGATAAGCTTGGGTTTGATTACAAGATGAACGATGGACACGTTTGGCAAGACTACTGTCCGCGCTGCAAGCGCGTCATACGCGGACTGGCATATGCATCGTTAATAAAACACGAAGAAGTTGGGCCGCAGATTAAGGCAGACAGACGCGGATAGGACAATGAAAACCAAAGAACGTCCAAGGGGCTTTCTGATCTGTGTGAATCCGCGTTCATCCGCGGCTAATTCTATATGAGCAAGGTCGAAAATCTCCAAAAGATCATCGAAGCGTTCGGTCCGCATCTTCATGATGCGCCGTACGGAGGCTGGCGCGCGGACCGGGTGATAGACAAAGTCGTGCCGACGCACTGCCCCTACTGCGGGGTGCAGTGCGGCATGAATCTCCTCGTCGAGAACAATCATGTCGTAGGTTTCGAGCCTCGTTACGATTTTCCCGTGAACGAAGGCCGCCTGTGTCCCAAAGGCGTTACGGCTTACTTACAGGTTCACCATCCCGATCGGCTGTTGCATCCACTCATCAAGCGTAACGGCATGTTTGAGCGCGCGAGCTGGGACGAAGCGCTCAATCTTGTAGTCTCGAAATTCAGAGAACTGCAAACCAGGCATGGCAAAGATTCCATCGGCGTTTATTCAGGCTCGTCGCTCACAACAGAGAAAACTTATCTGATGGGCAAGTTTGCGCGAGCCGGCCTCGGTACCCGCTACATTGATTACAACGGGCGGCTGTGTATGGTCTCGGCTGCGGCAGCGAACAATAAGGCTTTTGGAATAGATCGCGCCGCGAATCCGTGGGATGACATTCCACTCGCCGAAGTTCTACTGATTGCCGGATCAAATTGTGCTGAGACATTTCCCGTGCTTAACAAGTTCCTCTGGCAACAACGCGATAATGGTGGTAGCTGGATCATAGTGGACCCGCGCGAGACTCCAACCGCTCGCCAGGGCGATCTGCATTTGCAGCTTAAGCCCGGAACTGACGTAGCTCTTGCGAACGGCATGCTGCACGTTTTGATCGAAGAGAATTTGATTGATCAGAACTTCATCAGCGCCCGCACGAATGATTGGGAAGAAACGCGCGTCTCCGTGGCCCGCTACACGCCCCAAGTTGCTGCGGAAATTGCAGGCGTGCCGGCAGAAAAGATTGTTCAGGCCGCACTGCTGTACGGTCGCGCTAAGACTTCGATGGTCCTGCACGCGCGCGGAATCGAGCACCACTCGCACGGTGTCAACAACGTGCTGTCCTACATCAATCTAGTGCTGGCGACAGGAAATATCGGCGCGCCCGGACGTGGTTACGGCACCATCACCGGACAAGGCAACGGACAGGGCGGCCGCGAGCACGGACAGAAGGCTGATCAACTGCCCGGTCAGCGCTCAATTTTGAATCCTGAACATCGCAAGTACGTCTGCGAGGTTTGGGGCTTGCCTGAAGAAGAGTTGCCGCAGGCAGGCGTATCCGTAGTTGAGATGTTTCAGAAGATGCAAGAGGGCGAAATTCGCGGCCTGCTCTCGATCTGCAACAACGTGATGGTGAGTTTGCCAGACACGAATGAAGTGCGCCGCTCGCTCGAAGGCCTGGACTTCTATGTTTGCATTGACTTCTTCATGTCCGAAGGCTCGCGTTACGCCGACGTTGTTCTGCCCGGCAGCACCTGGAGCGAAGACGAAGGCGTGACGGCAAATGGGGAAGGCCGCGTTCTGAAAATCAACAAGGCCGCCGAGCCACCCGGAGAAGCGCGCGCCGACTGGTGGATTATCCAGGAGATTGCCCGCCGCATGGGCCGCGAAAAGTACTTTGAGTTTGATAGCCCGCGAGCAATTTTTGACGAGATGCGCGTCGCCTCGCGCGGCGGCAACGCCGACTATTACGGCATCACTTGGGAAAAAATCGAGAAGAACAACGGTATCTTCTGGCCTTGCCCGACCGAAGATCATCCGGGTACTCCGCGCCTCTTTGAAGATCGCTTTTATCATCCGGACGGCAAGGCGAAGTTTCACGCAGTCGAATACGCGCCGCCGCAGGAGACGCCTGATGAAGAGTATCCACTGATTTTGACCAGTGGCCGAGTCGTATATCAATATCTTTCCGGCAATCAGACGCGCCGCATTGGATTTCTGGTAGAGCAGTGCCCCGAACCGTATGTCGAGATCCATCCGGAAACGGCGATGAAGTTGAAGGTCAACGATGGCGAGCGGGTTAGGGTGGTCTCCAGGCGCGGCGACGGAATCTTCCCGGCTTTGATTGTTCGCACGATCAGACCGGACACGATCTTCATTCCCTATCATTGGGGTGAAGAGCTGGCAGTGAACCAACTGACAAACCCGGCGCTCGATCCCGTTTCCAAAATTCCTGAGTTCAAAGCGTGCGCAGCGCGCATCGAGAAGATTCACTCCAGACAACTTCCGATTCTGGGTGAAAAACGCAAAGGCGCGTCGCGTAGTGAGTTTAGGTAAATGATTTGTTTTTTGGACTTTGGTCTTTGGACTTTGATGGTTGAGTCCCGACCTGAGTAAGAGAGACCAAAAGCCCAAGACCAAAGACCCAAAACCAGAGGTTCTTATGGAAGAAACAATGTTCATCGATCCGCAGCGCTGCATTGGCTGCCGTGCTTGCGTTGCGGCGTGCCGAGAGTGCGGGACGCACAAAGGCTATTCGATGATCTATGTTGACTACCTTGATCGATCAGAGACAACCGCCACGATGCCCACCGTCTGCATGCACTGCGTTGAGCCGACGTGTGCGCTGGTTTGTCCAGCGGACGCGATCAAGACTACAGAAGATGGCATTGTCCTTTCCGCATTGAAACCGCGCTGCCTGGATTGCCGCAACTGCGTTAACGCCTGTCCATTCGGCGTGCCAAAGTACAACACCGAGATGCACCTCCAGATGAAATGCGACATGTGTTTCGATCGTACTAGTGAGGGCTTGAAGCCGATGTGCGCGAGCGTCTGTCCGACGGGTGCGATCACATTTGGCAAGTATGAAGACATCGTTCCGCTGCGCCGCACCAAGCCCGTGAACGCGCACGTGTTCGGCAATCAGAAAGTCGAAACCAAAGTTTATCTGATGTTGCCGACCGAGGCGGACGAGGTTGAGGTCGATGGTTGTGGCGTGTTTGCAGGACGCGTGAAAACTGAGTCGCAACCAGCAAGCGAATCATGGATCGACCTGCAAGTTGAACACACGGACAAGAGCAATGAGTTCTAATCTCGGCAAAACGATCGATAAAGTTCTGGCTGACACACGATCAGACGAAAGCGATGTGCGCTCAGCCACTGCGCCGCATCAGCACGACTTTCCGTATGACCGCGAAGAGGAAGCACAGGTGACTCGGCGGGAGTTCTGCAACTTTCTCGGACTTACTTCGGCCGCATTGTTCGTAGGCGCGGCAGGTTTCGCTGGAAAGGCAGCGTTCGACGCGCGCCGCACGCCACAACTTCCACCGTCAAAGATCGAGGGCGCGGAGACGCTCGCTCCTGGCTCCTCTCTGAATTTCCGTTACCCGACAGCGAAAGACTCCGCAATTCTCGTCCGCACGCTCGATGGTGAGCTTCATGCCTTCGGCCAGAAATGCACACATCTTTCATGTCCCGTTTATTTCGAACGCGCGCATCAGCGGCTCGAGTGTCCTTGTCACGACGGGGCGTTTGACGCGAAGACCGGAAATGTTTTGTATGGCCCGCCACCGAGACCGCTCGATCCGATTTCGCTGGAAGTACGCGCCGATGGAGAAGTGTGGGCCGTCGGCAGAGAAGCTGGTAGCAGCGAAGTCTTGCTCTAATTCGAAACAAAGAATGCAAAGCGAACAAATCAAAGCGCGACCCATTCACAATCTCGCCGGCAAAGGCCGAACGGCTGTGGCCCAGGCGCGACTCATCCTGCTCGTGATGGTCAACGTCGCGCAGCTCTGGATTCTCGCCGCCACCGTCGAAGCTGCGCTGGCGCATCGCTTTTCGGCATTGCTGCCGCTCGTTGTTGCTTCGGGCATCTGCTTTGTCGTTACTCTTACGCTGATTTTCTGGTGGCGTCCGGCCTCGCGTCGTTTCACTAGTTCCGGCTACTTGAAACGATGAAGAACCCAGTCGAGTCTCTCCTGGAAGACGACCACGCTTCGCTGGCCCACCTACTCGCTGAACTCGACGCGGAGTTAGCAAAGCCGAACATTGCTCGTGCGTTCGAGTTGCTCGATCTCTTCTGGGCTCGCCTGGCAGTTCACATTCGCGCCGAGAATCTGCATCTCTTTCCTGCTCTCGCCAATGCTGCTCCTTCGCTCTTTACCGGCAAAGGCAGTTTGCCCACTTTCGAGGAGGCACACAGCCTACTCTTGCGTTTGCGCTCAGATCACGATTTTTTCATGACGGAACTTGCGCTAATGATCAAGGTTATGCGCGAGATGACAGGGAGCCAACTGGTGAGCGACGAAGAAGCTGGCGACTTGCGGCAGCGCCTGACTACAATCGCGAAGCGTCTGGAAGTTCACAACCGTCTGGAAGAGACGCAAACTTATGTTTGGCCGTCGTTACTTTTTGATCAGCAAACGGTCGGCAGGCTGTTTGATCGCCTACAGAACGAACTGGAAAATATTCCTCCCCGAATTGCTAAGATAGGGATCGAATTCGATCGATAGTTGTTCTGCCCAACGCGTAGAATTCCGCGATCATTCCGTCAATTCTCGCAACTCATCCGACAAGTCCTACAAAAACTGGGCAGGAATCAACGGCACAGTCATTGCTGAATCACTTGGGGGATCTTTCTGTGCGCATAAGGAGACGGAATTGGAAAACACTACCACACTTGCCATAGGCAAAGGACTAAAGACTGAGAAGATGCCGGGTCACTGGGTCTTAGCCCGCTTAGGTAAACGCGTGCTCCGACCGGGCGGCATGCAACTCACTCGGCGCATGCTGGACGCGCTTCGTATCCAAGGCACGGATAACGTGGTTGAGTTCGCGCCCGGCATGGGCGTTACGGCTCGACTCACGCTCGAGTTAGCCCCAGCCTCCTATACTGCCGTCGAGCGGGACCCAGCGGCAGCGAAAATTGTCAGTGGATTTCTCAAGGGAGAGCGACAACGTTGTGTTGTCGGAAGCGCCTCGGACACGGGTCTTCCCGACCACAGCTCAACGGTCGTTTATGGCGAGGCGATGCTCACGATGCAGACTGAAGAGATGAAGCGCCAGATCGTGCGGGAGGCTTATCGTCTACTTAAGAGCGGTGGTCGGTACGGCATTCATGAGATGTGCCTCGTGTCGGATAATCTCGACGAGAATGCGAAAAGAGAAACCGAAAGAGCACTGACGGGTGTTGTCCATCATGGCGTAAGGCCGCTGGCCATTTCAGAGTGGCGCTCGCTTTTAGAGTCCGAAGGATTCGAAGTTCAATCAGTGGACACGGCCTCTATGAGCTTATTGGAGCCAGGCCGACTCATTCGTGACGAAGGCTTAGCCGGCGCGTTGCGCTTTGCCTGGAATCTACTTCGTGATTCAGAGGCTCGAGGGCGAGTCCTCGAGATGAGGTCCGTCTTTCGGCGCCACCGCAAACAATTAGGGGCTGTTGCCATTACCGTCAGCAAACGCTGAACACCTAACAGCACTTTTGATAAGTTGTGCCGACTTGAGTAAATCAACCATTATGAGTGATCAAGATCAAAGTTTGATTCGATCTGCCGAGGTCAAGCAACTCGTTGACCTGTTGCAATACCAGGATGGGTCTATCGTGAGCCGTGTCATGCTGAAGAACAAGGGCGGCACCGTTACCCTCTTCGCGTTTGACGTGGGCGAGGGCCTCAGCGAGCACACCGCGCCATTCGATGCACTTGTGGTAGTCACAGACGGAGAGGCGGACATCGAGATCGCTGGCGAGAGTTTCAAAGTGCGTCAAGGGGAGACGATTATCCTGCCGGCGAATCAACCTCATGCGGTGAAGGCAGCAACTAAGTTCAAAATGCTGCTCATCATGATCCGGGCGTAGCATTCTCCTGGAAGCGCTTCGTGAAACAGCAAATCAGAGGGTTTGATACCGATGAGCAAGGCGATTGGCGTGCTGAGCTTAAGTGTGGACATTTTCAACATGTGCGCCACAACCCACCGCTCACAACACGGTCCTGGGTTCAAACCGAGGCTGGTCGCGCCTCGCGCATTGGCTTTGAGCTAGACTGCAAACGCTGTGATGAAGAGGCTGAGAAGGAGAGTCCCGGCGTTCAGGATTTTGGATTGCCTTTGATCTAGTGAAACAAAGATGAAGAACGGCAAGGTTAGCGCGGCAGCGGCCAACTTGTTTCCAGGATACTTCGCCCTGGTGATGGCGACGGGAATCATATCCATCGCCGCGTTTCAACTGAAGATGAAACCAGCGGCGTGGTTGCTGCTGGCAATAAATCTGATCGCCTACCTTATTCTTTGGTTATTGCTGCTGATTCGTCTGGTACGTTTCTTCCCGCGCGTTAAAGCAGACATCATGGACCATGCTCGCGGTCCCGGTTTTTTCACGGTCGTCGCCGGAACCTGCGTGCTCGGCAGTCAGTTAGTGATCGTCGCCGGACAGTACAGAGCAGCGGCTGTTCTTTGGTTCATCGGATTCTTGCTCTGGATACTAATCATGTACACCTTCTTCACCGCGGTGACGGTGCGGGAGGATAAACCTCCATTGGAAACCGGAATCAGCGGTACGTGGTTGCTGGCGACAGTAGCAACACAATCAATTTCTGTCTTAGGAACGCTGCTGGCAGATTACTTTACCGCCCACCGTGAGTCGTTGCTGTTCTTCACGCTCTGCATGTTTCTGCTCGGCTGCATGCTTTACTTGTTGCTCATCACGCTTATCTTTTACCGCTTCACGTTCGTCAAACTGACGACCGTAACGCTTACTCCGCCTTATTGGATCAACATGGGCGCAGTCGCCATCACCACTCTAGCCGGAGCACGGCTCATTATCGCCGCCCCCGAGTGGAGCTTTCTCGGAGAGATTTCATCATTTCTCAAAGGATTCACTTTGTTCTTCTGGGCGGCGGGCACCTGGTGGATTCCGTTGCTGTTCATACTCGGATTCTGGCGCCACATCTACAAGCGTTTTCCTCTCCGCTATGAGCCACAGTACTGGGGCATGGTATTCCCGCTCGGGATGTACACGGTCTGTACTTTTCAACTGTCGAAGGCGATCAGCTTTGAGCCGTTGCTGTTCATCCCACGCTACTTCGTTTTCGTTGCACTCGCGGCGTGGCTCGCCGCTTTTGTCGGGCTAATTCACAATCTAATGGGACGGAGAACAAGTGCCGCCTCGATAGTTCGTAACCCTTGAATGACGACAACAATTTGAAGCCCAATGTCGGAAGTCTAATCATAAGCTGAATTGCAACCAAAACAGTGCGCGATCTTGCGATAGCGATTCAGGGGCGACTCTGTGATCTGATTAGTCCGTGACAACAAACGTTCGCGTCTCCATCCGGGCTTATGTCGACAAAAATAACTGGATGCCGCGGATATCGGATGGTAATGAATGGTAAGGAACCACGACGCTCGTATTGAGCACACAGCAACGGCCGACGCCGCTACTTCTCAAAGTCTTTTCGCACTGAGCGTGAAGCTAAAACGCACCTTCAGAATCAGCAGCGTGCCAAGAATAATCAAAATGCTACCTAGGCGAAAGAGAGCCTCGCGCGTCTCCGACGGCCGCAACGTAAGCGCGCGCTGCCTGCGTCACTTTTTCTGGCTCTCCTGATCGAATCGCCGTTATGTCGACAAGGTCGGCACCGACGCCAAGTGCAAACGCGCCAGCGGCCATGAAACTTGCTGCCGTCGCCAGTGAGACGCCGCCCGTCGGAATCATCTCGATCTGCGGCAAGGGCGCCTTGAGCGAAGCCAGATACTTTGCGCCGCCGACGGCGCCACAAGGGAAAACCTTGACGGCGTCGGCGCCTGCCTGCCATGCAGTCACTACCTCCGTTGGCGTCAACGCACCAGCGAAAACTGCAATAGAGTAACGACGGCATAACTCTATCGTGTGGAGGTTGAAAGACGGACTAACGACGAAGCTCGCGCCCGCGAGAATGCAAGCACGAGCAGTTTCGGGATCCAGTACGGTGCCAGCTCCCACGACTACTTCACCGCCATAGCGATCCACAACCTCTTCGATCACTTTTACCGCGTGTGGCACAGTCATCGTAATTTCCAGAATGGAAAGGCCACCCATCTTGATTGCTTCGATAACCTGAATTGCTTCTTCGGGAGATGCGGCTCGCACCACAGGAACGACACCAATTTCATTGATGCGACGCAAAACGCCCTGTCTATTCATTCAAATTCTCCTGCTCGAGGTTAGGACAGGTATTCGTGTCCGTGCATCTCCCACATGAGCGGCTTCTGCACATATTTTCGAAAAGCAGGAATGCCTGTCCTGCCAATCTCGACACAATTACTTTCTTACCGGACCACTCGTGCTTTGCCGCCCTTCATTACGCGCTCGACTTCGGAGAGCGTCGCCATCGTCGTATCGCCCGGAGTGGTCATGGCCAGGGCTCCGTGAGCAGCCCCGCATTCAACTGCCCACTGCGGACCCTTTTCCACCAGGAATCCATAGATTAGTCCTGAGGCGAAACTGTCGCCGCCACCGATGCGATCATAGATTTCCAAATTCTCTCGGGTCGGTGCCTCATAAAGTTCGCCGTCAACGTAGCAGATGGCGCTCCAGTCGTTTATCGTAGCCGTCCTCGCATTTCTCAGCGTCGTGGCAACTATCTTGAGGTTGGGAAACGCTGCAACGGCGCGCTCGATCATGTTGCGGAAGTTGCTCGCGTCGAATTTCGAGAAATGTTCATCCATTCCTTCGACGTTAAAACCCAAGCAGGCGGTGAAGTCCTCTTCATTCCCGAGCATCACGTCCACGAGGAAGGCCAGTTCTCGGTTAACCTCACGCGCGCGCGCCTTGCCGCCAATCGACTGCCAGAGGCTCTCCCGGTAGTTCAGATCGAAAGAAATGATCGTCCCGTAGCGCTTTGCGGCCTCCATTGCTTCTTTAGCGACTGCTGGCGTGGTTTCAGATAGCGCGCAAAAGATGCCGCCGGTGTGGAACCAGCGTGCGCCCTCCTCGCCGAAAATCTTTTCCCAGTCGATGTCACCAGGACGAAGTTGTGAGACCGCCGTGTGACCGCGGTCGGAGCAACCCAGGGCGGCACGCACTCCATATCCGCGTTCCGTGAAGTTCAACCCATTACGCACCGCGCGCCCGACACCGTCGTGGTTGACCCAGCGAACGTGCGACTGATCTGCTCCGCCCTGATAGATTAAGTCTTGCACGAGACGTCCGACAGGATTATCGACAAGTGCCGTAACGATAGTCGTATCGAGTCCGAAGCAACGCTTTAGTCCGCGGGCGACGTTATACTCGCCGCCGCCTTCCCAGACGCGGAAACCTCGAGTTGTGTGAATCCGATTATCGCCGGGATCGAGCCTAAGCATGACCTCACCCATGGAGACGCAGTCCCAGCGGCAATTCTTCTTCGCTTTGATGTGCAATGCTTCCGCCATTTTGATGTTAGCTCGTCGCGCTCTCGACGTTAGCAGGTTCGAGCCTCGGGACGAGCAGGTGAATGATAGCAAGTCTGTTTAGAATCTTTTCATGAGGTTAAGTTGACAATACTTTTCAAAGTTGTATATACGGCGTGCGGTCGTCTCTCGGATCAGCCCAACGATTATTAGGAATAGTTGGAGTCCATCCCGGCCTGAGTGGATCTTGATCGTAAGGGTAGCTGCCCAGACGTTTATATAACTCGCTGTACTCCTCGAGCTTGTCGCGGTTCAACTTCACACCCAGTCCCGGTCCATCGGGCACCTTGATGGTGCCTCCATCATACTTGAACTTGCCACCTTCGATTATATCGTCGGTGAGCTGGTGGTAATGCGCGTCCGCTGCAAAAGAGAGATTCGGAATCACGGCACCGAGGTGCAGCATCGTCGCGAGTTGAATACCCAACTCACCTGAAGAGTGGACAGCCACGCCCAATTGAAACGTCTCGCACACGCCCGCCGCCTTAACGCATTGACGGATACCGCCCCAGAAAGTCGTATCGAGAAGGATCACGTCAACAGCGGTATTGAGCGCATTTGCCGCGAGCTGCTCGAAACCAACCACCACAGTATTGGTCGCAAGTGGCATGCGCACCTTATCGCGCGTCCGGCGCATACCATTCAGACCAAAGACAGGATCCTCGAGGTAATCGTTCTTAATATCTTCGATGGCTTGCCCGAACCAGATGGCTTGCTCGGTTGACCAGACCGCGTTCGGGTCGAAACGAAAACGGTCACCATCGAGCGCCGCAGCGATCGCTCGGTAGCACTCGAGCTCATATTCCGGAGCGAACACTCCGCCCTTTAGCTTGTGTGACGTGAAGCCGTAACGGTCCTTCAATTCGCGCGCGTGCGCCACGAGTTGCTCGATGGTGCGCACTTCACCCGAACCATCATTAGAATTTGGATAACGGAAAAACAGGTATGACGCGAATGGCACTCGCTCCTGCAAACGCCCGCCAAGTATTTCAGAGACTGGAACATCCCACTTCTTTCCGAGAATGTCGAGACAGGCAAACTCGAGCGCCGCTAAGATTTGCGTGCGGTTATTGTAAAGCGACGCGGTCGGGTTCGCGATCAGGTAGCGCATCTGCTCAATGCGCGCCGGATCGTGACCAACCAGATAATTCTTCATCGCGCGAAACACGGCTTCAGCTGACTCACCGCCTCCACCCATTTCGCCGAGTCCGGTGATTCCTTCATCGGTGTCGACCTCGACAATGGTGCGGACAAAGCGCCCCCAATGGCAGCCATTGGCATGACGCAGCGGGGCTTCCAAGGGGACGGTTACGGTTGTGGGTCGGATGTCAGTGATTTTCATGCCATTGGGTCTTGGGTATTTTGGTCTTGGGTCCCAGGTCTTTGGATTTGAATGTTTGAGCCCAGAAGCAACAAAGGCCGATGTCCCAAGACCAAAGACCCCAAGCTTCTACTGAACAATCTTATTCTGCCGTAAGAACGTCCAGATAGTCTGATAACTTCTTACGTAATCAGTCTGCGGAAAACCACCATGTCCACCGTCTTTAATTGTGAGTAATTGATTTGGCACTTTCGCTTTTTCGAGTGCGTCGTGCAAGCGTAAGGATTGGCTGTAAGGCACGACGTCGTCCTTGTCACCGTGGATCGACAGAATAGGCGGCAAGCCTGAACGTACGTAAGTCAAAGGTGAGACGCGGCGGCCGATCTCTTCTGCGTTCGGCTGACTGCCCATCCACATTACAGCATAGTTTTTCAAGTTGCTGCCTTTGATCAAGTCATTGACGTCAGCAATGCCATACCAGTTAATGATTGCAGCGACGTTCAGCTTTTCCTCGCTGTAGCACTGGTTGTCGAGCCCCGTGCCCGCGGGCAGCATGCCTGTAATCAAAGAAAGATGACCGCCGGCCGAATGGCCCATCAACACAATCTTGCTGGTATCGAAGTGCCATTGTGCGGCGTTGCGGTAAACCCACCGGAGCGCACAGCGTGTGTCTTCCACTGCAGCGGGCGCCAACGAATTGCTGGCCATACGATACTCGACATTGACGACTGTCCAACCCTTTTCAAGAAAGGGCAAAAATTGCAACACACTTCCCTCTTTAGTACCGAAGATCCAGCCGCCCCCATGGAAGTAAACCAGCGTTGGAGTCGGCGTCTTTACGTCATGCTGATACCAGACATCGAGTTTAAGTAAACCGTTATTGGCGCCTTGATAGACTATGTCCGGCTGAACCCAGTAGCGGCTGCCGACGTCGGTAGCCCACGCGGAAGACTGCTGGTCTTGCGCGTGGACCGCGACGACGCACAAGAGAATCAACAGAGTAGAAAAGAAGACCTTCCGCATAAGCCACATATTAGAATCCTGCTGGGGCGATGAACTTGTGTCAAAACTCAGAAATTCCACGGCAGTGGGTGGATTATTCAGGTCCCGCCCACGAACAGCGGTGACCGAGTTCTTGAATCCCACCAACGGAAGTTGGTTAATTGTTCAGATCCGGCCTCCAAATCGATGCCCGAGGTTGTTAAATTTTCGCGCCCTTGCAGCTTGGCTGAACCCTACGATTTCTTATCAGGACATTACTTCGATTTTCTTGAGGTTGAATTATCAACTCAATTTAATTCCCTGCTTTGTAGCTATATAGCTCTTACCCTGATAGTTGATGTTTTGCAATTCGGCTTTCGCGTCGAACAGACCAAAATCCGGCCGCGCCTCGATCTTCCCGAATAATCCCGCCTGCACGCCGAATAGAGATTCAAGGATCGGCTCGAGATAAGCGCAGCCTGAGACGCAGGCCCAGTCGTTGATGTACGGTTGATCCGAAGGTGCTTTACGGGCACCACCACCGGCTTCCGGAGCAACAGCAGTTTCCGCAAAATGCGCTTGCGCGATCGGTCCCTGCCTCGCGGTCTCGCCTAGCCCTTTGATCCATTTGAAAGCGACATCTCCTTCGCCAGCCACATACAACGCACTTAACGCCAGCGCGGGCCACGCCGTATATGCTCCTGTCCACTGGTGGTCAGGGCGAATGCTGAAGGTGACATCCAAATCCCTGGTGGATAGCGCGCGCATCCATACCGGTGTCTGCAGTTCTTCGCGGAAGAAACGCACCATCTCGACTTTGATCTGCTTGCTCAATGTGTCGCCGATGGTGATAAGCACGGTTCCAAAATCGTAGCAGTGGTGCACTTCGTTCATAGTCCCATCAGGAAGTCGACAGCGCCAGATACCTTTTCCCGGAACATAAAGTTCAAGCACCCTGCGACTCAACTGTTGGGCTTCGGAGCGCATGGATTGCGCTTTCGCAGCTGCTCCGCGATGTTCGAGCAGGTCGGCGACGAATCGTAGGTTATAAACATTCGCCGAATTCAATCCAGCGACCTCATGCACGTAGCTGCTAACGGCCTCAAGCAGATTTGAAACGCCGCCATAGTCCGCGAGGCCATGCTTGTTCGTATCCAGCTTGCGCCAATGTTCGGCATAAGTCAGCAAACGATCAACTACCTTCTCACCGCCAACTGCCTTGTCGAGCCAGGCATGATCGCCTGTCCAACGCAAATACTCTCGCGACATGCGGCACATCGCAAAATCATTGACCGAATACCACGGGCCGACCCCTGAACCAGTCAGATATTCGGTGCCGAAATGCTGATAGACATCAAGCTGCATCCAGGTCTCGATCATGCGCCGCAGAATAAGCGGATCGAGCATCGCCAGAAGCATCGCGCTCAAACTAATGTCCCAGAGGAACGTCGTAGTTTCCCAGTAGCGCGGTGCCAGTGTGACGTAGGTGGTACCGTAGACTGAGTGGGGCGTCGTGCGCTTAAAAAAGAGCGCGCTCATCACCGCCGAATGATAGAGACGGCGCACTGATTCGTCGTTTGTGATGAGCGTGGGCAGATAGCCTGAGAATCGATCGTTGCCCGGAGTAAAAGCAGCTTTTAGTTCTGCGTTCCACTCATCACTCACTTCCATAGCCGCCCCTTCGAAGTTACGCACTAGCACGTCGTAATGGCGTCGTGCCTCATCGGCATTTCCTGCGAGCGCGTTGACGAAAGTGATCGTGCGTTTTTCGCCTGGAGCGAGATCGAAGCGATAGATGAGCCAGGATGGAAGCACTTCGTCGGCATGCGGCCAGGCGCCTTGAAGCGAGTAAGCGTCTGTGCGAATAGATTTGCACAGGACCGCGCCGCGATCCCGATCGACGGTGCGCGCGTTGTCGAACTCCCCTGGCGAATAGGCCGCGTTCCACGGAGTTACGCTCTTGGTTACTCCGCCATTCAGTGCGAGTTTAATCTCAGTCTTGCGTCGCGCCTTCTGCATGTTCGCTACGGTCAGAGAAACCGCGACGGACATCTGCTTAAACGGCACAATCGTTACGCTCGAAAGCTCGAGGCCACGATACCGAGCGCGACGTTCGACTCTGTCGGGCTGCCAAACGAACTCAATGATCTCCTTGGTAGCGGCGAAGTATTCACCATCAACATAGAGAACGCCCGTTAATAATTCGCCACCGGACCCAAGTGCTGCAGTGTTCATCTCGCCCTGAGCGAAAGGTGGAAACGCGATGCTCCGCACACCAGTCACATCGATCGCTGCCTGAGCGCAACCCCACTGGTTAGTCAAGCCGGGTGGATTAAACAGATCCCCGAAACGGTGCGGCATCGTCACGCTGCGCATTGACTCGACCGTCGGGATATCGGTGGCGACTGGAGCCTTAAGCGCGCCGCGTTGCGTGCGTTGCTCCGCGCCATGTTGACGGGGATCACTTGCACGCAACGTCAACTCCGGCAGAATCGCCGGCGCCACAAGGCCCGCCGTCGCGATTTTCAGGAAATCTCTCCGCTTCTGGTCGCTCATTTTTTATTCACTCATTCTCAGATGCGCGGCTCAGGTCTTGGCGACGCTTCGCCTTCTCTTATAAACACCGTGGCTTTAGCCCGGCGGACTCACACTCGCGGGTGGGGCGAAAACCGCTAAAAGGTGTCCAGGCGCTGACGAGGGCCTAACAATCACCGGCTAAAGCCACAGTTTGAATGAGACCAATCCTAGCCACACATGTTGCTCTTGCGTTCTAACTATTAAATTTCAGGTTCAACTTCTATGCGCAGCGTGACTGTTTCGTACGGTCTTAGTTTAACGATCAGCGGCGATAGCGTCGTGACATTTTCCAGCACGCGATCCTCTGTCAAGTTAAGCAATGCCGCGGCTCGCACTTTCACCGGTGTGGCAACTTGCAATGTTGCTGCATGCCCGGCGAACTCTTGCAGGCGAATGACGAACACCTGATTCGCTCTCGGGTTTAATGGATTGGCGCTTACTTCGCCGTGAACGGTTGTATCAGCAAGCTGCTTCACCGTTACGATCTCGACGTTGGGCTGATTCACCCCGAAGTAGCTGCGCTCCAAAGCGGCGGGTGGGACGGCGACATACATGGCACGCAATGGCACGTTGAATTCCGAACCCAGGCGCCACGCCGCCACGTCGTCAAACTTTCCTGTCGCCGCATTGAGCGCGTAATCAAAGTCGTAGAGCTGGCCCAAGCCTGGCTCGACAGTCATTACATTGGTCACGCCCAGATCATGCGTATCTGCCTGGTTGCCGCGGCGAAACGCACGAGAGTAAAGCGTCGCCTCCCGCAGCGGCCACTTCCCTGTGAACATTGCGGGAAATTCAGCCGGCGCACCTTTAGCGGAAGGTCGTGCTTTTACATAACTCGGGAAAACGAAGTGAAATGCCTGACGGTGCGCGAGCATAACGAATGCCCGGTCGTCGCTCATGCCGATCAGGTGTTGCGTCGTTACTGAGTCTCGTCGCGCGCCCGGCAGGTAGTCATCCGGCAATCTATCAAACCACTTTTGGCCTCCGCGGAGGACCTTAAGGTCTTGTGTACCCAAAGCGAATGGAAAAGCGAAGTAGTAGGAGTCATGCCAGCTCTTCCCGCCGGCAAACGGCAACTTGGCGCTGTCGATCTCATTGTGGAGTTCAACGCGGGCCAGATCGTCGTAGATTGTGAATGTAGTGAGCGGAAAGGCTGAACGTTCGCGGGTGATTGTCACGCGTGTCATGCGCACGCCGCGTTTGATTTTGATCGCCGGCGGAACGGGTGCGGCGATAGCGGATGGTTCCTGTCCTTCAACTCGAAGCAGTTGATTGAACGGCAACTCCCCTTTGTCGTTAACAATTTCCTGCCTACTCGCGAGCGCTATGATGCTTTGGACGCTTCCATCTGGACGAAACCGCAGACGGAAATGCTTGTTCTCGGCCTGACTACCGACCGGCGCATCGCGCAAGGTCGAAACCATCTGACCCGGCGCCGTCTCGAGCTGGAACATTGCATAGCCGACAGAGGGTAGATTATGGGCCACGAAAACCGCGCGTCCCTCTTCATCGATGTCGAACGGGATAGATTGTTGACTACCTGCCCTGCGGATCGCCACGACCTTCAGTCCCGCAGCCGGAGCAGCGACTGTGACGAGGTCATCTCGTTGCCAGGAAAGCGCGTTGTAAACGAGCAATGGCCAAACGTTACTAGATGCCAACGATTGCGGAGCCTCGTCGCGAGAGGGCTGGGCGAGCAGTTGCACTCCCCGATCGAGAAGAAAATCCGCCTGTTTCTCTGCATGTTGCATGTAGCTAACGTATTGTCGATTCTGCTCCTCGAGTTTGCCTAGATCGTTGAGCTGCGGCCAGCCCGTATTCCCTGCTCCGCTATGCTCGTCATAAGTAAACATCAGATCGTAGAGCGTGGCAGTGTTACCGGCGGGAAACGGAATTCCGCGTGTGGCGGATATTGCACTCCAGAGAGTTTCGGCTGCGGGCGTATGATCGTGCACGTAACGCGCGAGCGCGCTAATCTGCGGCGACTGGGTCTTCGCCTCGGACCACAGTCCTGACCATTCACCGCGGAATGTCGGAATCTGCGAGGCGTATTTCCCTTCAATATAGCGAAAGAACTCTGGCGGGGTGGCGATCTTGAGCTTCGGTGATTCATGCTTGCTGTTCCACAGCTTTACGGCACGTTCCAGGTTCGCCACGTTCGTAGGTTCAACGAAGTCGTGTGCGTAAATGGTCATCACCGCGTCGTATTGATAACCCGCCTCACCATATCGCTTCTGCAACTCAGCGACGCCTTGCTCCATGATCTGCAGGTCGCTCTTCTTTCCTGCGTTGGGATTGAACATTTCATACGGGGTCTTGCCCGTGTAGGGATCGGTAGAGTAAGGGTCGAGGTAGAAGTCCGTCATCGCTTCGGGATACCCTCCACGCTGACTCTGACTCACCCACGTCAAGACGCGACTACCGTCGGGAGATTCCCAGTAGAAGGGAACCTTTCCGGGCGCGAGCGAAGTTGCTACGTTGATGAAGATGTTGGCTCCAGTAACCAGGTAGCGCATCCCGCTACCAGCCAACACTGACGGCACAGTGGACGGATGGCCAGGCACATCGTCCATCATCGCCATTTCTGTTTCCACTCCGTATGCGCGCTTTAGCCTGGCGTAGTCGTAACAAACCCGATTCAACTCCTCCTCACCCATAAAGTCAGTGTGCATGCTGCCCCACGCCGACGAGAGTGCGATGCGTCCACCTTTAATGAGCTTCACGAGCCGCTCAATCTTGATGTTGTCGTTGGGCAGTACCGAGGTTGGAGTTTTGGCACGCTTGAGCCACTCGTTGACCTGCCAGACGCTCTCAATCGTCCAGCGGAAATCCGGGTCACTCTCAGCGACACGGATCACTTCATCTAGGTGACGCGCTGCACGTTCGCGTACGGCGTCGGGCGGATCGACGAAACCGAAATCATAGTGGCTCGTCGGCACAATGTAGACAGTCTTGATCGTGTTTTGATTAACCCGCGCCGTCTGCAGCTGAGCGCGCGTCATGATCGGAAAAGCGCTACAGAGAATCGCGCAGGCGACCACGATCATGCGGCCAGCCTGCGCGACACTCCGTTGATTGAGAATGCTGCAACGCTGTCTGAAAGCCAAAACCTTTATCTCCTCACTCTCAGAAGATGTATCGCGCCGAAAGTTGAATTTGACGCGGGCCGCCGAAACCGAGCAATCCGCCAAGTTGATTCCCGACGGTCGAAATGCTCTGACCGAAGAATGCCGTTGGCCGCAGCGAGTTATTATCGCCCCGAACCAAACCGCCGGACGGATCGGCGAAGTTTGCCTTGTTAAAAAGATTGAAGATCTCCACACGAAGCTGGAGCGCCGTTTTCTCCGTCAGCCGCGTATTCTTAAAGATCGAAAAATCTACCTGAGCAAAACCGGGCCCGCGCAAAAGGTTGCGGGGAGCATTGCCGAAGACTCCGTCGCCTGGATTTGAAAACGCGGCTGCATTAAATTGGCATTGGGGAACGCTGAAATTCGGGCATCGGGTGCTCACGCCCGGAACAACATTGGGACGGAAAGAAAAACCACCGAAGACGCCGCCCTGTCTGGTCACGTTTACAGGAAGGCCGCTTCTGATCTGCGTGATCGTATTTAACTGCCAACCGTCCACCAGCCATCGCGGCCCGCCGTCAAACCAATCGCGAAGCGGTAAATCGTAGCCCGCATCGAAGGTGAAGTTATGACGAACATCCTGATCGCTGCTTGCACGTTCCGCTCGAGCGTTATTTTCGTCCTGGTAATCCTTAAAGAATCCGACAACGTCATCGATTGCGTGAGACCAAGTGTAGTTGGCATTGAACCGCAGGGCCTTGGCAAGATTTCTCTTGAAGGTCACCTGCAGCGCATTGTAGTTTGACTGCGGATAACCGCCGACTACGAAGATGTCGCCGAAATTTGAAGACAGCGGCCGAGCCTGTGTTACCGGGTCTCTTCGATTTATGTTTCGCGGTGTAACGACACCGTTTGTCAGAAGGTGCGTCACATGATTACCGACATATCCGACCTGCAAAGTGCCGAAGCCGAGGTCCTGCTGAACGTTCAGCGACCAATGCTGCGCCATTGCCGTTTGAAGGTGTCTTTCGATGTGATAAGCATTCGGGACCGCACATTTATACGCAGCCGGGTCGACCGGATATTGGGGGAAGATTCCGCAAATAAACAATGCAGTAAACAGATCGACCGATTCCGCCGGGAAAGTGTTTGCCTGCGGCGAGCCGAAGCTGGCGGGCAGATCACGGTCGTAGAAAATTCCATATCCGCCGCGAAGCACAGTTTTCTGATTGCCGAACACGTCGAACGCAAAGCCGAGACGCGGGCCGAAATTATTCTTATCAACATCATGCAGCTTCTGCCCCCGTGGTGTGAACTTCAACGTATTAAGATCGAAGTTTTGCAAACGGCCTTCTTTTTCACGGCTAACGGTGCTGACGTCGTAACGTAATCCCAAATTCAAAGTCAGACGCGGATGTGCCTTCCAATCGTCCTGGAAAAAGAGCGAAAAATTCTCGTTCGCATAATCGAGCAGCGGATTGCCGCCCCTGGAAACAATAAATGGAACATTGTCCCTAAAATCATTCAGCGCGAAGAAGATAAGTGTTTCCTGATTCTCCGAACTGGCCGAACGGCGATTGAGCCGTATGTCAACACCGGCCTTGAACGAGTGCTTCCCTTGAACAGAACTCAGCGTGTCAAGAAAATGATAGACCGTGCCAGTGCGGAACTGTTTAAACTGCGCAGGTCCCGGAACCGCAAAGGCCTGATCAACGAAGGATAGATCGAATCTCGGCAGAGTCGAGGGCCCGGCACCAACATCGGTCACGTTGCGATTAATGCCGAATGCAAATTCATTGATCGTATTATTCGAGAATGTGAAGGTGTGCGACGCCTTAAACAACTGGACGCGCAATTTTCCGTCGGCTGTCTGATCGGTTCCGACGCCATACGGTGTCGTTGTTTTCGAATCGTTGATGTTGTAGCGGACTGAGAACTGGCTTCGTTTCGATTGCAGCCAATCTATCTTTACAGAACCCGTATCCTCGCGCAGATCGCCATCTTTTTGGATCGAAAATATACCGACGTTAGGAGCGGGAGTACTGCTTCCGGCCGGGATAAATGGGGAAGTCGGAAGCGGAATCGTACTCACAGTCGGACGTATCCGAGCTTCCATCGCGTTGCGAAATGATTGGGTCGGAGTTAATGCGGTGAATGTCGTTCCGCGTGTCTGCCGGACGCCTTCGTAATTCGTAAAGAAGAACAATTTATCCCGGATCAGACGCCCGCTAACATTTCCGCCGAACTGATTCAACCTGAATTTTTGCTTCCCTGCAAAATAGTCTCTCGCGTCGAGCGCTTCGTTGCGGAAATAATCGAAAACGCTGCCGTGAAAATCGTTTGTTCCCGATTTCGTGATCGGGTTGATGACTGCACCAATCGCCTGGCCGTATTGCGCGGAGTAGTTGTGTTCGACAACCTGGACTTCCTGGATGCTGTCCAGGCTGACGCGGTTGACGCGTGATTCGATCCGCCCGAGTACGTTCGATGTTCCGTTAAGATCGACGCGTCCGGCGTCGATACCATCAACCAGTACGCTCGAACCACCGAACGTCGAAGGGATACCGTTGATGCTAGTTTGAAACTGGTTGGTCGTTTGTACGGAACCGGGAACGGTCGCCAGCAGCCCTGTAAAATCGCGTCCATTAATTGGAGCATTAGCGACGCGTTCTAATGTAATTGTGTCGCCGACGGTCGAAGTTTCAGTTTCAGTCGGGTTTTTGTCGGCGACAGTGACACTTGCGGTGACTCCACCCACCGGCATTTTGAGATCCACGCGAAGTTTCGCGCCGACGGCGAGACGCGCATCGCTCACGGTCGATTCCTGAAATCCACCCGCCGTACCAACGACCTTATAGACTCCAGTTGCAAGTGAAGGAACTTCATAATAGCCTTCGTCATTGCTCTGCGTGGTTCGGGTCTCGTTCGTTCCGACATTTGTTACTGTAATGGTCGCACCCCGAATAATAGCGCCGCCCTGGTCTTGCACGATGCCGTTAATCGAGCCTGTGTTCGATTGTGCGAAGACGCCATTAGCGAAAATTGCCAGAACAGATAGCAGAATCAAAGTCCTACTGATTTGTTTAGATGTGTCTTTCATTTTTCAAACCTCCGCAGTCTTTCTTCAGATATATTGTTAGGGTCGCGTCAGCTGGTGCCGTTTTCACAAAGCGGCGTGCCAACATCACTACTCGCGCGTACATGAAACTGCTGCAGGCAACGCCGCGACTGCCTGCAAGTCAGGTGTCCAAACACCACTAATCTTTGGGTAATACTTCGGCAAGAGGTCGGCGGTGATCGGAATCGCTGGAATCACGTCGCGCCGGCTCACACTGTCACCTCGGTGAAGCTGCATCACGCCGTCTACACAACGAACGGCAACGTATTCGGGAAACATCGCTGCGCCGACCTTGAGGGGCCCGCCCGACGTCAACAGATCCTTTTCGTTGTTACCCGCCAACCCAAAGGCAGCCAGGGTTACGCGCGCAGGGTCGCGACCTGCGTCTAAGTATGCCTCGAGCGCTCCCTGTCCCGTCTCATCGTCCATCGCAAAGATCACGTCAACCTCTTGCGCGGCGAACACCGGAGCGGAAACGCGTTTGGCGATAATCTTGCTACCTTCACCGTTGAGCCGTGCTACGAAAGCAGCATCAGGCTGAATTGATTGCAGCCCGTTCATAAATCCTTCACTGCGAAGCAGGCACGGGCGTAATGTTGGCAACCCCATGTCCAGGACTTTTGGCGGGCGTTCCGAGGCACTTTGGATGTGCTGGCCCACCCACTGGCCCAATGCGTAACCGGCGTCGTAATCACAGATGGCCACCAAAGTCTTCATTCCCTCAACCGGGTTCGCCTCCACCACGACAGGAATGTTGTGGTCCGCGCCCATCTTTACGATTGACTCCAGTCCCTCCGTCGCCGCTGGTGTCAGGATCAGCGCATCGACTTTCGTAAGCAGTTCCCGCGCCTGTTCGATTTGACGTTCAACGCTCAACTGCGCATCGCGCACGATCACAGTCGCACCATACTGCGCGGCCCGTCGCCTGATAATTTCGATCAGGATTTGGTACCAAATGTGAAAGCTGTAATTGACTAAATAACCGACTCGCTTCGGGGCACCTGCGTCGACTTCAACCCGCGGCAAATCAGCCAGCGCCTTATCGAGCGTGGGCGGCGGCATGTAAACCGCCTGGGGATGATCGCTCAGGCCATCACCCGCGCCATCCTTGCTCGCGGCATGTGCTCCTTCCTCGTGGCTCATAAGCTTTATTAGTCCTTCCTTAGTCCAGATTCGCGCGCGGCGTGCCACCTATAAGAGTCAGCAGTCCCCCGTCGACGGTCCAAGCAGCGCCGGTCACAAAGGAAGCGCTATCGTGCGCAAGAAATGCGACCACTTCGCCGACTTCTTCAGGTTGGGCAATCCGTCCCAGTGGATGCATCCGCGCGCAGGCGTCGTATACAGATTGTGGATTTGGATCGAGCGACGCAGCCCAGCGCAGCATCGGCGTGTCTACAGTCCCAGGGCAGACTGCGTTGACACGAACCTTTTCGGAGGCAAAATCCATGGCCAGCGAGCGAGTGAGACCGATCACCGCGTGCTTACTCACGGTATAGGCCAGCACGTTGTATTGAGTCGCCAGTGATTGCACCGAAGCGACGTTCACAATTGAGCCGCCGCGACCTACCATATCCGGCAGGCAAGCCCTCGCTGCGTACCATGCGCCATTCAAGTTTACGCTCATGACCTCGGCCCATTGCTCATCACTGGTTGTTAGCGCGGTGCCGTAACGTTGTATCCCCGCGCTAACGACCAGGATGTCAACCGGCCCGAATGACGCGCGTGTTTCATTGACAGCGACCTGGACCTGCCGCGGTTGAGACACGTCGACAGAAAAGAAGAGTGCCTTTCCATCCCGCTTACGTATGCCATCTACTGTCTCGTGCCCAGCATCTTGCTCCAAATCGATCAGTGCTACCGCCGCTCCACGTGCAGCCAGGATCTCTACTGCCGCACGACCAATTCCTGACGCGCCTCCTGTCACAACCGCAACTTTTCCGTCGAATCTCATGTGGGCCTCTCGAACCTCGATCTCAGTCAGCTGCACTCGGTATTGTCGAAGTGGCTATGGTCTTTTCTGTCGTGGCAGTTTCGTCGTCTGGTGCTTCCGGCGCGGGTGGCGGCAGGTGTTTGTACCAGGTGAAGTACAGCAGGATGCACATGATCACGGTTGTCGCAAAACAAGCGAACGCGGTTGTTCCCCGGTGGAGAATTAAGTAGAGCGTACCGATGTAAAGTGTGCAGATGCCGATAAGCGCAAACAGAGTATTAAGTGCCTCCAGTGAAAAGGGCGTTTCCCGCGTAAACCTTCTATTACGCGCCCGCACAGGTGACCAGGCGCCAGCAGGCTGCACGTTCTCGTAAAACTTTTCCAGCGTTATCATGTCAGTCGGTTCCGTAAACAGAGCGACCACTATCGTGATGATCGTCGAGGCGAGAGCGATAACGGGAAAGCCGATATATAACGGGAGCGGCGAGCTAAACAGCGATGTGTCGGCGACGGCCTGGCCCAGTGACAGAGCCATCCCACTAAACACACCCGCCGCGTATCCCCAACCATTGAGTCGCCACCAGTACCAACGCAAGACGTTCGGTGGCAAAATCCCCGCGGCCAGCGTACCGAAAATCCAAAGGAACGCGGTATTGATTGAGGTTCCGAAGTAGGAAATGATGATGCCTGTGATAATGAGTAAAGAGGAAGCGAGGTAGCTGGCCCGGATCAACGTTTTGGGACTTGCCTGCGGATTGATGTAGCGCTGGTAAACGTCTTTGACGAGGTACGCCGCGCCGCCATTAACTGTCGAACTGAACGTCGCCAGAAATCCAGACAATAGCGCCGCCAGCATGAACCCGACCAGACCCACCGGAAGCATCGCGCCGATAATCACGGGCAGCGCCGTCTCTGGATCGTGCTTGAGAGCGGCGTCGAGGGCGGGGTTGCCAAGACCCATGATCGCCATTACGGCGATCGCCATCGCAAACGGCCAGCGCACTGTATGAATCGCTCCCCACAACGCGCCCAGCTTGGAGGCGTCCCGCGCGTCACGTGCTGCGAGAAAACGCTGAAAGTCGTACAACTGCTCCGGTCCGCTGAAACAAAGTAGTAATCCTTTAGCGACCCACACTGCGACAAGCGCGCCAAAAAACGAGTAATCAGTACCGCCGGCGACGACGCCTTGCAGCTCAGTCGGTCGTACCTGCGGTAAGATGTGCATCCAGTTGCCTGACACCTTCGAGGCGAACACCGCGGAGTCGAAGTGTCTGTACCCAATAATGGCGAACGCGATTGCCCCCGCACTCAGAATGATGGTCTGAACGATCTCAACACGCACAATGCCGTGAAATCCTCCAGCAACGACATACAGACCAGTCACGCCGAGAATTAAGACTGCGCAGATGAAGGGTGAGAATGGCAGGAAGATTGCGCCGAACTTACCCATGCCGACAGCACCGTAGCCCAGCAGAGCCGTGATCGTCAGAATTGCGAAGAGAGTGTAGGAGAGTCGCGCTGTGTCGCCAGCCCGTGCGCGACCGAAACGGGTGTACATCCACTCAGCCCCGGTCAGCACTCCGCTACGCCGAATCCACTTTCCCATGAAGGCCAAATAAAACGCAGTGATCGGAAAGCCCCACAGCCAATGCACCCACATGCCCTTCAGGCCCAGCACGATAAAGGTCGACACGATCCACATCGTGCCGGTGATGTCGAAGTAGGACGACGAACCAGACATCGCGAGCGCCCACCAGGGCAATCGCCGACCACCCAGGAAGTAAGAACTCATGCCTTTTGCGGCACGTCGCTTCATGGCTAAGCCGATGCCCATGATTGCGGCCAGATAGGCGACTACAATCAGTTGATCAATAAACGACAGTTTCATCTCTGGTCCATTTGTTGTCGCGGCCAACAAACTCGACCGACCACTGCTCTGCGGAAAAAATTCAAGAAAATAAAGGGTGACCCCGGGGGTGCGGACCAGTCTGGATTGAGAGAGCTCACGGCCCCACGTAGAAACCGATTTTCAACTTGCATTCGTTTCTAACGAGACTTTATCACCGCTCTTGACAAAGTGGGTAAATAACACGCTTCGATACAACCTGTCAATGAACTTCTCCGCATGAACTCCTCCGCTGGAGAGGCTTCTAATTCGATTGATGGCTTGGAAGGACAAAGAACCGAGGCACCTACTTACGAGAAAAACCACTAAAGCGTTTCATTCTGTTGTGATTTAGTGTTGAGCAGAGAAAATGGAGCCGTTGGAGCTGGAATTCAAAACACTACCTTTCGCTGCCCTCTCTTATTTGAAGGGCGAGTATACAAAAACATCGCCACCCTCCTCTTCCGCTAAACCAATTAGCTAACATGAGGTTTTTCCAGCCGCCAGACGCGCCGCTGTCTGCGTGTTATGTTCCCACCGCTACTGAAATCCTCCATTCATCGGCTGCCAGACAAGTTGCTTTTCATTAGTTGTGCGTACAGCCTCAGAACTTCCCGGACCTGCTGGTCCCAATATGCCCAATCATGCGCACCGGGGAGTTGACGGTACTGGTGCCGAATTTTTCTCGCCAACAGGATATCGGCAAGTTCCCGATTCGTTGCGAGAAAATCGTCTTCTAAACCGCAGTCAAAATAAAGATAGGGGAGCGAGGCAATCTGTAAAGCACTAAGGCCGCGTGCGATTTGATGAAGGTCGTTGGCCTTCCGGATTTCGCTGCCTGGGGCACCGAAAACGGCGTTAATGGAGGGCCGGAGAATGTCCCACGCAAGTCCTGGGTGATCGTCTGTTCGCGTTGTGGGATCGAATGCGCCGCTCAGCGAACCAGCAAATGCGAACTGCTCGGGATGTTTAAGTCCGTATTTGAGGGCGCCGTACCCTCCCATGGAAAGGCCAGCGACACCCCGTGCTCGCCGGTCTTTAATCGTGCGAAAGCGCGCATCCACATCCGAGATTAGTTCGCGGATAAAGTACGACTCATACTTATCTCCAGGAACACCGGCGCGATCCGTGTACCAGCTATCGTGCCCTTCAGGCGTAACGATAATTACATCATAGTGGGCCGCGTATTCGGCCAGGTTGGTGCGCTTGATCCAATCGTCGTAGCGTCCGAACAGGCCATGCAAAAGATACAGCACTGGATAGCGCTTGTTGGATTCCGTATAACCAACGGGCAACAAGATGTTGTAAGGCAGAACCTGCCCGACCAACTCGCTTTTGAATTGAATCGTTTCGACATCAACTTTGCGCCCCTCTTGTGCCCACGCAGCAGTTGCCAACGAGAGGAGTATCGAAACCAAGAGAGCCCTACGAGCGAGCAACAGCAGGTACGATGTATAAGCAACCTGAATTCGACGCATGACTTCTTCCTCCTTGCGCGAAGATAACGCGTTCGTTCACATTGCACTACTTAGTTAAGGGTGATGACAAAGATTTAATAACACCCGATGCACGCTGCGTCAATAACCATCTAAGAAAACCGAGCTGGTGTGCGGCTGCCTGAATTGAGAAAGGACTGTGGAACCTTCACGTGGTTAGTTTGTTTGTCGCGGCCACCTCCGAAGCAATGCTGCAAAGCGATGGGTATAGCGCCAAAGAGACTGGGACGCAGTACGCTTGAGGGGCGCACCTTGAAGCTGATTGGCGGTACGATGTAGTTGCTCTTGATGCATCCTTCGATGATGGGACCGATGATGGGCCAAGCGCCGGTAATCTCACCGCCAATGACGACTACTTCGGGGCTAAGGCCATGCGCGAGGCTGGCAATCCCCTCACCCAGGTAACGCGCAGTTACTTTAATCGTCTCGAGTGCCGCTGCATCTCCCTGGCCGGCAAGAGCTATCAACTCGGTTACCGCGCGCACCCTAGTCTTTGATTTGCTCAGTCTTCGATAGCGATCAAGCGTGGCTCGGTCCGAGGCAAAAGTCTCCCAACAACCTCTTCGGCCGCAGGAACAAGTCATTCCTTTGGGATCCATCGACATGTGTCCGAAACCACCCAGGCCGATGCTCGTGCCCACGTGCAACTCACCATTAATAATCAATCCCGTACCCAAACCCTCGACGACCAGCACACATAGGAGCGTGCGCGCGCTCACTTCATCAAGCGGCCCGTACCATAGTTCCGCAAACGCCGCAGCGTTCGCGTCGTTCTCCACGTAGACTGGCAACTCTAACTCCTCTTCCAATAAAGCACGTACCGGAACAGCTCGCCAGCCTAAGTTCGGTGAAACGATCAAGGTGCCGGCGGCCCGGTCAACCAACCCTGGCACACTGACGCCCACGGCCTCGACGCGGGCCCGCGGATATTGTGTCCTCACCAAGGCGTGGATTTCGCGCGACAATGAACGCAGGAACTTCTCGGGATCGCCTTCCGTCAAGACCGATTTTTGCGTCAGTATTCGGCCATTGAAATCGCTTACTGCATAGATAGACTCTTTCACGCCTAAATCTATGGCAAGTACGTAAGCGCTCTCTGCGTTCACGTGCAGATACTTCGGCCGACGGCCTCCGCTCGATGGGCCTTCGATCCCTTCATAAATCAGCTTCTCTTTTATTAGACGATTAACAATAGCGGACACCGTCCCGGGCTGCAGGCCCGTGGCCTTCACAATGTCTGCACGCGAGATAGGTTGGCGGTCGCGTACCAGATGGAGAAAAATCGTCTGGTTAATATCTCGCAAATCGCGTACGCCTATCATCTTCAGATTCTGCGTGCCATGCCGTTTCATGCGAGATTACAGCCCTCCCCTCCTAAAGTCACTCTTAGTCGATTGTGCCATCTTAGGCCAGGAGAAAGCTATCGTATTAAAGCTCAAGTAAGATATTGATGCCTTGCGGTTCGCGTTGACGTTATCCACAGACAAGAACCTGCGGCAGGTCAAGTTTCCGTGTGAGACGTAGCTGGAGGGTCCCGCGCACTGGTCAACAAATCTAATTCTCTTAGTTCACAGCTTCGCAGGGGTACTTCCTGCGACTGAGCAAATAATGCAAGCTCTTGGGTTTGTCAAAGCTCTACTGACCGCAGTTCGGCCACCATCATCTAATCAAATGTATTTTGGCAGACTTTTGGTACAGCTCTAGGTTTGCCATCCACTATACTATCGATTACAAGAAACAGAACGCGCGCTCAAGCTGAGCGCCTCTTTCTAGCTCGGGTGATTGCCAGCAACGGCGTCGCCTACGAAGGCGGGTGATTAATCGACCCGTCGAGAGTTTCGGAGGGAATGATGAAACTGCTTCGTTATGGTGAGTCAGGCCAGGAGAGACCGGCTGCCCTGGACGCGAACGGACAAATTCGGGACTTGTCGGACATCATCGAGGATCTCGCCGGGGATGCATTGCTGCCGGAATCGTTCGACCGGTTGAGGCAGTTAGATTTATGCCGGTTACCACTGGTCAACAGTCAGCTGCGCCTCGGTCCCTGCGTCGGTCGGGTCGGCAAGTTCGTCTGCATCGGCCTGAACTACGCGGATCATGCGGCCGAATCAGGGGTGGCTGTGCCATCCGAGCCGGTCGTCTTCATGAAAGCGACATCGGCCATCTGCGGCCCCGAAGATGACATCATGATTCCTCGGGGCTCCGAAAAGACGGACTGGGAGGTGGAGCTAGGCGTCGTCATAGGAAAACTGGCGAAGTACGTCTCCGAGGCCGATGCACTATCTCACGTTGCGGGGTACTGCGTTGTGAACGACGTGTCAGAACGCGCATTCCAGTTTGAGGGCACCGGCCAATGGGTAAAGGGCAAGAGCGCCGACACCTTCGGCCCCGTTGGGCCGTGGCTGGTGACAGCGGACGAGATCCCGGACCCGCAGAGTATCAATATGTGGCTCGAGGTAGACGGGCATCGGTTCCAACAGGGCTCGACTAAAACGATGGTCTTCGGCGTTGCCTATCTGATCAGTTATCTGAGCCGCTTCATGAGCCTGCACCCCGGCGACATCATTTCGACAGGTACCCCCCCTGGCGTCGGGATGGGTCAGCGACCGCCAATCTACTTAGGTGCTGGCAACGTTGTTCGCCTAAGCATCGAGGGCCTCGGTCAGCAGCGCCAGAGAGTCGTCGCGTACGACTGACTGGATGGAGAATACGGGGCAATATAAAAACGGGAAGCGCCACCGCTCGGCGCAGTTCGGGATATGCGAATATGTCGATAGTTATCATAGGAATCGGGGAGCGGAATTCGGTCTCGTCGTTGGCTCGTGTGGCGTTGACGTCCCAGTCGAGTTGCATTGAGATTCGCGCAAGGTGAGGAATCTCCGAAAGGTGAAAGCAATGTTCGATCTCAAGCAGAAATCCGCGCTCATCACCGGCGCTGGCTCCGGAATCGGGGAGGCCATAGCCCACGCACTCGCGCGAGCGGGGGCGCATGTCTACGTCTCCGACCGTGATGGGGAAAACGGGCAAAGGGTCGAGGAAGCGATTCTCAGTGAGGGGAGGTGCGCATCCTTCATTAGCCTTGACGTGACGAACGAAGCCGATTGCGCCAGCGCCGCCGGCAAGGTGCGGGACGACCACGGGCACCTTGATGTTCTAGTTAACAACGCGGGCATCGGCCATGTCGGGACTGCCCTCCAGACGACTGGCGAAGACATGGACAGACTCTACGCCGTCAACGTGCGCGGAGTCTTCAACGTGATGAAGGCCTTCATCGAGGAGATGGTCGCACGGCGCGCGGGCGTCATCATCAACGTGGCATCGATCGGCGGGATCCTGGGGATCCGCGATCGGCTGGCCTACTGTACGACGAAGTTCGCGCTCGTGGGCCTCACGAAGTCAATGGCCCTGGACCACGCGAAGGATGGAATCCGCGTCAACTGCGTGTGCCCTGGTCGGGTCGAGACCCCGTTTGTTAAAGAACGGCTGCTGGAATATCCCGACCAGGAAGCGGCGTACCGAGAGATGGCTGCGACGCAGGCGCTCGGCCGCATGGGGACGCCGGAAGAGATCGCGGCAGCGGTTCTCTACCTCGCGAGCGATGAGGCGGCGTTCGTGACGGGCAGTGCCCTCCTGATCGACGGAGGCTGGAGCGCGGGCAAGTAAGCGGTGGAATGGGTATTGTCAATTTAACCTCAGGAAAAGATATTAAGCAGAAAGGTCACGGAATCTGGCATTCATAGAGGGGCGGGAGTGGAATCTCCCGTGCTTTATGGAGTGGTTAGCCGTGAAGGCGTCAAATCTCTGACCCGCTGCTGCTCGGCTGCATGCTTTACTTGTTGCTCATCACGCCTATCTTTTTGAGACCATTTTTGATGGAGGTGATTGAACCGTGCGCTCAAGAATAGTTTTTATCGCCATCGCGATTTGTGTTGCGAGTTTGTTCGGCTTTGGGGTGCTCGGGCAGCCGAGCGCATCGGACCGAGTTATCAAGCGCGACGGCCATCGCGTGCTCGGACACCTTGGGTCGTTTGACGGCACCAGTGCCGTCATCAACGGCCAGAGCATTCCGCGCGACCAGATTGTCTGGATCGGAATCTCTGCGGTGGTCGGGTTGCCGCCGCCGGTAAAGAATCCCGCTACCGATGAGGTGCACGCACGTGGGGGCGCGGTCGAGTCGGGGCGCTTGGTAAGTATCAGTGCCAGCAAAGTGGTGACCGAAAAGCGTTCCTATGACCGGGCGCAGGTGGCATGGATCCATCTCGCGCTGCCGCCCGGCGGCGCCGCGAGCCGGCCGGGTCGGGAAATCCCGGCTCCGGAAAAGCCGGGGCCGGAAACGGAAACGCCGGGACCGGGAGCCGCGGTCTTTCACTACGACGTCGAGGTGATCGGACACGAGCGGTCTGTGAAGACGGAGACGGGAAGTCCCAACCCTGATTGGAACGGGACGACGAGAGTCACGGTCGAATGGACCACGACTTTCAAGAACGTCGTGCTCCATAAACTGGGGAAGCCAGGCGCCGACTGGTTCGTCGTCGAAAGCGGAGTACCCGACGCCCACGATATCCATGGCGGCGCGACGGACGTAAAGTACACATACGAGGAGACCAGGCGAGGGGTGGGGGCCTGCCGCAAAACGATTCTGCTTTCGAAGCTTGAGAGCTATCTTCTTTTGAGGGGCTCACGCAACGTCCTCACCGACAACGGCGAGTTCGGCTTTCACTCAGGACTCGATCACTCTGCCGGGGATCTCAGTACCACCATAGAGAATATGACAAAAGATCCCGACGGCTGTATTAAGTTGATAGATTCCTGGCCCACTTGGGACGACGACCTCATACTCGCCGTGGTGCGTGGCCTCACGATCAGACGCTCTTACGGAGATATCTATGTGATCGCCGAGCGCCGAGACCCCCGCGGCGGCCCGCTGCTCTCGCCGCTAAAGGAGCTCGCAGTCGGTGACTCGTTCTCGTTTACGACCGGGGAAGTGCAGCGCTCATTCTCGGGCGGCGGTGAACACACGAAAATTACGGCGATGACCGAGATCAAGGTGAACGTCACCGGGCAATCGCCGGTTCCAAAGCCTCCTCCTACCCCGCCAAGCGACAAACCGTGCCCCAGTACGTTGGAGGCGGATAGTCGGCTGGAGATGAATCCGAAAAACCCAGATCTTCAGTACGCGGCATGGGCCGCGTGTGTCGAACGCGCCCGCTGCAAAAAAACGCCCGAGTCAGCCTGCGCTAACAAGAAGCCGCCCGGCAATTGGCCTGACGTGCCCTAATTCGATCAACTAAATCAACATTTTTCAGTAGAAGGCGGCTGCGTTTGCGTCAGTTTCATTACACACGAATCACCCATGATGTTGAAGCACGAACTGGAAGGACATCGGCGGCGCCCCAAGCCTACGCGGCGCATATTCCGCCGACTTGGTGAAAATGGCCGTGAGACTCCGCCTCGCACCAGCGAGAAATCCATGGCACGTTTTACGAGAGCCTGACTGAGTTCTGAACTGGCAGATATATCTAGTTCGCCGGGCGACGCCACAGTTGTTCCTTGGGAACCGACTCGCTAATCGCATTTGCAGTCTGAGCCTTTGCCGCCGTGATTCTCCGCGTACTTATCGGCATCCGAGAGATAGTCGAATTCAGCTAACTGACAGACGTTCGAGCCGCGTGCATTCTTTTCCTGTTTGAGAGTGCGTTGCTCTACCTCCAGCTTGTTATTGGCACAAAAAACTCTGTACTTCGAGTCGTCGGGCACATTCTTCGGCTTCAATGTACGCACGCCAAAGACCGTAGCCCAAAGGATCAGCAATGTCATTCCTGTTCCAAATAGGAGGCTGATAGTTTTTTTCATCGGATCCTCCTTCACCTGCGGGAAAGGGCTTCTGAGCGAGCCTTTATCTACTCCTCATGCACGGGCTATTTCAACGACATTTGTGGATTTGTGTCCCGTCGCGAACTGCTGACTTTAGTTTAGCCTTTCGAGCGCGATAACATACTTGACTCATACACGGCGACCCACCCGCTACCACGGGTTAGCACTGACCCCATCAGTTGGCACGTTGAGTTTGATGGCGCACTATCGACCATGAGAGCTATCATCCCCCCATCAGAAAACATCACTCAGGAGGAACCCTAAAACATGCGACGCACTTTCCTTTTCCCGCTTGCGCTTCTTGCTCTCATATTCGTAGCAACCGCGAGCTTCTCGCAAAGTGGTCAGCCGGGTGGACAACCGGCCGGTCAGACCGCTGGTCAGATGGAAGGCTCCCTCGCAGTCGCCGGTGGGGGAGTTTCGGTTAAGGGCTGGACTGGAAAGATCGACGCCAAAGAACAAGCAGCCGGGATGACCCTCAATAGCGCGAAGCTAGTCAAAGAGGGCAAAGCCTTGCACGTCACCACCGGTCCGGCAGTGACGTATTGGAATCCGAAAAACAAAGCGTCCGGAGACTACACCGTACGAGCGACCTTCAAGGAATTTAAGTACATGAGCATCAACAGCCATCCACATCCTTACGGGATAGTAATTGCAGGTAATGATTTGGGAACGGACAAGCAGAGTTACCTGTACTGTGCGGCTTATGGAAACGGCAACTTCATCGTGCGCGGTTTCGGACCCGCGCCATTTCAAATGAATGGACCGCGTGGCGCTGCGGATCCGGCGGTGAACAAGGCGGCCGGCGTGGGCCAACCGGTAACCCAGGAGATTGCGATGTCGGTGAGACGTGACAAGATTGAGTGCGCCATCAACAACAAAGTCGTCGCCAGCTATGACAAGTCCGCTCTCGTCACTTCAGGTAAACTCAAGTCAACTGACGGCGTGTACGGCATCCGCTTCGCACACAACACCGACGCCATCGTAACTGGCCTCAAGATCACGAAACCCTAGCTTGACACGCTCATCGCGTTCCGTTGCCTTAAATGCCGGAAATCGTGAATAGATAAGAACAGCCAGCAGGGCAAGATTGAGATAATGTATTCCAAGATTACTTATCCTCACGTCGCTCGATTTGCTCTGCCAGCTTCTCCGGTTGCGTTTCCTGGCGCAGTTGTTCCAGGTCAGAGTCATGGCTCAGGTCGACGCCGACTTTGTCCGCGATCGCCTGTAGCATTTGGATCATCTTCGTATTTTCCTGTTCGCTGAGCAGGTTAATCTGCAGGTCAAGATGATTTCGACGTTCACTAATTTGGGTGTCGTGATTCTGGCTGATCAGAATAAAGGTAGAAAGGAAGATCGCCTCAAGTGAAACGACCAGCGTTAGGAAAGTAAAGGGAAAAGGATCGATGTGTTTTATTCCCGGTACGAGGTTAATGAAAACCCAGCCACTGAACCAGATAACGTGAACCCAAACAAATCTTATGCTGCCGCAGAAGTTCGCGATTTCTTCGGCAACCAGTTCTGATCTCGTGCGTTGATCTTTCGCGGCCTCCTCCAGCTTGAGAACGGCCTCAACATTTCGCTGAGTAAGCTGGCCGACAGATCCACCCTTTAAGCCTGGCGTGCCTAGCCCATGAGATTTGGAGATTGCAGTCTTTTTACTATTCATAGCTCAGCTTAAGCTCCCATTTCTGCGAAAATTCAAAAAGCCAAAAGCAACTAAAGGGCCAAGTATCGTCGCGGACGAAGATTGCGCATGGATCTAAACATGCCGTGATGGCGGTCAGCGGGGGTTGTTAATGAACGCAACGAGCTGCGGAATAACCTGGCGTGGCGCTTCTTCCATCAGCCAGTGTCCTGATCCTTTCATGACGACGCCATGGACATCAGTGTCGACGAGGCGCGCTTGTTCAATCAAAGCATTGCCTGATGCCTTCTCGCCTGTAAGCACCAGCATGGGCATGGTGAGTTTGGTTTGCGCGAATTCCGCGAAGTCTTTCGCATCTTGCTCAAAGGCATGAAACACCTCGAAGCCGGCACGCATGGCGCCGGGTTGCGCGTAGCTCGCGGCGTAGAAGCTGCGGTCTGCTTCAGAAAGCGAATGCTTTGGATCGGCAGCGAAATCATTCCAGAAGTGTTCAAGGTAAATACGTTCTCTTCCCATCACCAGCTTCAGTGGGGTCTCGCCATAAAAGTGAAAGTGCCACAGGTCTCTTAAGAGCCGGACGCTTCTCCAATCGCCAACTCCCGGAAGAAAAGCATCCATCAAGACAATGCGTTCGACTTCGTTCGGATACTGCGCGGCGTAAGCGTAAGCAACCATCAAGCCGATGTCGTGACCGACGATCGTCGCGCGCCGATATCCGAGCGACACCGCGAGAGCGTGAATGTCCTGCGCCATTGCCTTCTTTGTGTAACCGCCACTCGGTTTTGCAGACTGACCAAAGCCGCGCAGGTCCGGCGCGATCACCGTATGCGTCTTCGCAAGTTCCGGTATCAGCGGCCGCCACATGTGATTGGTTTCTGCGTAACCGTGCATTAGGATCACCGGATCGCCCTTGCCGGCGAACAAATAGTGAAGCCTGACCCCGTTGACATTTGCGAAGCGATCTTCAATCCGCTTCTGCGCCTGAACGGCGTTGTAAGTTGTTAGCGTAAGAACGAGAATTGCGATGGCGCTGCACAGCGTACGGATGATCATTTTCATTAGAGTACCTTCCCTTTCCTCAGTTTATGCGGCGACAGGCCTTCGTCCGCAACCCCCGGATGCGCTCAACATGTAAGCGGTTCGCATTACTTTTAATCTATTCCAAATAGTGCACAACGGCGCGCGCGCATCGCACATCGTCTATCTATTCTCAATCAGTTTTCGCCTGGAACAAAGCGCCTTATCTAAACCTACAAATAGTTGGGGTTCGAGCGTCCATCGTCGGCAGAGACCAGATGGCACGGTCATTGCTCAAGTAACTCCGCAGCGCGTCGTAACACTCCGACAATGGATCTAGACGGCGCGCTGAAGCTTGGTACTGACGGATGCGAACTAGTGGAAGGATTCATAATGAAAGCGAATTTGACTAATCGAGTTTCCAGGAATTTCACCAGCCTTTTAATTTTGGTGGCGCTGATTGCGTCGACCGTTGTGCCGGCTATGGCCCAAACCAAACGGCGGCCGCGCTTGCGCCGCCACACGCGCACTGTTGTGCGCACCACTGCGCCGGCTCCGCAGATAGCTTATTACAACGTCAATACTGGTCAGGTGATACGCGTGCGCATGAACCAAACAATAACTTCCGAGACTGCGCGAGTTGGCGATCAGTTCACGACGACGACGGTGGTTCCAGTTTACGCCGGGGGCATTGAAGTGATTCCCGCGGGCAGCGAGATCATCGGTCGAGTAGTGACTGTTACCCGCGCATCGCGCAAGAGCAGAGCAGGAACGATCGGCGTTCATTTTGTTTCCCTGCGGCTGCCGACCGGAATTGCGCGTGCAATCAACGGTGACCTGACGGATGTCACGGCAAATAACGTTACGGCGGACAACGAAGGTGAGGTGTCGGGACGTTCGGCGATGAAGCGCAACGTTGTGTTCATCGGTGGTGGCGCGGCGGCCGGCGCTCTTATTGGCGCGATTGCCGGCGGCGGTAAGGGCGCGGGCATTGGCGCCATCGTCGGCGGTGGTTTGGGTACGGCGGGCGCTGTCTTCTCAAAAGGAAATGAAGCAGTGGTTAAGTCCGGAACTGAGTTTGGCGTAGTGCTGAACCAGACCCTGTCGCTACCGGCTGCGAACGTGCGTTAGTTTTTCAAGTCGCAAACAAAAAGTTTGCGTTACAGAATCGGCGGCCCTTGTGGTCGTCGATGTTGAAGGAGCCCGCCAGCGAAGGGGAGAGCGCGGGCGGGCTTCCAACAAATCGGTCGTCCCGGTAATAACGTAAGTAGACGGCCAAAACGAAAACCCGTCGCGAAGGGGAGAGCGCGGCGGGTTTTCTGTTTTCGCTGTTATTGACGATCAAGCTAGGTGAGTAGAAAGCGAAAAACAGATTTTCCATTTCTCATTTGCCACTTCCCATTTTTCATTTTCGTTGTTTGCTATCTCAAGCCGGGAAAGTCACTCATGAAGCGGTCCCGATGAGGTCAGTACCACCACGCGGTAGCGGGTGGGTCGATACGGCGGCGTCAAGATCGCGACCCACGTCATTATTCAAGCTGGGTGGCATTGAGCTCAATACCAACGCGAAGGCTTGGGTGCTAGCGTATCAACCCACCCGCTACTGCGTGGTGGCACTGACTTCATTCCAAACTTCATCCGTACTTCCGGATTGAACTCCGAAATGAAAAATGAGAAATGAAAAATGATGAATGGAAAATCTATTCATCTGGTCTTAATTCAAAGGCGCTACTTGGCCGACGCGGGGCGCTGCTTCGTCTCAGTGATCCGAGTGTAATTCGGATTGAGGTAGACCACGCGGCCACCGACGATGGTTGCAACCGCGGCGCCGGCCATTTTGCGCCCATTAAATGGAGTGTTACGACTCTTGGATTTTGACGCGCTCACGTCAAAGATCCATTCGCAGGTGGGATCGAGAATCGTGATATCCGCGTGCGCGCCTGCCGTCAGTTTGCCGCGATCCTGTAGTCCAAAAATTCGCGCCGGGTTTGTCGAGCACAATGTGACCAGCCGCTCCAGATCTATGACGCCTTGCTGCACCAGATCGAATGCCAGCCCAATGGCTGTTTCCAATCCAGTGATTCCAAACGGCGCTTCATCAAACTCCAGCGCCTTCTCGTCGGCGTGATGCGGCGCATGATCGGTCGCTATTGCGTCGATCGTTCCGTCCTGCAACCCTGCCCGCAACGCCTCAACATGGTTACGACTGCGCAGCGGCGGGCTCATCTTCATATTCGTATCAAATTCGGCGACCGCTTCATCCATCAGCGACCAGTGATGCGGTGCAACTTCGCAAGTCACGTGTAAACCTGCATCTTTTGCGCGGCGGACCGCCTCGAGCGACGCGCGTGTCGAAACGTGGGCAATGTGAACCGCAGCGTCTGTCAATTGGGACAGCACGCAATCGCGAATAACGTGAACGTCTTCGGCCGCCGCCGGCATGCCCTTTAGTCCAAGCAGCAACGACCAGTGCCCTTCGTGCATAACGCCACCTGCGGTCAGTGTTGGATCCTGACAATGATCGATCACCGGCAGATCAAAACCGCGCGCATACTCCATCGCCCGGCGCATCATGCCGGCACTCGCTACCGGCCGGCCGTCGTCTGAAACCGCGACGATGCCAGCGCTTCTCATCTCGCCCATCTCGGCCAGCTCTTTTCCCTGCGAACCTTTGGTGAGCGCGCCAACCGGAAAGACGTTTGCAAGTTGCGCGTGTTGCGCCTGCTCGATAACAAATCTGGTTACCGCAGCGCTGTCGTTTACCGGATCGGTATTTGGCATCGAGCAAACGCTGGTCCAACCACCGGCCACTGCAGCAGCAACACCTGTGGCAATAGTTTCTTTGTACTCCGCGCCGGGCTCGCGCAGGTGAGTGTGCATGTCGATGAAACCAGGAGCTACGATTAGACCGGTTGCATCGAGAACCTCCGCGCCCTCAGGATGTTGTTCGCCTCGTTCCAGCAGGCCAATAACGTGGCCATCTTCAATCAGCAAATTTCGGCCGGCATTAATCCCCTGCGCCGGATCGATCACATAGCCGTTTGCGATTAAGACCTTCATTTTTTTCCGTAAAGCAAACTGTTAGTTTGCGGTCGTGCGTAAAGCAAATTCTTAGTTTTGCGAATTCCTACGTAGCAAAACCTGTTTGTTTGCGTGCGACCTCAGCTTCGCATGCAAGTTGGTCGTGGCGCACGACCTCAAACTAACAGTTTGATTTACTCAGTGACCCTTCTCTTCCCCATCGTTGTGCGCTCCGCCCGCGACCAAATAGAGCACGGCCATGCGCACTGCCACGCCGTTAGTTACCTGATCGAGAATCAGCGAGCGGCTGCTGTCGGCAATTTCCGAGGATACCTCGATGCCACGGTTCATCGGTCCGGGGTGCATGACAATCGCGTCCGGCGCGGCGCGTTTCAGATGGTCCAAATGCAAGCCATAGTGAACTGCGTATTCGCGCATCGAAGGAAAAAAAGCTTCCTGCTGCCGTTCACGTTGTATACGCAGTATCATCACGACGTCGGCACCTTCAATGGCGTCCTCAATGCGGCGTTCCACACGCAACCCATTGTCCACCAGCCCGGCAAACTCGTCCGGCACCAGCGTGCCGGGACCGGCGATACTGACTGAAGCGTTTAGTTTGGTGAGCAGGTGAACATTCGACCGCGCCACACGCGAATGCAGCGCATCGCCGATAATCGCAACTTTCAAGCCTTCAATGCGCCCTTTGTGTTCGCGAATCGTTAACGCATCCAACAAGGCCTGGGTGGGATGTTCATGCGAGCCGTCACCGGCATTCACAATCGGCGCCTTGCCCATTCTTGCCAGATGGTGCGGCGCGCCCGACATCGCATGGCGCACCACAATGCAGTCGGGCGCCATCGCTTCCAGGTTGCGCGCCGTGTCGAGTAGCGTCTCGCCCTTGCTAACGCTCGAAGTTGAAACACTGATGTTGATGGCGTCGGCGGAAAGCCGCTTGGCTGCAATTTCAAATGAGGTCCGCGTTCGTGTCGAGGATTCGAAAAAGAGGTTGATGACGGTACGCCCGCGCAACGCGGGAACCTTTTTCACTTCCCGCTTTGAGACATCGCGAAACGATTCGGCGGTATCGAGCAGATGGGTTATCTCGCTCGCTTCGAGTTCGCGGATGCCTAACAAGTGTTTGCGATTAAATACCATGGTCGGTTGTCAGTTGCCAGTGGTCCGTTGTCAGTTGCGCAACCTCTCCATTCCTTAATTCTTCACTCCGATCGAGTTAAGGTAAGCATTGAGCGTCGGAGCTAACTCTTCAATTATGGGCTTGAGTGTACCAGTCTGCGACGGGGTTAAGAGGCTTCGGTTATGAGCCCGTCGCAACCGGTGCTTAACTTCGTTTAGCGAACCTCGGGCGATGCGTACAAACCTCCGGTTGTCCAGGAATCTTCCTCGCCCCGCTCCCTCAGCTATGTTTGCACCAATACTATCACCTGCTCGTACCAGTTGTTTGCCGACGGTATCCCGTGCAAAGTAATCCCAATGCATTACCACCTTCCACAACTCGTCCGCCAATTCTTCTGACAATCGATAAACGCGGAGCTTCTCGAAGTTTGTCCTTCGCGGATTCAACTTGGAAGTGCAACAGATCGTTGTTTGAAAAATACTTCGTTAGGGGTCCGATAACCAAGCGTCTTGCGAGGGCGGTTATTGAGCAGGTCTTCCACCTGTTGCAAGTTTTGGTTTGTGATCCTGGCGAATTCATATTTCTTGGGAAAGTACTGCCGCACGAGGGCGTTGGTGTTTTCGTTTAAGCCTCGTTCCCAGCTGGCATAAGGATGGGCGAAGTAGATGCGCGTTTGCAGCTGCGCGGCGATCTGTTCGTGTTCACAAAACTCTTTGCCGTTGTCTACCGTGATGGTATGGACCCGAGCGGCGAGTGGCCCTAATAGTTTTACACTTGTCTGCCGCATTTCTGCTGCTGCTTTGGTGGCCAGCTTGCGCAGTCGGGTCAGCTTCGATTTGCGCTCAACGACGCTGAGAATGCCACCTTGATGGCGGGCACCGACGATAGTATCGGCCTCCCAGTCGCCGAACCGGCCTTTGCTAGCTACGATCTGGGGACGCTTATCAATGCTGGTGCGATTGGGTATCTGGCCCCGGCGGATATACCCGCTATAACGCTTGCGCTGCTTCTTTTGGCTGCGTAAATGCCGATGCAGCGCGCCACCGCGCCGCTTGTCCGCATAGACGTAAAGATAGATCCATTCATGACTGACGCTGGGTTGTTTCTCCAGCTTCAGTCGCCCGGCGATTTGCTCCGGACTCCAATCCTGGCGCAAGAGCCGCTCGACCTGTTGCCAAGTCTGCCAGGCGATACGCGAACGATAGGCTTCGCACTGCCGGTCGTAGGCTAGTTCATCTGCCTGATGGTGACGATAGCCCTTCAGGCCGCGGTTGCGGCGCAGTTCACGTGAGATCGTGCTTTTGTGGCAACCAACCAACAAGGCGATCTCAGTTTGGTTATGTCCGGCTTTCATCAAGATGTTTATCTGGTATCTTTGTCCCCGGGTAAGCTGTGTGTAGCTCATTTGTGTGCTTCTTTGACTTGGTCGTTGATAAAGCACGCTTACGCTATCCCAGCTTGCCCTTCAACCACTAGTTTTCAAAGTTGCACTTCAAGTTGAATCCACCCTTTCCATTTTTTGCCTCCTCAGAAAGCATCTATCCGAATTACCTAAGGATGGCAAAACTAGAAACCACGGACTACTGACAACGGACAACTGACGATTCAAAAAGATACAAAAAAGCGGCCATCGCTGGCCGCTTGTTGCTTCAAGTAGTTTCCGTCGCCGGTCGCTCGACGATCACCACGCCTTCTTCTTCATCAAATTCCTGGAGCATCACCTTAATGATCTCGCTCTTCTTTGTCGGGACCAGTTTGCCAATATAGTCAGCCTGAATTGGCAGTTCGCGATGCTCCTTGCCGCGATCGATGAGCACAGCCAATTGTACGCGCCGCGGCCGGCCATAGTCGATCAACTGGTCCAGCGCCGCGCGAATCGTGCGGCCGGTGTAAAGCACGTCGTCGATCAAGACGATGTTACGGCTTTCGATGTCACCCGGAAGTTCAGTGCGATTAACTATCGGCTTGGCGCCAACCGTAGAGAGATCGTCGCGGTAGAGCGTGATGTCGAGCACGCCGACAGGCGGACGATCGCCTTCCAGGTCTGCAATCTTGTCGGCCATGCGTTCGGCGAGCGGCACACCTCGGCGTCGAATGCCAACCAGATAAAGATCGCCGGCGCCGTGGTTTTCTTCAACTATTTCGGAGGCAAGTCGGGCAAGCGCGCGATTGATTCGCGGACTATCCATGATGCGCGCTTTTTCCAGAAAATCCATTGCGCGGGATACTAGCAAGAACCCAGTTGCAGTGACAAGCTAACCAGAAAGCAAGAATGTCAGGAGATGGATTGAGCTGTGCTTTGTACTTCGTGCTTTGTGCTTTGTCGTTGCGCTCTGCTGTGCCTACTGCCTTCTGCCCCCCGCTTTCTGCCTACTGCCTACTGTCTCCGTCTTGTCACGGTCCGCTGGCTCTGCTAGTCTCCACCGCGAAATCAAGCGCCGAAAAGTCTTAATGATCTACCGCTCATTGCTGCGACCGATACTTTTTCGCCTGCCCGCCGAGACAGCCCACGAACTGGCGCTCACTTCCCTATCTTTTAGTTCGACACTAACCAAACAGTTAATCGGTGATCGCTACCGCCGAAGTCCATTCGGCAAGTTGCGCCGGTTTGGCTTGACGTTCGACAACCCGGTTGGCCTCGCGGCCGGTTTTGATAAGGATGGTGTTGCACTCTCAAACCTCGCGACGCTGGGCTTTGGTTTCATTGAAGCAGGAACGGTGACTTATCATCCGCAACCCGGCAACAAACGACCGCGTTTGTTCCGCTTGCCGTTGGACAAAGCTCTCATCAACCGCGCTGGTTTCAACAACCAGGGCGCGGCCGACTTTGTCAAACGAGTTTCACAGCATAAGCCCGATTGCATTCTTGGCGTCAGCATCGGCAAGAGTACGGTGGTCGATCTCGAAAACGCAGTTGATGATTACTTGAAGAGCTTTGAGCTTGTCTATCCCATCGCCGACTACATCGCCGTGAACGTCAGTTCGCCAAACACGGCCCGCTTGCGGGAGCTGCAACAGCCCGGTCAGTTGGAAGCTTTGTTGCAAGCGCTGCAAGCGCGCAATGACAAACTAGCAACGAAAACCGGCCGTTCCGCGTTGCTGCCGTTATTGGTAAAGCTTTCTCCAGACCTGGAAAAAGACGAATTGGAACAGCTGGTTGAAGTTGCGCAACGGCACCAGGTCGCCGGATTAATTGCGACCAACACGACAACTAAACGCACGGGACTGCGAACAAATGCCAACAAAGTAGCGGCATTCGGAGAAGGCGGTCTTAGCGGCGCACCGTTGCGACCGCGGGCCGCGAAAGCGATTGCCGCCGTCTTTAATCTGACCCGTGGTACGCTGCCTATCATCGGCGTGGGTGGGATATTTAATGCGAACGATGCCTGGGAGTTGATTGCGGCGGGCGCCAGCCTGATTCAGGTGTATACCGGTTTCATCTATGAAGGCCCCTCGATTGCGAAGGACATTAACGAAGGACTGCGGTGCATTATCTCGCGCGAAGGCTTCGTTTCATTCGACGAAGCAGTAGGATGCCGCGCAGTGGACTATGCCGATTAAGTATTCGCGAAGTTAAAGTGAAACCGAATGCGTGTTGTGCAAAACAAATTAATCGTTGCGCTCGATCTCGAAACTGCGGATGGGGCGCGCCGGCTTATCAGTTCGCTGCACGGTATCGCAGGCATGTTTAAGATCGGGTCGCAACTGTTTACGGCTGCTGGTCCCGACTTCGTGAAAGAGATCATAAAGGCCGGCGAAAAGATTTTTCTTGATTTGAAGTTTCACGATATCCCAAACACTGTTGCCGCCGCCGGCGTGGAAGCCACGCGTCTCGGCGTTTCGATGTTCAATGTTCATGCCGGTGGCGGCCGCGCAATGATGCGTCGCACGGCTGAAGCGGTGGCTGAATGTGCTGTCGGCGAAGGACTCGCGCGTCCGGTAATTCTGGGTGTGACCGTGTTAACCAGCAGTGATGACGCTACCCTGAAAGAGATTGGCGTGCGCGAGAAAGTCGATGAAATGGTCGCTCGTCTGGCAAAGCTCACGGCTGACAGCGGCCTGGATGGTGTGGTTGCTTCCGCGCGCGAAGTGTCGCTGGTCCGTGCCGCGGTAGCGAAACCAGGATTCATTGTAGTCACTCCGGGCGTACGGCCTGCGGGCGCCGGCAAAGACGACCAGGCGCGCGTTATGTCACCGCGCGAGGCAATCGCAGCCGGGGCAGATTATCTGGTAGTGGGGCGCCCAATCGTGGCTGCACCTGATCCGGCTCGGGCTGCACAACTCATCGTTGATGAGATGCAAAGCAACGCTGCCGGCAGCAACCGCTGAATCCGAGGAACTGCGGACTTGCGGCCGCGTTTAAGTTACGCGAGGTTTGCGGCATTTGCTCTCGCCGAGTTTTGAATTATGATTCAAGGAGTGAACCAAAGGTTGAAACCGCTAGTTGTTTTTAGTTCGTTCGTTCTGCTGGCAGCGCTCGCTGTCTCGTTCGGCAGCCAAGTCGTAAGCGGCCAGGCCTCTCAGCCTCTTTCTCCTGCTCCGTATCGCGTAGGCGAACGCCTCACCTATAACGTCTCTTTTTCAAACTTCATCAGCGCGGCCCATATCGAGCTTTTGGTCGCCGGTCACGGAAATTTTTTTGGCCGCGACGCAATTCAACTAAAAGGACACATCGAAACTACTGGAATGGTCAACGCCGCGCTGTTCGCGGTCAACAACGACTACATCACCTACGTTGATCCTGCGAGCGGCGTGCCCTTTCGCGGACAGCAAATCCTGCGGGCTGCTTCGCGCACATCTGATACTTCCGCCGATTTTAACCAGCCCGCCGGCGTCGCTGCCCTGCCGGCAAAACGAACTGGTGAATCTCCGGGCACCTACGACTTTCTATCGGTGATTTACCGCGTCCGAGCTTTACCGCTCAGCCCGGGCTCGACCTACTTCATGACAGTGCGCGATGGAAACGATTCTTACGTCATTGAAGTCGGCGTCACCGGAAACGAAGCAATCAAGACAAATGTGGGTACTTTCAATACGATTGTTTGCCGTGTGCGTTTCCGAGGCAACTCGCAACTCACTGGATATGGCGTCAAGATCTACTTCAGCGACGATCAAAGACATGTGCCCGTTTTGGTAACCGCGCGTCATCCGGCGGGAGAGATTCGCGCTGAATTAGCAGGATCGGAATTTATCGCGACGCCGCCAGTGCCGCCAACGCCTGGTCCAACGCCTTTGGCCATCACACCCCTTACGCAACCGCAGCTTGTGATTACTCCGCCAAGAGGAAATGGCACGCCCCAGTCCGGCAGTAATGATTCGGCGGCCGACAATGTCGGCTCGTTGGGCGAACTGCCATTCAAGGTTGGCGAACAATTAAACTATCAGGTCTTTCTGCCCAACATCGCTTTGCCCGCTGCTACCGCAAACTTTCAAGTGCGCGCGCATTCAAAATACTTCGATCATGATGGTTTGTTGTTGACGTTGAGCGCCCAGACCAGCAATGCACTTCAAAGCCTGTTCGTCGCAAATGATGTCGTCACCTCTTATGTAGACCCCAAAACGCTACTTCCCTTTCATACGGAATTTAGTCTGAACGAAGGGCGGCGCCACTTCACAAGCAAACTCGCAATCAATCAGGACTACGGCACCGCAACTTCAGAAAAAGGCGATCGTATTGAGATTCCAGTCGGTACTCATGACTACTTGTCATTCTTCTATGCCCTGCGCACATTTAGTCTGGCGCCGCCGCGGCGCAGTGCAATTTCCATCCTCGTTAACAACAAACCGAAAACGCTTTTCATCAGCGCGCTGCGAAAAGAAAATATCCAGTTGGGTTCGCAGACCATCCCGGCGATTCAGATTTCACTAACTACCGACGATGCGGAAAGTGACAAATACCAATTACGCGCCTGGATTAGTGACGACTCGCGCCGCTTGCCGTTGCGCTTAACGGCAGTAACTCAACTAGGCCCAATTCGCGCCGATTTGGCTATCGTCCCAGTCACCAGGCAGTAAAACGCGGGCTTTTCCGCTGTTTGCCGTGCCATGCCATTTCAATTTTGAAATTGAAAACTGTTTTCAATTAGCTTATACTGCGGTCGGCTGGTTTCCAGTTGATTCCCCCGCATCATCGGTGCCCGCCAGAATTTCTCGGAAAGCTAATTCATAATAATGCTCAACTCTTTCATTATCGTATTGCGCGAAGGCTTTGAATCCTTTCTGCTGGTCGCAGTCATCCTCTCTTACGTAAAAAAGTCAGGAACAAAATGGCTCAGCTCTGCCGTGTACGTCGCAATTGCAGCCGGACTATGCGCCAGCGCCGGCCTTGGTTATCTGCTCTCTGCCGGCGTTGATGAGTCCCGGCTGGAACGCCTGTTCGGCGCGAGTGCGGGAGCCTACATCGGCCAGTTTCTCGGAAACGAATCGCTGCGAGAAGGGGTTCTCGGAGTAGTTGCAATCGTGATGGTTGGCACACTTGTAATTCACATGTGGCGTACAGGGCCAAAGCTGCGAGAGCGCATGAATCACCGGTTGGGCCAGATGTCATCGCGCACTTCGCAACTAGCGGCGTTGGGTGGCGTGTTTCTTTTTACCTTTCTGATGATTACGCGTGAGGGAATGGAAACAGCGTTGATGTTGATGCAGGTTCGCGAACAACTGCTCACCGGCGCGCTGTTAGGTCTCTGTGCCGCCGGTCTGTTTGCCTGGGGTTGGACACGGTTTGCTCATCTGATTAACGTTCGCAGATTCTTCCAGGTCACCGGAATCTTTCTGTTGCTCTTCATGGTCCAGGTCGGCATCTATTCTCTCCACGAGTTTTCGGAAGCGGGCGTATTGCCAAACAGCGAAGTGCTGCACGCGGCCACCGAAAAGTTTTCACCCGATGGAATCTATGGGAAGTGGTTTTCGTTGGCGATGGTTTCTTTCTGCGCGCTTTGGCTGTTGGGCGGCTGGCTGAAGGATCGGTTGCGACACTCGCGGCAGAACCCTCCCATGCGACTGACTCAAGCCTAGATCATTTTGACGTCTGAAACTGTTTCGCCAGTTCGCGTTTGAGAAGTTTTCCGGTTGGCCCCTTGGGAATACTCTCCACGATCCGAATCGTCTTTGGGCTTTTGTAGTCGGCCAAACGTTCGCGACAGTATGCGATTAACTCTTCTTCTCTAGCCGCCTTCCCTTCCTTAAGCACCACGAACGCTGCGACATCTTCTCCGTAAAGTTGGTCCGGCACTCCAATCGTTGCCGCGGCCGCCACGGCTGGATGTTGGTAAAGAACCTCGTCGATTTCGCGCGGGTAAATATTTTCGCCGCCACGAATGATCATGTCGCTTTTGCGATCGACGATGTAGAAAAAACCCTCCCCATCGCGATAGCCGACGTCGCCAGTATGAAACCAGCCGTTGCGAAACGCTGCGGCGGTGGCTTCCTGGTTTCGGTAGTAGCCTTTCAGAATATTCTCTCCGCGCATAACGATTTCGCCGAGTTCGCCATCGAGCACTTCGTTGTCTTCCTCGTCAACCACACGCATTTCATTTCCGATCGGGATGCCACAGGAACCCGCCCGCCGCCTTTTGTCTGGCGGATTAAAAGTCGAGCGGCAAGTGGATTCGGAAAGGCCATAGCCCTCGATGACCAGGCAGTTAAACGTCTCTTCGAAACGCTGCATCACTTCCGCCGGCACCGGCGCCGAGCCACACATTGCAAAACGAAGCTGATCAGTTTTCAGTCCAGTTGGAACACCGTCCGGATATGTGCTGAGCAGCATTGAAAGCATCGTGGCTACCGAACCGAACGATGTGATTTCGTAGTCGGAAATGATTTGCCAAAAACGCGAAGCTGAAAACCTGGGACTAATTACTGTCGAGCCGCCTGCATAAAGCGCAGACATGGTTGTTACTGAAACCGCGTTCATGTGAAACAGCGGCATGATACTTAACAGGCGATCGTCTTTTGTGAAGTGCAACCATTTGCTTATCTGCCGCGCGTTGGCAATCAGATTGCCATGCGTCAACAAACAACCCTTCGGCTTTCCGGTGGTTCCGGAAGTGTAGATGATGATTGCCTCGTCATCAGGATGGATGTCGGGCAAACTTGAGCTTGTTGAGATCGAATTCGCAAAATCCTGGGTCGCGTGCGCTTCGTCGTCAAAAACGATCACGGAGTTGAGATGTGGCAGGTCTTTGCGGATGTTGTCGAGCCGCGGCTGAAACTCTGAATGAATCAGAATCGTTTTCGCTTCTGAGTTGTTTAGAACAAATGAGATCTCTTCTTCCTTCAAAAGCTTATTAACAGGCCCGGCCAGCGCGCCGATTGTCCAACAAGCATAATAGGCAATAATGTATTCCGCCCCGTTGGGTAATAAGAGACCCACCACGTCACCTTTACCGACACCGTGCGACTGCAGCAGCCGGGAAACGCGATTAACTGTCTGCTCGAATTGCTCGTAGCTAAAACGCCGCCCGTCACTTTCGGAACAAAGGAAAACTTTTTCCGGCGACGCTGCCACGCGCTGTCTTAAGAGTTCGCCAAGGTTTTGCAGCGCGCTCTGCGATTCACGAAGGTTTCTGTCTTTGGTGCTGGCTGTCATGTCCGGTTGCCTATGTTATATAAGTCTGTACCCTACCGCACCTATCCGCGCAACTCCGAACACACTAACAAAGAGGCTGATTTGCGGCTATTAGAGAGGGAATAATCCCGCCGCACTAAGAGCCTTCACGAATAAAGAATCGTTCCCAGAATCGTACCGGGAGCACTTGATGTCATAACTAGGGGCAGATCGCAAGCGCAGAGGCTGAACTTAAACGTATTGAGGATGAGGTTACCCAATTAACGTATTTCCAGAATCAATCGGTCCAGCTCGCCAACGCGCAGCGGCACGTGGAGCAGGAGAGAATCCGAAAAGGTCAGGGACGAATTGCGGAGATTTGATGCCTTGCTTACTGGAACGAAACCATTCCCGCCGCTACCTATAACACAGGGCACGTCGGGCAGCGATTATCAAGACGCCCAGCATAAGCGACGAGAAAACCTGAAGCGAGAGCGCGAGCGATTAGTCGCGGAAGTTGGGACGCCCGAGGAGGTGAGATCCTAATTTGAATGGCTCAAGGCGTTTCCGTGGTACGTGTTGTTAGCAAATTAAAATGTCCGGTGTTATTAGCAAGTGAAGTGTCCGATCGGTTCATTTCGTCTCCAGCAGTAGAAGCTGTGGGAATGTGGGAAAGTCAGGCGGCTTTTTGGCCTGACTTTGT
>JACCVY010000004.1 GCA_013697915.1 Blastocatellia bacterium | reverse complement strand
CCTGAAACCTTGTGTCCACCGTACCACTTTGCCAGCGGCGCAAACCAACTGCGGTTGAGAGCGAGACAATCAAAACTATCGCTGCAGCCATGGCTGCAAGTTGTGGAAATGAAAGCTCCCAACTGCGCGCCGTCCAGGTGTTCCAGAAACTTCGGCGTAATGCGGCGGGTGCCCGCGTATCTACGATCGCGCCCGCCTCAATCATATTGCGGATACGCAGCCACAACGCCTTTTCATTTGGCGGCGCCTCATATTGACCTCGCTGCGTGCGACAAAATCCAACGATGGATTTCAGGTCGTCGCGCACCTCGCCGCAACTCAAACACTCTTCCAAATGCGCACTGAGCGTCGATTGATCTTGCTGACTTATTGACCCCTCGAGAAAATCGCTGATCAGGTCCTGACACTTATCGCAGTTCATTGTCTTTCAACCTCTAAACCTGCCGTGCGTTCGCTAATGCGAATCGCCTTTAGCGGCATTGGTTTCCAAGCAATCAAGGGGAGACTGCGTAAAAAATCTTACTCTGTCGAATGTCCCGAGTTCGGAAAAACCCGGCAAGTTATCTTGGAAGCTAGTCCTTAAGCTTCTGTTGCCTCAAGAGTCCGCGCAATTTCATTCTCGCCTTGTGCAGTTGCGACTTTGAAGTCCCAACTGAGCAGCCCAGCATTCTGGCAATCTCCTCGTGTTCGTGGCCTTCAATATCGTGAAGGGTAAAAACCGTGCGGTAGCCGGGAGGCAATTGGGCAATAGCTTTGTCGAGCGCTATGCGATCCACGACCGGCATTGCATTAGGATTCTCGGTGCCTTTGACTATCTGTATCGGCGTTTCACCGTCGTCCGTTGTCTGTTCCATCTTGACGCCGCGCTTGCGGAAGTGCATCAAGACCTGATTGACGGTTAGACGATGCAGCCAGGTGGTAAAGGCCGACTCACCACGAAAGCTTCCAATTTTTCTAAAGAGCTGGATGAAGACTTCTTGTGCCAGGTCTTCAGCTTCCGAGACGTTGCTGGTCATTCTCAGGCAGAGGGAGTAAACCCGGCGATTATGCCGCTGGTAGAGCTGCTCAAAAGCAGCCATATCGCCTTGAGCCGATCGTTGCGCCAGCGTGTAATCAGTTTCCTGTTGCGTCTCGGTTTCGGCTGCGGTCACGTGTTCGTTTTCGGGCTAGCGACGAAATCTTTCCGTAACGCCTGTCTTCGACTCATCACGTTTGCGCTTATTTCAAACAAGCGACAACCATCCCCAGGGACTAGCGAGGTTCTGGTCGTCCTCAACGCGGGTGTGATGCAGCGCTTTGAGCGCGTCGTTGCCTTGCCCAACCCAAAAGTTATTGAATTCCGTGCCGCCTCAACGCTTTTCCGCAATTCCGGACTCAGGTCCAATAAGTGCGATCGAGGGACCGGTAACCAACCGCTTCCGCTACATGCGCGGAGCGAATTTCGTCGGAACCCTCTAAATCTGCAATGGTGCGACTGACTTTCAGGATACGGTCATAGGCCCGCGCTGACAAGCCAAGCCGAGTCATTGCGCGTTCCAACATCTGCTCGCTCTCAGTGTCGATGGCGCAATAACGGCGAATCATGCGTGGCGTCATGGCCGAGTTGGAAAATATTTTTTCCTCTTCCAGGCGCGACCGCTGTCTGTCTCTGGCGGCTAGCACGCGTTGGCGAATTGTTTCTGAGCTATCTGTTTCCGGTGGTGTCTCGCCGGTTAGGTCGCGAAACTTTACCGCGGGTACATCAATGTGAATGTCTATGCGATCAAGCAGCGGTCCGGAGATGCGACCAACGTATCTTTGAATCTGCAAAGGCGAACAACGACATTCGCGCGTCGGATCGTTCCAGAAACCACAGGGACACGGATTCATCGCAGCAGCCAGCATGAATGACGCCGGAAACGTCAAGGACATTGAGGCGCGACTGATCGTGACTTTTTGATCTTCCAGTGGTTGCCGTAAGACTTCCAGTACGCTGCGATCAAATTCAGGGAGTTCATCGAGAAACAAAACGCCCTGATGCGCCAGCGAGACTTCTCCTGGTCGCGGCACGGCTCCGCCACCTATTAATCCTGCGTCGCTGATAGTGTGGTGCGGAGAGCGAAATGGACGTGCCGTCACCAATCCCGCCCGGCCCGTCAGGCCGGCGACGGAGTGAATTTTTGTTAGTTCCAACGCGGCTTCGAATTCCAGCGGCGGCAAGATTGTCGGCAGTCGCTTGGCCAGCATTGTCTTCCCGGAACCCGGCGGGCCAATCAATAAAATGTTGTGTGAGCCGGCGCTGGCAACTTCGAGCGCGCGCTTGACTGAGAGTTGCCCGCGCACTTCACGAAAGTCGACGTTGTAATGATCAGTTTGTCTCAGGATTTCATTTGGATCGACTTTTAACGGCTTCGGAGGATTTTCGGAACGCAATGCAGCAATCAAGTCGACCGCGCTGCGTAGGTCGGCAACTGGGTAGACATTGACGCCGGAAACGACAGCTGCTTCCTTGGCGTTCTCGTCAGGCAGAATGACATGCTTGATCAAAGCGTCGCGCGCGAGAATCGCTATCGGCAACGCGCCTTTAATTGGGCGCACCCGGCCGTCAAGGGAAAGTTCACCAACACACAATATATGAAGCAGATTGTTCTGTTCAGACAGGTCGCCGTTGGCGCCAAGTATTCCCAGGGCGATGGGAAGATCGAAACTGGCTCCTTCTTTGCGAACATCTGCAGGCGCCAGGTTGATGGTGATTTTCTGAAAAGGAAAAAAGAACCCGCAATTGCTGATTGCCGCTCGAATGCGTTCACGCGACTCGCGCACAGCAGCATCGGGTAGCCCGACGATGGTGACGGAGGCAGACGATTCGGCCTCACCGCGAATCGGGGTTAGATCAACTTCAATGTCGACGAGGTCTGCATCTATGCCATAGACAGCCGCAGACAGAGTGCGAAAAAGCATGGGAGAAGCTTCCTCTGCAAAGACGGTGAAGATCGTAGAGCATTAGTAAGCGGCAAATTGAGGGTGAAAACGAATCGAGCGCGCTTAGCGACAGCCGAAAGCGCGCTCGTCAATGGTTTGCCATCCTTCGCAAGGGGAGAAGCGGCAGAACACCTAAATGTCAAAACTATCTGCGGCGCGAAGGAGCAGCGGCGGCTGTCATCGGTAGCCGAATTTCCTGGCCGGCGCGAAGTTCCGCTTCGGGAGTCACGCCATTCAAGCGAGCAACTTCATTTGCATCGAGATTATGAGCGGCAGCTATGCGCGCGATCGTGTCGCCTTTGCGCGCGCGCACTTTGCTCAACGCCGGCGTGGTAGGTTGATCTGTCGTACCGGGTTTAGCACGTCGCCAACTTGTCAGGCGAACACCGCTGTTGGGCACCACAAGTTTTGTGGTGGCCTTCAAATCGACCCCGCTGTTCATGGCTTGCAATTGTGACACGCTAACTCCAGTGCGATTCGCCACCGCTTGCAAATCCTCGCCGGGCGCGACCGAAATCACTCGCGCCGAGTCGCGCCGTTCCGCCGGAACGCGTTTCAGGATCGAGTAAAACTGTTTGCCTTTGCCGGCCGGCACGCGAACGTTGTAAGCCTCGCCTCGCGGAGTAACATCACGTCGCAGTTCAGGGTTAAGACTACGAACATAGTCCACGCTGGTGTCAGTTGCTTCGGCAACGAGTTGCAAACTTGTCGAGTTTGATACTTGCACCACGTCATAACCCATTGGCGCATCCGGACGAATGCCTTTGAATCCGTACTTCTCCGGATTCTTTGCGATCAGGATTGTCGCCAGGATGTTGGGAACGTAGTTACGCGTTTCCTGATAGATGTAAGGATAGATGGCCCAGAAGTTTGCTGTGCCCGCGCGTGCGATTCCGCGATCTACGTTTCCAGCGCCGGTATTGTAAGCAGCCATCGCCAATTCCCAGTTTCCGTTGTAACGCGTGGCAAGACTCTTAAGGTATTTGGCTGAAGCGCGCGTTGCCTGTTCATAACTATTGCGCTCGTCGATCCAGGCAGTTTGCTTCAAACCGAACTGCCGGCCGGTGCCGGGAACAAACTGCCAGAGTCCGGAAGCTGCTGCCCATGAAACAGCCTTGGGTCGCCAGGCACTTTCAACCTGGCCCAGCCAGGTGATGTCAACAGGTACGCCCTCTTCCTTGAAGATCTGACGGGCCATCCTCATGAACTGCCCGGATCTTCTTAGGCCGGATTCCATCGTTCCACGACCGCGACCCTGATAATAATTAATGTACTGCTGGATGAGTGGATTGATCGTGAAGCCGAAGTTTACGTTCTGCTTCGCTTGTTCAAGCGCCAGCACGTCCGCATCGGAAACATTTTGTTCTTCCGGAGTCAGCACGAGTTTGCTGAGTTCATCAAGCGGCGAAGGTTCAAACTTCTGCTCGCGGAATCCGATTTGTGGTGGATCAGCTTTTTGCGTAGCAGTGGTCGGCGCGGAATTATTTTGGGCAACCAACTCAGAGATGTTCGATTGAGCCGGAGTGCGGCCCAGCGGAACTTCCTCGCGGTAAATCTTTTCGACCAACTCTAGATAGAATGTTTGTAGTCGCTGGCTCGCGCGCACATCCAAACCCGATTCCAGAATCGAATCGACAGCTTTATCAAACTCGTCACGGGCTTGTTCGCGCTTATTGTCTTCGAGATTGAGCTTGCCTTTGCGGAAATGATCGTCGGCCCTCGAAATCACCTCGCCAACTTGCGCGTCGCTCTTTTCGACATCACTGGGAATCGAGCGAGCAGATGAGCCGGCTGGAATCTGTGCGGACACGACGGTAGCGGAAAAAACGAGCAGGGCAATAAGTGTTATCCGCTTCGTGGGGGTCGCAAAGCTCAGTGACATTAACCGTCGTTCTCCTTGGGTGCTAGTACGAGATTCCAGATCCATCTCTCCGGGGATTTAAGCAGCCTCCATCTTTTGCGAGGGTTAAGGCTCCTCTGGCTTGGTTGGGATACCCAAAATGCTTCCAAAAAGAAGCCAAAGTCAGTCCGGAGGTTATCACACGATTTTCAAGGGTGTCAAACAAACCACATAACAAATAGAGGCCGAAATGACGCGTTTTCCCTACAATTTCGCATGCGCGAGTAATAAAGATGCCAGTGCCCCTGCATGGGGTTGTGTGGCACCAGGCTGGTTAATTCTGATGGCGGAAAATTTGCGGCGAAGTGGCATAGGGGATTCTGAGTCAGGTGTCGAAGCTGAAAGCGGAAAGGCGGGCCTCGGATAGCCTCATTGGATCAATATCCGGGTTCTGGCCCACTTGCTTCCTGGTTTTGAAATAAGAATCAATTTAGTACAGGGACGTAGTGGATTTGCCAACATTTTGTTGAGATTCTGTACCCGAGCGAACCACTCCAGGCATTCGCCAGTCAGAGGATCAGTTTGGAACACGTCTTGCTGATTCAGGCAGTCCCCCAGTCCATTTGGAAATAATTGACCAGAAGGAATATTAGCCAAAACTAATGTCAACCGCCCTTAAAAGTAAATCGCCATCAACCGCGGAGCTATGTGAGGTCCCTCGTCTTCCATCACTACAGCCGACGGCTGCGAACGCAGCCCGCTTGTTCTTCAATCGCGAGCTGAGTTTGCTGGAATTTCACCGGCGTGTTTTGGAAGAAGGATTCGTCCAGTCAAATCCAATACTTGAACGATTAAAGTTCCTGGCGATATTCTCGTCCAATTTGGATGAGTTCTTTATGATCCGTGTATCCGGACTTAAAGAAGAGTTAGATGAGCACGTCACCGAGCTGTCTCCCGATGGTATGACCCCCGCGGAACAGTTGAAAGAAATAAGATCGCGCGTCGTCCCGCTGGTTGCCGATGAAGCGCAATGCTTGCTCAATGACATTCTTCCGGAATTAAAAGAAGCCGGAATTGAAGTCCTGTCATATCGCGAGCTGAATCGCGACCAACAAGCGGATCTGGATGCGTACTTTACTGAGAAGGTGTTTCCGATTCTGACTCCACTTGCGGTTGATCAGAGTCACCCTTTTCCTTACATCTCGCCGCTGAGCCTGAATCTGGGCCTGATGGTTGAAGCGCCGCCGGGATACTCGCCTGCTGATCCAAAACAGAGACATGGACCACGCTTTGTGCGTATCAAAGTTCCGTCGGTCGTGCCGCGGCTGGTTCCTGTAGGTAAGTTGCAGACCAAGTTCGTGCTGCTGGAAGATTTGATCGAAGCTAACTGCGCTTCTCTCTTTCCCGGCATGATTGTCGGCAAGTGCCATCGCTTTCGCGTGACGCGGGACGCGGACATCGAACTTCGCGAGGATGAAGCAGAAGACCTGCTACGTGTGATTCAACAGGAACTGCGGCAGCGACGCTTTGGTATGCCGGTGCGTCTCGAAGTGTCCGCCGGCATGCCGGAAGAGATGATTGATTATCTGACAGAGTCGCTCGACCTTTTGGCTGAAGATGTTTATGTCATCGACGGTCCATTAAGCGTGCAGAACTTCATGTCGCTCTACGATTTGAATCGACCTGATCTCAAGGACAAAGTATTCGAGGCGGCGATCCCCGAATGGTACGGGAAGCGGTCGATCTTTGATGTAATTAAAGAGCGCGATCTCCTAATGCATCATCCTTTCGATTCCTACGACACCGTTACAAATTTCATCAATGAAGCCGTCGACGACCCGGATGTTGTAGCGATCAAGATTTGTCTATACCGGACCGGGGCGGAGTCTCCGATTCCACCGGCCTTGATTCGCGCCAGCGAACAAGGCAAACAAGTGACCGCCCTTATCGAGCTTAAGGCTCGATTTGACGAGGAACATAACATCGAATGGGCCAGGCGGCTTGATGAGGCGGGGGTACACGTTGTTTATGGCATTCTGGGCTTGAAGACGCACGGAAAACTCACGCTGGTGGTGAGACGCGAGGGCGATTCGCTGAAGCGTTATATGCACATTGCCTCAGGCAACTACAATCCAACCACGTCCTGCACCTATACGGATGTCGGCCTGTTTACCGCCGACGACACGATAGGAGCTGATGCGACGGAATTGTTCAACTACCTGACTGGCTGTTCCCGGCAGATGGAATACCGCAAGCTTATGGTCGCGCCCGTTAATCTGCGCGAAAAGATGACTGCGTTGATCGACCGCGAAATAGAACATCAGCGCGCCGGTCGCCGCGGCCACATCGTTGCCAAGATAAACAGGCTTGCGGACAATCAAATAATTGAAAAGTTATACGAAGCGTCCGCCGCCGGCGTGAAGATCGAACTGACTGCAACTGCGAGTAGTCCCGAACAAAGTCCTTCATTTTTCCGTGACCCCACCTCGTGTAGAAGTCATAGTCTTTCATCTCGGCATATACCTGAGCGAAGGTCCAGTGATAATGGTTGAAACGATAAACCGCGCCCATCACTCCCGTGCGATGGCGACCACCAGCACAGTGTACAAAGAATTTTCCAGTCGAGGGATCGTCAACGACTTTCAAAAACTGAGTGACTTGTTCAGCTTTCGGGTACTCCCAATCGCTCATGGGAATGTTAACGTAGCGCATTCCCAATGATTCGACGTCACGCTTTTCGTATGACTCGGGGTCGGAACGCAGATCAATTACCGTCTTGATGCCGAGCCCTTGCAGGTCTTTGTAATCTTGTTCATTCGGCTGTGCGCCACGATAAAACCTTTGGTCCATTTGGCCGAAATTTTTGATCTTGATGTTTGCGAAAGCGGGATCGGAATGCCCTTTGGCAAAGGAGATTGCAGATATCGCCAGGAGCACTAAAACCGCGGCAATTTGAGATTTGGGAAACTTCTTAAAACTCACTAGGGTAATGCTCCTGGTAAAATTGCCAGCTCAATGAAGTGTAGGGAATCATTGTCTTAGACCGCTTTTTAAAATTCAAAGCCGCTTGCCTAAAGTCGCACAGAACCTCACGTGACGCCAAGTTGCCTCTTTACATGCTGGCTGGAGACTGCCACCTAGACCGGTCTGGCAGCGGCTGCTTGTGGCAGTCGCTGAGGCCGCGGGCTGGATGAAACCGGCGGCGTTACCTTCTCTTTGAGGGCCTCGCGAAAGACTTGTCGCATATTATCAACGAACACAAACCGGATGTCTTTGAAGGGTTCTTTCGGTACCTCATCCATGTCGCGTCGATTCTGTTGCGGCAAAATAATCGTTGAGACACGAGCGCGCCGCGCCGCCAGGACTTTCTCTTTAACTCCACCGACGGGCAGAACGTTCCCTCTTAGCGTTATCTCGCCGGTCATGGCGACATCTTTTCGCACTGGTCGCAGCGAAAGAGCTGAGACCATCGCAGTCGCCAGTGTAATTCCCGCCGATGGTCCATCTTTCGGAATCGCGCCTTCCGGGATGTGAATATGCAAGTCGTAAGTATTGAAATCATCCTCGTTAATTTCGAGTTCCTTCGCACGCGACTTCGCGTAAGAGTAGGCAGCTTGTGCTGACTCACGCATCACTTCGCCGAGTTGGCCCGTCAAGACCAAATTGCCTTTCCCTTTCATTCGGAGGGCTTCAATAAAAAGAACGTCGCCGCCGACAGCAGTCCAGGCCAGGCCGGTTGCGACTCCGATCTGATCCTTCTTGAGCACTTCCTCAGGGATCACTTTTGGCGCGCCCAGAAATTCGTGAATGTTCTTGAGCGATACGCTGATCGTACCTTTGTGGCCTTCGGCTATGCGGCGCGCAATTTTGCGACAGATGCGTCCAATCTCTCGTTCCAACTGCCGCAACCCTGCCTCTTGCGTGTACTGTTGAATGATTGCGGTTAGAGCAGTCTTCGAAATGTGCAGATCCTTTGCAGATATTCCGTTCTCTTCCATCTGCTTCGGCATAAGATGGCGGCGCGCAATTTCGCGCTTTTCTTCTTCCGTGTAACCCGCCAGTCGAATAATTTCCATGCGGTCGCGCAGCGGCGGTTGAATGGTGTCGAGTATGTTTGCGGTCGTCATGAATATGACATTGGACAAGTCAAAAGTGACGCCCAGATAGTTATCGCGAAAACTATTGTTCTGTTCCGGATCAAGCACCTCCAACAACGCTGAAGACGGATCGCCGCGAAAGTCGGCGCCAACTTTGTCGACTTCATCGAGCATGATTAGCGGATTATTTGTGCCCGCCTGCTGAATCGCCTGAATGACGCGGCCTGGCATAGCGCCCACATAGGTGCGGCGGTGCCCGCGTATCTCAGCTTCGTCGTGAACGCCACCCAGCGACAGACGCACAAATTTTCGATCGAGGGCCCGCGCGATTGAACGCCCCAGCGACGTTTTGCCAACTCCCGGAGGGCCAACCAGACAAAGGATCGGACCTTTCGGTTTCTCTTTCAGTTTCCGTACTGCCAACGCTTCGATAATTCGATCCTTAACTTTTTCCAGGCCATAGTGATCTTCATTCAAGATCTTTTCAGCCTTTTGCAAATCAAGATTGTCTTCCGAAGACTTGGACCATGGCAGATCGGTCATGATCTCCATCCAATTTCGCAGCGTTGCCGTCTCGGCGGCGTCCGGGTGCATGCGTTCGAGCTTCTTCAATTGTCTCAGCGCTTCTTCTTCTGCCGGCTTTGGCATATTCGCCGTTTCAATTTTTTCGCGGAACTGGGCCACCTCTTCCGCCAGCTCGTTTCCTTCACCGAGCTCACTTTGAATCGCCTTCATTTGCTGGCGCAGGTAAAACTCGCGCTGCGATCGATCGATGTCCGCGCGCGCTTGTGTGTTGATTTCCTGCTGCACTGTCAACACTTCAATCTCTTTGTTCAGCAAGTCGTTGACTCTTCGCAGACGCGCGGTGGTGTCGGCAACGTCCAAAACAGATTGTGCGTCTTCTACTTTAAGCTCGAGATTTGAGGCCGACAGATCCGCCAGCCGGCCGGCATCGTCGAGGTTGGCGATTATCGCCATGACTTCCGGTGAAATGTTCTTGCCGAGATTGATCGCCTTTTCCATTGAGGCGCGCACGTTTCTTACCAGCGCTTCGACTTCAAGTGAACGCTCCGGCGGCAAAACTTCCTGCATCACGCGGACGCGCGAGCGAATGTACTGGCCCGTCGTGTCTACCGACTCAATTTCAGCTCGCGCCAGACCCTGGACCAAAATGCGAATGCGGCCATCCGGCAATTTCAACATGCGCATGATGACGGCAGCAGTGCCAACCTTGTAGAGGTCTTCCGCCGCCGGCTCTTCTTTATCCAGATCTTTTTGCGAAGCGAGCAAGATCATGCGATTTTCGCCCAGCGCTTCATCGACCGCCTTTATCGATTTCTCGCGCGAAACAAAAAGCGGCACGATCATGAATGGATAAATCACGATGTCGCGCAACGGCAGGACCGGCAAGTCGTCAGGAATTTGCAGCTCCTGAGCGGTGTCCGCCACGTCTATGTCTTCTACTAAATCTGTTTCTTTTACGATTGGCGTCGTATTCAAATTGGCTGGCTCTTTTTTCATTTGTTCCTAAGACCTAGCTATTAACTTCGTCCTTCACCGGTATTTTATACTCGACTCCGCGCCGATCTTCGATTTTTGGCATTCGCACTACCAGCATCCCATTGTCAATCGATGCTTCGGAGTCCTGGATGCTGACCGTCCAGCGCAACGGCACAATGCGGCAAAACTTTCCAAAACTGCGCTCCGAACAGAGATGCGACAATATACGATTGCGTGGCATACATCGTTTCTTCTCACCCCAGATCCTTAATTGCGTATTCGTGGCGCCAACTTTAATTTGCTCGGCTGTCAGCCCCGGCAGTTCCACACAAATAACAATTGCATCGGCGCTTTCGCAGAGATCGACGGGCGGCGCACAGGTTTCGGAAGCCAGCGGATCTTCGGTGACCGTCGCTTCCTGTAACGCCGCAAACAACCTGCCCACGCGGTCGCGCAATCGCTGAAGTTCGAGCCGTTCCAGGCCGGTGGCGCGAGCTGTCTTGATCATTCTCGAACCCTGTTTCAACACTCTAATTCTTCCTGCTCGCTTGATTGCGCGTCCGCACCAGGTGCTTGAGCTCAGTCATAAACTCAGAAACGTCTTCAAACTCAAGATACACCGAAGCGAAGCGAACGTAAGCAACTTTATCCAACTCCTTCAAACGGCGCATGATCATTTCGCCAATTTTGCTGGTTGGCCTTTCGCGCTCCGACGATTCCTGCACATATTTCTCAATCGCGTTGACGATGGATTCAAGCTTCGAGGATGGTACTGGTCGCTTCTCGCAAGCGCGCAACAAGCCCGCCATGACCTTGTTGCGATCGAACGGCTCGCGTCGGCCATCTTTTTTTATGACCATGTAGGGAATTTCGTCGATGCGTTCGTAAGACGTGAACCTTCGTTCGCAGCGCAAACATTCGCGGCGGCGACGAATCGCTTCGCCCTCTCGCGACTCGCGCGAATCCACCACCTTGTCTTCCAGATGACCGCAGAATGGACATTTCATGGCGTTATCCCTCTAAGGCGGATTTCAAAGCCGATTACTTCAATCCCTGATGGCAGCCGTTTCCAATTTAGCTTGCCCGAAAACGTCGTCCGTTATGGGCTCGTCCTCAACCGCATGCTCAACCGCGTCGGCGGATGTCAGCGAGCGCAGTCGTGAAAGGTTGATGTCGCCGCGAATAAAATAAAGAAATCCAAAAATGACCGCCGGACCAAAATCAACCAGATGCATCACGATAGAGATTGCGGCCGCCGTCTCCTTAGTTACACCCAGGAAGAGCAGTCCAGCAGCGGTTGCCGCATGAAAAGCGCCGGCTGCGCCGCCCGGAGTTGGAACCAGCGAACCCACCAACGACCAGCCAAGCACAAAAATCGTTTCCGTCATTCCGAATGGCAAACCGAAAGCGCGTAAGACCAGAAGATTCGCAAAGGCGATTCCGAACCAAACCAGCGCTGTCCAGCCCACTGTAACTGCAAGCTCGCGCGCGTCGACAAGCACCCGCAGTGCCTTTGCAAGTTGTTCAAGAATGCTCAAGACAGCTTTAGTTACCGCGGCGGGTACAAAGCGGCGTCTCTCGAGGAAGGGTTTCAGTCCAGCGATGGCGCCTTCCGAGCGTTTCCTAAACTGCGTCAGACCAAACACTCCGGCGGCCGCGACGACAAGCAACCCAATGCCAACGACCCGTATGCGCAAGAGACTTCCCGCGTCGTTTATCGGCGGTCTAAACCATAGAAGGTTCACTGCAAAGAGCACGACCACAGCGATGCAATCGTAGATTCGCTCGATCATGATCGTTACAAAAGACGCTGCTGGGCGAACACGCGGTTCGCGCATCGGCAAGACAACAGGACGCACAACTTCACCGGCGCGTCCAAAAAGAAACACTGCACCAAAACCTACTGTCGTGGCCACGAACAGGTTGCTAAGACTCGCCTTCGCAAGCGGAGCCAACAGGGCTCCCCAGCGCGCTGCGCGAAAGACATAGGCCACGGAAATCATCAGCACGGCGAGTGCCAACAAATAAGGGTTAGCGTGACTAACCGAATGCCGCACTTCCGACCAGTCAAGTTTCCTGCCAAACCACCAGATGATGGCAAGGGCCAAAAGGCAAAGCGCTGTAAATTCTAAGTATTTCCGAGTGTTGGATTTCAATGGTTACTAATGTTGACTCGCCCGGAATGAACCACAAGATATTGGGTTGAGCGGGAAGGCTACAACATTTGCAGCGTGTGGAGCAAGAAAGGTAGGATCGACGGCGAGTTCTGGAGTGGAATAGACTTAGTCTGTTTCTTCCGCCGATCGGTAGCACCGACTAAGGTGCCTGCTACTTGATTACAATGCGGTCTGCACGGGAACTTTCTCTTTCCGGGCATCGTATGTGGCGCTGACCGAGAGGGTTTCAGATGGTCGCGCGGCAGAACAGAATTGCAACACGGTTAGGCGGGGCAGGAACAAAGTGAGGGCTGCACGAGTTTTGGCTGCCAACGAAGGAGCCGATTTGGTTCGCAAGTGTCGCGCTGGTGACGGCGCGGCCTGGGAGCAGATTGTGCACGACTATTCCCGGCGAATTTACAATCTTGCCTATCGCTTTACATCGCGCTCGGATACTGCTGAAGACCTGACGCAGGAAGTTTTTGTTAGAGTTTACAGATCACTGGATCAATACGATGCGCGCCAGGGTGATCTGCAAAACTGGTTGATGCGTTTGGCACGTAACCTGATCATCGACGATTACCGTAAGCGCCAGCGAACTCCGCATGATAATCAAGCCGATGATCTCGCCGATCACACTTACCACCTTCATAACTCTTCGCGATCAGTGCAACAGGAGATGGAGCGCCGCGAGCTCGGCGCGCAGGTTCAGGCAGGCATCGACAAACTCTCGCCGGATCTGCGCACCTGCGTCATCCTTCGGGACATTGAGGAGTTGAGTTACCAGGAAATCGTCGACTTGTTGAAGATACCTGAAGGAACGGTGAAGTCCAGAATCAATCGTGGCCGCATTGAGTTGGCCAAGATATTAAAGCGAATGAAAGTGCTGGCTGTTAGTGAAGTTTAATAAACGTTTCGCACTGGGAAAGCGGGATACCAATGATTGAGGGGCGGAAAAGAGAGACAAATGCTTTGCAACGAATTTGAGAACGGTCTGACGGATTACCTCGACGGCACATTTGCGCCGGAGGTGCACAAGACGTTCGCCGAACATGCGATGCGTTGTCCGCTTTGCCATGACCTTTTAAGCGAAGTCAGGAATACTATGCAGGCCTGCAATGCGGCGGGTGTGCTCGAACCTTCCCCGGAGCTTGAGGCGCGGATACTAGTCAGCACCATGCCGGAAACTGCAATGAATTGCGATGACTTTGAGGGGCGCCTGACGGATTATCTCGACGGTTTTCTTCCTGCCGGGCTTTATCATCGCTGGGAGCGTCATGCGGTGCTCTGCGAGCGTTGTACAGAACTACCCGGCGATGTTGTGCGCGCTATCGGCGCTTGCTACGTTTATATCGGCGAAGAACAAGCGGTGCCGGCGGGTCTGAACGAACGAATATTGCAGGCTACTTCTGAAACCGCACTTGCGCGTGAAATCCGTTCGTCGCTGAATGAACGAATAGCTTCGTGGCTGCGCGCCTGGCTGGATCCAATCATTTCTCCGCAACTTGCGACTGTAGCCACGATGCTGTTGGTGGCTGTCTTCGTGCTCACAAATACGGTATCGGCCGACGGCTCAATCAGCGGCGTCTACAGTGCGAGTTTGCGTTTGGTGGAACAGAGCACGGCGGCCGGCTCGAATGGTGGAATCAAAGAAATTACCAAAGGGTTGAAGGAACTTGTCGGCGGACAAAACCAGGCCCTGCCGGCCAATCAAGATCAGAACAGCACGCAGAAGCAAAAGCAAAATGGAGCCGGAACTAAGAATCGGCAAAACAACCCATAAGAAATCAGTGATGTTTTATTGCTCCTATCATCCCAAGAATGCGGCGGTCGTCCAGTGTAATCAATGTGCGCGCCGGCTTTGTTCCGCATGCGATCATCGCATTCGTGGCTTCCCCTTTTGCCAGGATTGCATAGTCGCCGGGGTCGAATTGCTGCGGCAACAATCGCAAACGCCTAATACTCCTGCCAGCTATAGAAAGACTTCTCCTGCGGTGGCCACGCTGTTGTCTTTTGTTCCCGGGCTCGGAGCGGCTTACAACGGACAAACTGCAAAAGCTATCGTCCACTTTGCCATCTTTGCGAGTTTCTTCCAGATGGCGGTGCTGACGCAGGGCGTTCATTTCTTTGTCCTCGGGGTAGTGGGCACCTGGTTATTTGCTGCCGTGGATGCTTGCCGCACCGCGCAATTGATCCGGGCTGGACTGACTCCAGAAACAGAAGAAGACGTGATTACTCGCCGTCTATATGGAAATCCTCTTGCGTGGGGCGTAACTCTGGTTGTTATCGGCACGCTCTTCCTGCTCCATACACTTCTTGGAGTGCAGTTGCCTGTTCGACAATTGCTTCCCGTGGCTTTGGTGGCGCTCGGCGCTTACATGCTGTTCGACTACATCCGCGGTCGCGGTACAAACGGACGGATCGTTCGCTTCGACTCAAGGCGACCGCCTCCCTCCGTAGTTGTAAATGCAATTGAGTCCCCCGCGTTCCGAACCGGCGAAACCACTCAGTTGGGACGAAAGGTGGTCGAAACACTTCCCTTTAAGCGGAGTTCGTAACAAGGTTTGTTTGAGGGCAAAACAGAAATGGCAGTACTTTTTAAAGCAATCGCCGGCGTCGCCGCGCTCGTTCTTCTGGTCGTCACGTTGTTTGGACAACTCCTGGCGCTGGGTGGCGTGTTGCTCGTTGCCATCAAGGTTGCCGTAGTAGTGATCTTTCTGGCTGTTCTCACCTTGATCGTATTTCTTATTCTCCGCGATCGTTTCCGCCACAAACGAGAAACCGAATTTCCTTAGTCCAAAACTCCCTACTTGCCTGTTTGCAATGATCTTTGGGGCTGTGATAGGGTCACCCTTCTTTGCAGCACCGGCCGGACGAATTTACCCCGAAATTATTGGGTTTTCTTTGTTCGCTGCAATCTTCAAGCAGGGTCAAAAAACAAACCTCGTAATCGAATAAGCCCCGCACAAGTCGCCAGTTGACTCTGTGCCTTTTTACAGTCGCGTCGGGCCTTTGCCTTTTAGCGCCGACGCGACGGGAGACACATTAGATGGTTAGAGACGACCGCTTTTACGCGTTCATAATCGCTCATACCCCCCGCTCAAGCGCTCAAATCCGCAGATTCTGTGTAGAAAAACGGTCCCTTAGAATTCTTGCGCTGATTGCAGCCACCGTTTTTGGTGGTTCTCTGTACGGATTCTATGGGCTGACACAGCAGGCTGCCCACTTACGCACGGAGATCGAAAACCAACGATTGCGCGCGGAAAATGAAAAACAGCGCCTGGAATTGAGGGAACTCAGCAATCGCGTGGAAGCCGTCGAAGATACGTCGCGCAAGCTTGCCGAAAAATCCGGAGTTGCAAACGATCAGGTCTCGCTTCCCGGCACGGGCGGTCCATCGCTGCCGCTGGATGAAAGTGGTTTAGCGGCGCTTTCGGGAAAGATGAGCCATCTGGAAATTAAAATGCGTGCTTATGAGAGTGTCCTGCGAGAGCGTGGCTACACACCTTCGGTCTGGCCGGTTGTTGGAAAGTTGGAAAGCGGATTTGGCGGAAGAAGAAATCCTTTTGGTGGCAGTTCATACGAGTTTCATTCAGGCCAGGACATCGACGCTGCGACTGGTGACCCGGTGGTCGCGGGCGCCAGCGGCAAAGTGACCTTCGTCGGTTGGCAAAATGGCTACGGGCAATTGATCGTCATTGACCATGGCGGCGGTTTGACCACTCGCTATGGGCATCTGTCGCATATCGATGTTTCGCAGGGACAATGGATCGAGCGCAGCCAGTTTATTGGCCGGGTCGGTTCGACAGGCCGGTCGACCGGACCGCACCTTCACTATGAAATTCGTATCAATGACGAGCCCGTTAATCCATTGCAATACCTGCTGACCAGCGCAATACATTAGGTTTTTTTAACTTGACACTTGAAATTGCTTTCAATTAGTATGCGCCGCGTTCAGAGAAAGCCTCTGCATTAGTCCTAAGTTTTCGTGGTACCAGCTTTACAGCAATGTGTTTTGTAGTAAGCCCCCGTTAGTGTGCATGATGAATCGCGCCAACAGCGCTGTTCACCATGCATTTTTTGATTGTGCCTCCGCATTCGCTCACAAGGCGCGTCCGGCTCACAAGCTTTAACCAGGTCGCGCGAAAGCCCTAAAAGCTCTCGCCCCGTTTTACCGAATCGTTAGGAGGATTCGTGTTATGTCTAGAATAACCGGTAAGGTCAAGTGGTTTAACAATTCGAAAGGCTATGGCTTCATCGAGCAGCCAGGCTCTTCAGACATCTTTGTTCACTATAGCGCCATACAAGGAGACGGCTTCAAGACTCTCGAAGAGGGTCAGGAAGTTGAATTCGAAGTGACGCAGGGTCCGAAGGGACCACAGGCAGAAGCCGTGATCAAGATGTAGGTCTCCCCGGCTTGCTCAGCAACGCCACTGACCGCTTCCGGTCTTTCGGTCCGGTAAGCGCAAAAAAGAAAGGCAACTCCAATGGGTCGGGGTTGCCTTTTCTAGTTCTAAACCCAGTTACTTGCTCAGGCTCTTTCACCTCGAGCTTTAAAACTCACGTGACCGCCTTCGACATCAATTGAGAAAGAGACCTTTTCGCATCCGAGACGTTCTTTGAGTCCATCAGCTTGAGACGCTATCAAGCGATGAAAACGCGGAAAGGAAAAGTCTTCGATTGGCTCACCGCAAACCTTCTTTGCTTCTATTAGAGCGCTATAAAGATTCTTTACCAACTCCACGTCTTTATGCGCATCATCGCAAATGAAGTTCGTTTTCTTGAATCCCTCAACTGCCTGCTGCTTAGCTTGAACCCTGGCAACGGCTACCGGGTCCCGACCCTCTTCACGTCCCTGCATGATGCGCCGCCAAAGGTCGCGGAAGGCGTTGTAACGCGAGGCCAGAGCGCCGTAGCGATATCGCTGCGCGTAGCTCAAGGTTCGATCGTCTCCCAATCGTTTGATCATCGTTTCCACGCGACCCTTCGTATCGTAGGGAGGCCGCTTTGACGCGCCATTGAAGAAAACGTCAAACTCGATCTTCAAACGGCGAATGTCTTCCTCGAGACGCGTCAGCTGGTCATCGATCGAAGGTTCAGTCTCACCGACGGTGAACCTGGTTTTGGATCTTAATTGCGACCGGAAAAGTTTGTTATCACTCTTTGCCACTAGCTGGATTCTCCTTGAGAGGTGGGAAACGGGCGGGACGCATCTAACCAGACGCGCTGCTTGAGTCTAGGGGTTTCAAAAGCAGCGTGTCAATAATTAAGTGGACAAACGTTCTTTTTCTAAACATTCAGCAAGAACCAAGGGCGTTTGCAAGCTCACCTCAAAGACGGCTATCCTACGAAACCACCAGACAAACTCTTCAAACTCTATGTCCAAACCAGCAACTGGCAGTTTGCGTGCTATCCCTTCAGTCGATCAATTACTGCGCTCCGGTGAGGCCGTCCAACTGCGCAAGGCGGTGGGTGGTCAGCGGCTAACGGAGATTGTTCGCGAAGTCACTGATCAAATCCGCGCGCAAATCGAATCTGGCAGTTTGAGAGAGAGTTCCAGAGAGGCGCTGCTCGCAGAGGGAATCCAGTTAATGCAGCAGGCCGGAGCACGTGAAGTACTGCGAGGCTTCAGTCGCGTAATAAACGCGACCGGTGTAATCCTGCACACCAATCTCGGGCGTGCTCCGCTGTCGGCGGCAGCCAGGGCCGCAGTTGCAAAAGAAGCAGCAGGTTACTGCACGATTGAGTACGATCTGAGCACCGGCGAACGTGGCAAGCGGGGCGGCCGGGCGGAAGAATTGCTGGTCCAATTGTCGGGTGCGGAAGCTGCGCTGATTGTCAACAACTGCGCCTCGGCAGCGTTGCTCATTCTCACGGTGCTGGCCCACGACGGTGAGACAATCGTGTCCCGGGGGGAGCTCGTGGAGATTGGCGGCGACTTTCGCGTACCGGATGTAATGTCAAACTCGGGCACGCGCATGATTGAAGTGGGCACCACAAATCGCACCCGCCTTGAAGACTACCGACTGGCAATAAATAAAAACACCCGTTTGATAATGCGTGTTCACCCCTCAAACTACCGCATTGTCGGATTTACGACTTCACCTGACCTTGCCACTCTTTCGTCACTCGCACATGAAGTTGGATTATTTCTTTATGAAGATGCAGGCTCCGGTGCGCTCACTAATCTCGCAAAATACGGTCTGGATGATGAGCCAGTTATAAGCGACTCAATTGCCGCGGGTGCAGACGTGGTTTCTTTCAGCGGCGACAAGCTGCTTGGTGGACCACAGGCTGGGCTGATTGTCGGGCGCAGCGAAATAATCGAACGTCTGCGGCGAAGCCCGCTCTATCGCGCATTGCGTGCAGACAAATTGTGCCTGGCAGCGTTGGAAGCGACGCTTGAGGCACACCGCCGCGGCGCCCTCGAAGAGATTCCCACGTTTCACATGTTGGGTTTAAGCGCCGACGCGATTGACGCACGAGCGCGCAATCTTGTTCAGCGGCTTGAGGAGATTGTTCCTTCAGGTTTGAATGCCACAGTGGTTAGCGGCCACTCTGCGGTGGGCGGTGGCTCAGGGCCAAATGTGCATCCTCCTACATCGCTGCTCGCCCTGGCTCATAAGACACTCACAGCCAACGAGATTGAAAGTAAACTGCGGGCAGCATCGCCTCCCGTCATCGCTCGCATTGCCGATGGCCGGGTGCTGTTGGATTTGCGCACCGTTGAGATTTCCGAAGAATCAGACCTGATAACTGCCTTGAAATCACTCGCATCTTAGATTTCCGGCCAAAATCCGGCGTTTTCGCTGGATTGCCTGGGGCCAACAATGTATAATCACCCCGGCTTTGCTCCCACGCTAAAGCTCACATGACGAGCCCGCACCAGTCTTTCGCATTCACTTCCACTTATCCGCCTTGCAAGCTTCTTTGTTCAAATCTGTTTCGACAAATTGTGCCATTGCCGTGTTCTCTGCGGCGACTGGTTTCGCTTTGTTGTGGAGTGGCGCTTTGTCGCTGCTGCAACGATTGATGCTGGTCACGGCGACGAACCAGCGTCCGTTGCCGTTGTTCTCTAACTTCTGGGTCGGCACTCTCCCGGCGCTTGCTGCAGCGTGCATTGTGGTCACGATCATTCACCGTTTTGGAGTCCGACGTCCTCTCATTTACATTGCGGCGGCACTTGTCAGTCTTGGCATGGTGGGCCTCGGCGTCTCATGGGTTTTTTCTCGTGACATTAATTTCGTTCCGCTCGTTATTGCCGTCTTGATCAGCGTGGCAGCAGTTCAGTTAAAGCGACTGCGACGACAAGACAACGAGCTAACGGAAAAGTTGCTGGAGGCTTCATTCACAAGGGGATCCCGATCTGATGAAGGGGACCATCGACTACTGAGTGGATTGAAATTGCTGGACACTGTTCTGGCGCCCACCGAAGCGATTGTTTTCCGTCGCGACGCCGCTGGCCGACTTGTCTCGTCAGCTCGCCTGCGAGCCGCGAGTGGAATCATGCCTGACACTGAACGAAATTCAGTGTGGCGAGAAGGCGTCAAACTGTGCGAACGCGCAATGGCAATACGCGAGATCGTAGTTGAAAAGGTTGTGGCCGATGAGCCGGCGACAAATATTGCGCTTCCCCTCCGCCACGAAGGTCGAACTGTTGGGGCACTCCTCATTCGCGCGAGCCAGGAATTTGATGACGATGATCGCGCTTTGCTGCTTGCGGTTGGCGGACAGATGGCGCGCAACCTGCAACGTGAACAAGTAGCAAAGACCAGCCGCAGCCGAGGCCGTTTAGATTTCCTTTCCGTGACCGCCTCGCGCAAACGTCTCGACTCGCTTTACGTTCTTAACGGCGCACTGCTCGAACAGCGCGTCGGCATCAACGCGTTGTCGGAAATTGGCGACGGCGTCGCCCTGGCGTCCCTGGACGGGCGCATAGCGTTCGCCAATGAGGTGATGTGCTTGTTCGTCGGAATGCCAGAAGTGGATACGGTTCGTCTCAGCATTTTTGATCTGCTCGCTGTATTTCGCACGGATGTTTTCGACGAACCGGCGATCGCTGTTCGGCGCGTGCTGCAAACCGGTCAGCCGTACGAGCATGAACTTCAGTTCACTGAACGCAACGAGACGCTTGGCCTGCGGATCTCGCTGGTGCTCGACGATTCCAGGAAGCGTCAAAAGACTCCACAACCTCTCTGTCTGGCGGTGGTCGTAAAGGACCTCACCCGAATCAAAGAGTACGAGCAATTGAAGAGTGACATGATCTCTTTGATGTCACATGAGCTGCGAACACCCCTGACCAGCATCAATGGGTTCGCAGAACTGTTGGCCGCGGACAAACAGTTGCCGGAACAGACAAAGGAATTTGTCACTATTATTGCCAACGAATCGCAAAGAATGTCGCGAATGATCAATACATTCCTGGCGGTGACCAAGCTGCAACGCAAGGACAAGCAGGAAGTCCTGAAGATTCCACTGCGGCTGGATGAAGTCGTCAGGGAAACGATCGCCACTCTACAGCCGGTCGCGAAAAAACGGCGCATCCGTTTGGTGGAGCAACCAACTGAACGACTGCCGCCCGTTGCTGCCGACAAGAGCATGATTACGCAGGCAGTTAAGAACCTCGTTAGCAACGCAATCAAGTACAGCCCCGAACGCACTACGGTCACCCTCTCTACTGCGCTTGAGGCCGAAGCAGTGCGATTGAGTGTTGAGGACCGCGGCTATGGCATCCCCACGGAAGCAAAAGACAAAGTCTGGGAAAAGTTTTATCGCGTGGTGCGCGAAGGACAGGAAAAAGACGAGGAGTCTACCGGCTTGGGTTTATCGTTCGTGCGCGAAGTTGTCGAACAACACGGCGGCACTGTCGGGTTGGAATCGGAAGTAGGGCGCGGCTCCAAATTCAGTTTCACTCTACCGCGGCTGTAACACTACGGTTTGTTAATTGTTCCGCGACACGAAGGTGCGCCACAGACGCATCTTTTCTCATCTGAATGCAGCGTCGATTCGTAATCGATTGTTATTTCCTCGCCCGGCTGAATATCACGCAGCGCGATGAACAGAATATGGCCGTAGAGAATCTGCATGAAGGCGTTGGGTTCGCATGAGTGATTTATGTAATGCGTGCCGTTGCCGCCACGGCTGCCGTCGAGGCTCCAGCGATCATCAACCTCGCAGATACGCAGTTTTCGTCGCAGCGAGCGACGCTTTGCCTCGGCGTTTGAAATTCGCTCACCAGAGTATTCCGCAATTTTCCGCGCGCGCTTGAAGGCAACAACAGAAAAACATCCCTTACCTTCAATCGCGGATTTTCGTATCGCCAGACCCGGTGCCAGCTTGAGCTTCATGTAATTTAGGAATTGTAATACAAACTGATAGCGTTTGGCGGAAACCCTTAACTTGTACCACAACCGTTTCTTTAAGAGTCCGTGGTGACGGACCATCGCAAATTAACAGTTTGCTTTACACAAAGGCCGCCAGGCTTGCACCAGGCGGCCATATTTATTCCGGGACAAAACGTAATTACTTTAACTTGAAACTTCGCGCGATCGAATCAGTCTGATTGCGTATGCGGGCGAGTTTGTCGCGCAAGCCGGTGAAGCGCAAAGCATAGATCGTGCGATTGTCGGCTTGCAGGTAATAGATGCGACCCATCATTGGTTTTCCTGCTTTCGTAAACTCGTAGGAAGCGGTCACTCCATTGAGCCGGCCGGAGAATGGCTCCTGTTTGCCTCCGACAAATCCCGGAATGTATCTGAGCTTCTGGTCCTGATCGCGTTGCGCCACATCCGCAGGGCTCGTACCTGCGTCCACAATCTCTTTGCGAATTTGCAAGTACCCGTCCATACGATCGCCATAGACAAACTCAGCGCGCTCGCGTGCTGGATCCGGTTCCGCGATGGACCGCCAAAGGCTGGACGGAAGCTCGATAGAGTATTCACCCTGATCGCTGATGTGAGTTTCCTGGGCCAACACGGTCATAACGCTTGCACCGAGCAAGATCGAAACCAGCAAAGCCGTTAGGTGTTTCATTGAGTACATCTCCGCTTTTTGTTTGGAATAGTCTGAAGGCCTGGCATCGAGTTAGCTATGGCAATTGCTCGAACGTTGGGATGCCATAGTAGCGTGTCATCGTTGTCCGCCAGAGGCGGCCCTTTGTCAGCCCTTAGTTTGTTCTATTGTCCTTCGTTGCAGGGCAATGAGCGACGTGAGCCCCTCGGTCGCCAATGCCAACAAACTGTCCATCTGTGCGCGCGAAAAGGGCTCGCGTTCAGCAGTTCCCTGCACCTCGATAAAGCGGCCGTCGCCGGTACAAACCACATTCATATCAACTTCCGCCCGTGAGTCTTCGTCATACTTCAGATCGAGCAACGGCGTGTTTTCCACCACGCCAACGCTGATGGCGGCCACTTCGTTGGTGATGATATTACGTTGAATTTTCCCCGCCACTAACAGCCGGTTTACTGCCATCGCGAAAGCGACGTAAGCGCCAGTTATTGCCGCGGTGCGAGTCCCACCGTCGGCCTGCAAAACATCGCAGTCGAGCGTAATGGTCCGTTCACCCAACAATCGCATGTTGGCGGCGGCTCGAATACTGCGTCCGATCAAGCGTTGGATTTCATGTGTGCGGCCTGATGGACCACCACGTCCTGTTTCACGAGAAGTTCGTTGTTGGGTTGCTCGCGGCAACATTGAATACTCGGCGGTAATCCAACCTTGTCCGCTGTTACGAAGAAATGGTGGTAACCGCTCATCTACTGAAGCAGAACAAATCACGCGCGTCTGGCCCATCTCGATTAGGACGGAACCTTCCGCGTAGGGCAGAAAGCCCGGCGTGATCTTCACCGGTCGCAACTCATTGTCGGCGCGGCCGTCAGTACGTACGTAGCTCATCGTGACCCCAAACCTCTACTGCCTCAAGCACCGAAGGCGCTGTTCCCAAAAATCGTTCCGCTACTTTCGCAAATCGTTCGGCCGCGTCAGTAACGTAAAAGTGATCGAGATCATCGCAGAGCCGCCGCTCTTCGAGTTCGCGGGTTGTTTGCGAGGCGCGCAGCTGTTTGGATTCCAGCAACGACCGTACTTCCTCGGCCGTCGCTTCCCCTGAATCAATCAGCGGCACATCGGTGCCAATAACCTCGCCAATCAAATCCCGCAAAATCGGATAATGCGTGCAGCCCAAAACCAATGCTCCAAGATCTGCTTCTCGCAAATTCTGCAAATACTGTTCGGCAACGGATCGCGCTACCGCACTATTGGCCCAACCTTCTTCAGCCAGCGGCACAAACAATGGACAGGCGCGCTCGATCACCTTCGTATGCGGATCGATCTGGTTAATCGCTTTCGCGTAAGCGCCGCTTTGCACGGTGGCTTCGGTGGCAATTACCGCGATTGTCTTGCCGCGGGCGATTTCGACAGCCGCGCGAGCGCCCGGCTCGATCACGCCGACGACTTGAATGTCTACCGCATTGCCAATAGCGGGCAGCGCTAGTGCCGAAGCAGTATTGCAAGCGACTACAAGTAGTTTAATACCCTGCGCCTCGAGAAATTTCGCGTTCTCAATTCCATAGCGCTCGACTGTTGAAAGTGATTTGGTGCCATAGGGCACGCGTGCCGTATCGCCTAAATAGACAAAGCGTTCTGCGGGCAATCGCTCGTGCAAAGCGCGATAGACAGTCAGGCCGCCTACGCCGCTGTCGAAGATGCCGATGGGAAGATTTAAATTCAAGGATGAAGTAGAAAGGATGAAGAATTGTTGCGCGGCGCGATGAATAGTCTATTTCATCCTTCCGCCTTCATACCTCATCCTTTCAAAATTGGTGGAGGCGCCGAGAATTGAACTCGGATCCAAGAGTCAACGCCGAAAAACTCTACATGCTTAGTCACTTCTCTTTCCTGGCTGACTAGCAACCAGATTTTCGCTTAATGCAGAGTAAGTGAAGTAACAAGACCGCTGCATAAGCTAGTCCGACTTTAGTCTCGCGCGAACCCACGGACCGAAGGTTCGCGCCAGCTTATCTGAGTGACATCTCCCTCCGCGCGCATAAGCAACTTGCGGTGAGACGCTCACTGCTAATTAGGCAGCGAGAGCCAATTCATTGTTATTGGCAATTGTTTTTTCCCTACGCTTTTTAACGAGCTGCATAAGGTAGCCCGGCATGGCATCCGTCGGTCGCCAGAAACTCCTGTCGAAGCCTGTCGCCCCCGTTCGCCAGAGATTATAGGATCTTACAACCAGAATAGGAAAAGCCTGGTGCGCCAAACTCGCCCTACTGGGACCGCGGGCGTCTCGCCCGCTTTCGTCGAGTGTCACACTCTCGCGCTTACTGATTGCCCGAGTTGTCTAGGTCAACCGTGATGTGAGTGAACCTGTTGCTTGAGGCGGGCAAGATGCCCGCGGTCCCAGTAAGAGCGGGCCTGCAAACGGGCGGGCCTCGCCCCATATCGAGTTCAAAACAGTCCTAAGCTATAATTCGCTTCGTTGCGCGGCGAGCGAAATGGCAGGCTGTGGCTAGCCACGTTGTCCTTTCTGAGCGTTCCGAAGCAACGTTTGTTTTTAGAGAGGTCTGAAATCATATGGCTGAGAAATTTCCCGGGTCGAAGTTAAAAGCATATTCCCCAAAAGCAATCGTTACTGCGCCGCCAGAGCAGCGCAAGCATCTTCTGCGCCGGTTCTGGCTACCCGCGGTGCTGGTTCTGGCGCTGGCCGCGGGAGGACTTACGGGTATCATTGCCGCCTATCAACTGAATTACTCAAAGGCAGCGAACGAAGTCGCGGCACTCGCAACCTATCGCCCGAGCGTAGTTACCCGTGTTTATGCCGATGATGGCGAAACTGAGATCGGTGAGTTCGCACTCGAGAAACGCATTCCGCTTAAGTACGAAGAGATTCCGCTGGTGATGAAGAATGCAATCCTCGCCGTCGAAGACGCGCGTTTCTACGATCACGTTGGCATCGATCCGATTCGCATCATTGGTGCGACCTGGAAAAATCTCACCAGCGATAAAGTCGAAGGCGGCTCAACCCTGACGCAGCAGCTTGCAAAAAATCTTTTCCTCTCAAAGGAACAGACGATCAAACGAAAAATGAACGAGTGGGCACTGGCTCTTCAGATCGAACGCTATTACACGAAGAACCAGATCATGGAGTTGTATGCCAATCACATTTTTCTTGGCGCGAACGCGTATGGAGTTGAGGCTGGGGCTGAAACATATTTCGGCAAGCAGGCGAAAGACCTGACCATAGGTGAAGCGGCATTGCTCGCCGGAGTGCCCAAGGCGCCGAGTGAATACTCTCCCACTACCAATCCGACGCGCGCCAAGGAGCGCCGCGATCTGGTACTGGACTTGATGGCTAAAAATGGTTTCGCAACTCCGGCCGAAGTGGAAGCTGCCAAAGCCAAACCAATTCAACTTGCGGACACGGCCTACTACGGGTCGCAACCAAAGTCGAGTCCGTTCGATTATCCCGTTGAATACGTGCGACAGGACCTTGAAGACAAGTACACCACCCGCGTGGCCCAAGGTGGTTTGTCCGTCTACACGACAATCAATGTTGCGGCGCAGAAAAAGGCTTATGAAGTTGTGCGCGCCGGGCTGCGCCGTTATGACAAGTCGCATGGAGGGTGGCGCTCAAATTACCGCTTGATTCCAACCTCTGCTAGCAATGGCCAACCGACGGCACAGGAAATTGCGAGCTACAAAGATCCGGATTGGTACGGGAACGACTTTCAGGAAGATCGTTACTTGTCCGGCCTGATTGCAAAAGTGGACCACGCAAAAAATGAAGCGACGATCAGGTTTGGTAATTACACAGCAACGGTCGGTGCAGGCGACATGGGTTGGTCCAAGCGGCAGCCTAAGGATGAATTCAAGCCTGGCTATCTTGCGGAATTTCAAATCAAGGAAGTTGACAAAAAGAGCCGGCGCTTAAAAGTCGAACTCACTCAGGTTCCAGCCGTGGCCGGGGCCATGATGACGCTGAACGCGAAGACCGGAGAAATGGTCACGATGGTTGGTGGTTACGATTTCTACGCCACCAGCAAATTTAATAATGCGACGCAAGCCTACCGGCAGACGGGTTCGGCGTTCAAACCATTCATTTACACGGCAGCGGTCGAATGGGGCATGACTCCGGATACCACGGTTAGCGGCGCGCCGATCAGCATCGGCAGCTGGCAACCACACAACTATGACGGCTCGGCAGGCAATGGAGACTTGCCGCTGAAGATGGCGCTGGCGAAATCGATGAATGTGCCCGCGGTCCATCTGCTGCAAACCGTCGGGATTCAGACGGGCGCGCAGATGGTCCGTCGTTTTGGTATCAAGGTGCCGATGGCGCCGTATCTGCCATCAGCGCTGGGCGCAACTGAAGTCCCTTTGGACCAGATGGTGTCGGCCTATTCTGCATTTCCTAACAAAGGGATTCGCGTCGCGCCCCACATGATTCGGCGCGTGCTCGATCGCGACGGCGCGGTGCTCGAGGAGTGGGAGAAGACGACTTACAAAGTCGTCAATGAGTACGTTGCGTTGACGATGGTTTCGATGATGCGCGGCGTGGTTGAATTTGGAACTGCTACTGCCGCGCGCTCGCTGGGGGTGCCGCTCGCTGGTAAGACCGGCACGGTCAACGATCACACCGACGTTTGGTTTATCGGTTACACGCCGACCTACGTGACTGGCGTTTGGATGGGCTATCCGGGAAGGAAAAGACCGCTCGGAAATGAAATGACTGGCGCCGCGGGCGCGCTTCCCTACTTCATCGATTTCATGAAGGACTTCTTGAAGGACAAACCTAAAGAAGATTTTCCGAAGCCTTCCGCGATGCCTGAGGACATGAAAGAACTGTACCGTCAGCGCCAGCGAGAACTGCAGGCTGAGCGCGCGCAGTTTAATGAAGACGCGGCCAAGACGGAGGAAGATCAAACAACTACGACGCCAACCACTACCGGCGAACCAAAGCTCGAACAGATGACGCTGCCACCACCGCCGAAGACGGAAGAAGCTCCCGCGAACCCGCAACCCAGAGTTGAACTCGCAACGCCGCATGTTGAAAGTCCGCCACCGGCCGTAACGCGTCCACGCGAGGTTGATCCGACGAAGAAGAAAGGCAAGAAAGGCGGCGACGAACCGCCGGGGTAGTAAGTTGGAAGACTAGCGTAAGAAAAGAAGATTAATCATTCGTCATTGGACATTTCTCATTTGTCGTTTGAGATTGTCGTTGGCCTTCTCTCCCGAACGGAATCTACGGCTTAAGGAAGCACGTTTGTTGATATAGTTCGCGTAGTTTCCGTCTTTCAGCGACGCCATGCTCCAATGACAAATGATCAATGTCAGATGACGAATGATAAATTTTCTTTCCCTCTCCCGCGTCAGCCTTCATCCTTCAAGATTTTTTCTAGCGCATACGGCAACATCCGCCGCCACCAGGGCCAATCGTGATTGACGTCTTCACCCCAAAGATCAAGTGTGTGCGGAATTCCTTTTGCTTGCAGCATGTCGGCAAGATGTTGGCTACGTTCGGGAGCTTCGTATGAACCTTTGCCCGAAAGAATGTAAATCGATTCTGCCTTTCGTAGCATCGGTAGGTAGTGATCGTCATTCAGGTTTGGCAGGTAGTCCGCCGGATTATTGAAATAAACATTGTCGTCGTAGAAACCTTTCAAGTACGAGCGCACGTCGTAACTGCCGCTCAGCGCGATCACGCCACGAAAAAGATCAGGATGTTTGAAGTAAGCGTTCGCCGCCAGAAACGCGCCGAGGCTGGCTCCGGTTGTTAGCGGTTGCGCCTCGTCATCGCCGGAATCTTTCCGAATCAACGGCAACACCTCATCAGTGACGTAACGATCGAAACGCGTTAACAACTCCGCCTTCAAGTTCGGCGGCATCTGCTCGTTCAGCAGGCTGTAACGATTCACACTGTTGATTGAATAAGCCCGCAACCGACCACTCTCGATGAGTGGCTTGATCGCATCGACCAGATGAAATCGTTCGTACTCGAGATAGTCCGCGGCGGCCGTGGGAAACATCAAAAGCGTTTGACCCGCGTGACCGTAGGCGACCAGCGGCATTTCGGCGTTCAAGTTTTGACTGTACCAGGCTGTTATTCGACGCTCCATACAAACCTTTCGCTGGATTCACTCAGCCGGTGTTGCCCGATCGCAAGGAAAGGATGAGCCGCGCATATGAATCGTATTGGAAATGTTACTGCGTTGTTTTGTGTGCGAGATATTCTCGCAGTTTTAGTGTGTGGCGCAAGCGGAGAATAGCCCGGAGGAGAGCCCTTACCGTGTCTTCCTCAGCAGCCAAAGCCCAATAAGGTTGCGACGCCAGGACGGCGTAAGGCTTCCTGTTGTTAGCAAATTAAAATGTCCGGTGTTATTAGCAAGTGAAGTGTCCGATCGGTTCATTTCGTCTCCAGCAGTAGAAGCTGTGGGAATGTGGGAAAGTCAGGCGGCTTTTTGGCCTGACTTTGT
>JACCVY010000003.1 GCA_013697915.1 Blastocatellia bacterium | reverse complement strand
GTCTTTGCTGCCTGCGGTCGGAGTGGCAGTGCTGTCGGCTTGAAAAATTCAAACGCGCATACCACTAACACCAGAAACAGTTTAGAGCTCGTCGATCTTAACTCAGCCTCCAAGACTCAACTGATCTCGTTGCCCGGGATTGGTGAAGCCCATGCTCAGAAGATCATTGACGGCCGGCCCTATAGAGAAAAACTCGATCTGGTTAGAAGGAACATAATCACCCAGTCGACCTATGAAATGATTTCAGACAAGGTGATTGCCAAACAGAATTAAGTTAATAGCTCGAAAGATGCTTTCGCGCTGATCGATTTCAAGCTGGAGATAGCACATGGAAGATTTTGAAAAGTTAGGGGCCTTCTATCTCGGTCGTCCTTACGATCTGAAAAAGAAAAAGCCCGCGGACGGCATCATTCTTTACGATTCGAAGGATCTAGTCACTCATGCGGTTTGCGTAGGCATGACTGGCAGTGGGAAGACTGGTCTTTGCATCGCTCTTTTGGAAGAAGCGGCTATCGACGGGGTGCCGGCTATTATCATTGATCCAAAAGGCGATCTGGCAAACTTGCTCTTGACGTTTCCGGATCTGAAGCCGGCAGACTTCGCGCCCTGGATCAATGAGGAGGACGCTGCCAAGAAAGGCGTTTCCTCCGCCGACTACGCCGCGCAGCAGGCTGAGTTTTGGAAGAACGGTCTGGCACAATGGGGACAGGATGGCGCGCGCATCAAGCGGCTGAAGGACGCGGCTGACTGTCGCATTTATACGCCGGGCAGCAACGCCGGTTTGTCCGTTTCAATTTTGAAATCGTTTGCCGCTCCGCCCGCGGCGATGCGCGATGACGCTGAACTGATGCGCGATCGCATCAACACCACCGCCACAAGTTTGCTTGGACTACTCGGCATCGAAGCCGACCCAATCCAAAGCCGCGAACACATTCTGATCTCCAATATTCTCAATGCCGCGTGGTCAGCGGGAAACGATCTCGACATCGCCGCGCTAATACAACAAATTCAGACTCCGCCGATGACTAAAGTCGGGGTTATGGATCTCGATTCATTTTTTCCTTCGAAAGATCGTTTTCAGTTAGCCATGTCGCTAAACAATCTGCTGGCTGCGCCTGGTTTTAGTAGCTGGATGGAGGGCGAACCGCTCGACGTGCAACAAATTCTGCATACGTCCGAGGGCAAACCGCGTATCTCAATTTTTTCGATCGCACACCTCGACGATGCTCAACGAATGTTTTTTGTTTCGTTGTTGCTGAACCAGACGCTGGGTTGGATGCGGGCCCAATCGGGCACCACCAGCCTGCGCGCGATTCTGTACATGGACGAAATCTTTGGTTACTTCCCTCCGGTTGCGAATCCGCCCTCGAAGTTGCCATTGCTGACCTTGCTGAAGCAGGGGCGCGCGTTTGGGCTCGGCGTCGTGCTGGTCACGCAAAATCCAGTTGACCTTGATTACAAAGGTCTATCGAACACCGGCACCTGGTTCATCGGCCGCTTACAAACCGAACGCGACAAGAATCGAGTGCTTGAAGGATTGGAAGGAGTTGCCGCCGGCACAGGTATGAAGTTTGATCGAGCGCAGATGGAACAAACGTTGGCCGGACTCGGAAACAGGATCTTTGTAATGAACAACGTGCACGAAGATGGGCCGGAAGTTTTTGAGAGTCGCTGGGCCATGTCGTATCTGCGCGGCCCATTGACGCGGGCGCAAATAAAAACTTTGATGGCGCCGATTATGGCGAAGACAGGTGCCGCAGATGCGCAGGCCGCAAATGTCGGCGCCGCTGCTGGTTCTCAATCAATAGCCACCGGCGCCGCGACTGCGGCCGCTCCTGCCCGGACAATGAAGGCGAACACAGCAAACGCCCGGCCGGTATTACCTTCGGAAATCAGCCAGTACTTTATTCCGGTGCGCAGCGAGGTTAAAGGCGCAACGCTCGTCTATCATCCGGCAGTCTTCGGCGCCGCCCAGGTGCGCTACACCGACAAGAAAATTGATACGACAAAAGACTTGAGCGTGGTGGCGCCAATTGGCGACGGCGTCGTTACGGTCGATTGGGACCAGGCAACAGTTGTCGATTTACCGCTTGAGGATTTGGACCAGACGCCTCAGGACAACGCACAATTTGCCGACTTACCGTCGCCGGCCAGTAAAGTCAAAAGCTACGATAGCTGGAAAAAAGACTTTTCGGGCTGGCTTTATCGCACCCAGAAGATCGAACTCCTGCAAAGTCTCGCTCTCGGCCAGACTTCAAACCCCGACGAATCAGAACGCGATTTTCGGGTTCGCTTACAGCAGTCGGCCCGCGAAGCGCGCGATGGCGCAGCCGAGAAGCTGCGGCAAAAATATGCGCCGAAGATCGCGGCACTGGAGGAAAGAAAACGGCGCGCTGATCAGGCGGTGGATCGCGAAGCTGAGCAGGCCAAGAGCCAAAAGATGCAAACCGCAATCTCGTTTGGCACCACGTTGCTTTCGTCATTCCTGGGGCGTAAATCGCTTAGTTTGACCACACTCGGACGTGCCACCACCGCGGCCCGCGGCGTTAGTCGCTCAATGAAAGAATCAGAAGATGTGGGACGCGCGCAGGAATCAGTCGAAGCGATCAATCAGCAAATGGCGGAACTCGATCAGCAGTTTAAGACAGAGACTGATGCCCTGGAGAAATCACTGGATTCCCAAACCGAGACGCTCGCAACTAGTACCGTTAAGCCCACCAAGGCCAATATTGCCGTAAAAGTTTTCAGTCTCGCGTGGGCGCCCTACTGGCATGACGCGCAGGGACAGATATTGCCGGGTTGGCAATAACGATTCAAAAGTTCAAAGGCGGGCGCCGCCACATCCGTTACGTAACAATTTAACCAGGGAGAAATCATGGAAGAACTCATTAAACAAGTGACCACGAAAACTGGAATTTCGGAAGAGCAAGCGCGCGGCGCAGTGACCACAGTGCTTGGTTTTCTCAAAGACAGATTGCCCGCACCGATCGCTGGACAACTGGACAACGTTGTGGCCGGTGGCAGTGGCGCGGCTGGGACGCTGGGAGATATCGCCGGCAAAGTCGGCGGCATGTTTTAGTAAGTAGTTGGGCCCACGTAGATCAGATGAAGGTCCCCCGCTTCATTCTGACCGCTTGTTATTTTTCTGGCCGCTGCGGACTTCCCTTTTATTTCTGCGCCACGATGAACCTAGTCTGCAGGCATTTCCCTCGCTCCTTTAGTTTTCACGCTTCAATGCTGTCAAATAAAAGAAGGGCACGCACCAGACCAATGACTACGATTAATTACTTCTCGAATTTCGACCACCTGAAAATAAGATCCATCTTTCTGCGCCTCGCGTTAGCGCCGGTGCTGATGCTGGCTTGTCTGAACGCCGGCTCGACAGCCACCGGCCAGGTCAGCTCGGATCTTTTGCAGTCGCTTCATTGGCGCAGCATTGGTCCGTTTCGCGGCGGCCGCACGCGCGCAGTAGCCGGCGTGCCTTCGCAACCAAACGTTTTTTATGTCGCGCAAGTGAATGGCGGTGTTTTCAAGACGACTGACTATGGCCGCACCTGGTTCCCAATTTTTGACGATCAACCCACGGGCTCCGTCGGTTGCATCGCTGTAGCTGCGTCGAACCCGAACATTATTTATGTCGGCAGCGGCGAAGGCTTACAGCGTCCGGATCTTTCAGTCGGCGACGGCATTTACAAATCGACCGACGCGGGAAAAACCTGGACGCATCTGGGCCTGCGCGATGGACAACAGATTCCGCAAATAGCCGTCGATCCGCAGAATCCCGATCGACTACTAGTGGCGGTTGCCGGTCATCCATATGGGCCCAATGAAGAACGCGGCATTTTCCGTTCGACCGATGGCGGAAAGACTTTCGAAAAGGTTCTCTACAAAGACGAGAACATCGGTGCCGCCGATGTGCAGATCGATCCGTCGCATCCGGACGTTGCTTACGCGTCGCTGTGGGAGGCGCGTCAAGGCCCCTGGGAGAATGCTGCCTGGAATGGAACTGGTGGCGGAATATTCAAATCGACGGATGGCGGTAAGAATTGGAAGCAGCTGAGTAAGGGCCTACCCGAAGGAATAATCCAGGCAAACCTCACCATTTCCGCAAGTTCACCGAAACATTTGTTCGCCTCGGTCGCTTCACCTGATGGAGTAAAGCTCTATGCTTCGGATGACGGTGGCGACAATTGGAGGGTTGCCACGAGTGATGCGCGTCCTGCCGGGCGTATCGGCGGTGGCGATCTTCCAGTCCCGCGCATCGATCCTAAGAACCCCGATGTCATCTACGTCGCCAGCACTGTCTGCTGGAAATCCAGTGATGGCGGCAAGACGTGGACAGGCTTTCGTGGTGCGCCCGGCGGTGATGACACGCAAAACATTTGGATCAATCCAAACAACACGGAAATTATTTTGCTTGGCTACGACCAGGGCGCGATCATCAGCGTGAATGGCGGCAAGTCATGGAGTAGCTGGTACAACCAATCGACGGCCCAGCTCTATCACGTCGGTGCCGACAATGCTTTTCCCTATCGGCTCTGTAGCGGTCAGCAGGAGAGCGGTTCAGTTTGCATCTCGAGTCGTGGCAACGACGGCCAGATAACCTTCCGCGAATGGCATCCGGTCGGCGCAGAGGAATACGGCTTTGTTACTCCGGATCCACTTGATCCGGACATCGTGTATGGCGGCAAGCTGACTCGTTATGACCGGCGCACGGCGCAGGCACAGAACATTTTGCCAAAGCTGTTTCGCGCGCCGGACTTTCGCATGCTCCGGACACAGCCGATAATTTTTTCGCCGCTCGATCCGCACGTTCTGTACTTCGCTGCCAACACGTTGTGGAAGACGAGAGACGGCGGGCGAAACTGGCAGCAGATTAGTCCGGATTTGACGCGCAAGACTTTCGAACTTCCCGAGACGATTGGCAAATATCGCTCGCAACCAACTGCGCAACCGACCCAGCGCGGTGTCATCTATGCCGTCGGGCCATCACCGCTTGATATCAAACGCATTTGGGCGGGAACCGACGACGGCCTGGTCCACATGACTACTGACGGCGGAACCCACTGGGCCAATGTCACGCCGGCGCAGCTTAAAGCCTGGCAGAAGATTTCGATCATCGACGCCAGTCATTTCAATCCCGGCACAGCCTACGCTGCTGTAAACACGTTAAGGCTTGATGACCTGCGACCGCACATCTATCGCACGCGCGACTCAGGCGTAACCTGGACCGAAATAACGAACGGTATACCAAACAACGAAAACGTAAATGTGGTGCGCGAAGATCCGGAACGCCAGGGACTGCTCTTTGCCGGCACCGAACGCTCTGTTTACGTTTCTTTTGACGACGGCGATCACTGGCAGTCACTGCGTCTGAATATGGCCGCTAGCTCCGTTCGCGATCTGATTATCAAAGGCGACGATCTTTGTGTGGCAACGCACGGGCGCGGCTTTTGGATTCTCGACGACATCACGCCGCTGCGACAGCTGGAAACAAAGGTAACCAGTGCCGGCGCGTTCTTATTTCGACCGCGAACGGCGATACGTGTCCGCTGGAACATGAACACCGACACTCCGCTGCCGCCGGACGAACCCGGCGGTGAGAATCCGCCGGATGGCGCGGTAATTGATTACTATCTGGGCTCTGCGCCCTCAGGCCCGGTGACTTTGGAAATTCGCGACGCGGCGGGCCAGGTTGTGCGGCGATATTCCAGCGCTGATCCGATCCCCGCGATTGATCCGATGCTGGCGATTCCGACTTATTGGGTGCGGGTGCCGCAGGGACTTTCCAGCGCGAAGGGTATGCATCGGTTTTTATGGGACATGCATTACCCGCCTGTACCGGGCGAAAAACCTTCCTATCCAATCGCCGCCGTTTATCGCAATACGGCGCCTGACTTCACCTCACCATGGGTAATGCCGGGCAGGTACACCGTCGTGCTGAACGTAAACGGGAAGACTTATACCGAGGCGTTCACCGTGCAGATGGACCCGCGCGTTAAGACGCCGGCTCGTGATCTGGCTGAGCAATTCAGGTTATCGAAACAACTGTACGAGACGTGGGTCGCTTTCAACGTGATAACGAATCGGTCCAACCCGACAAGCAAACAGCTCGCCGACCTTCGCTCGACTGCGAAGACTGATGAGGTCAAAGCTCAGATTGATGCGTTTGTGCTGAAGGTTAACGCGCTGGTTGGCACCGAAGTCGGTCGGCCCGACTTGGCCAATAAGTTAACTACTTTAAGCGCGCTCGGCAGACTGAAAGCACTCTTCGGAATTCTTCAAGAGGTAGACGCAGCACCCACGCAGCAGACGGTCGCTGCCGTTACTCAGTTACAAACCGATGCACAGTTGCTTCGGACTCGCTGGCAAGCGCTGACGACCCAGGACATCGTCACGTTAAATCAACAACTGCGAGCAGCGGGGTTGGCGCCGATTAATTTGGAAGAACAAAAATAAGATTGGTGATTGATTAAGCGAGCTCGTAAGTATTTTGAGCTATCGCTCATCGTCCCTCGAAATCAAACCGGCACCTCCTTACTCAGTTCGCAAGCGGCTTTGCCGTCTGATGTGCGGAAGGGCTCGGCCCTTCCGGAAACCCTTTACCAAATCTTGGAGGCTGCGCCTCCTGATCTTGCCGGGGCGCAGCCCCTGGAATTTCAAAAGAGCCGAACGGCGGGGCATAGCCGCCACCGCACATCAGGCGGCAGAGCCGAGACCGATCTATGCATTCAACAAGCTTGCTTCATTATCTTGACGAACCGTTTCGCAGCCGCTAACGTTTCGCCATGGCGAAGCGGCATACATGGAAACCATTTGAGAAAATTACAACTGCTGGTGATGCCTGGTTTGAATCTTCTCTGTGCGTCCAGCTGTGTTTTCTGTGACTCCGTGGTGGCTCTTATTAGCGATTGCTCACCACAGAGACACAAAGAACACAGAGGACGCACAGAGAACTGAAATTTAGGATACCCCGACAGATTTCGAACGATCGTTTTCTGATTGTTGCTGTCTGGGAACTCTGCTCAAATTAATGCCGCCCAAGGGGGAACGCGATGAAGATCGCTTTGAAGTATGGACTGCTAATAACCGTCGTCGTCGTTCTCTGGATTGTGATTGTGCGCCTGTGGCTGGGAATGGGCGGCGGTCCCCAAGGCCAGATCATTTCCGGAGTGCTTTTTAACGCAACAGCAATCCTTGCAGTTTTTTTGGGAATGAAGGAGCACAAGCAAGCACTTGGCGGCGCATTGAGTTTTAAAGACGGCGTGAAAACAGGCATGGCGATTTCGCTGGTCTACGCCACCTCGGCCTGCCTTTTCTTTACGATCGAATATTTGCTTGCCGGACCAAAACTCTTGTTGAGCGAGGCAGGGCCGCAAAATGGGCCGCTGTGGCAAGTAGCAGTGATGGCTTACGCTGGATTATTTTTTGGCTCACTACTCTTCGGTTTGATCTATGCAACCCTGATCGCCTTTTTCCTCGCGCGCCGGTTGGGCCGCAACTCCACCGAAATCATCTAGAAAGTTTTAAGGAACCAGCACCACCTTGCCGATATTCTTGCGCCCTTCCATGTAAGCGTGCGCTGCGCCGGCTTGATCAAAAGGGAACGCTCTGTCGACATGAGGTTGAATCCAACCTTCATTAATTCCCAGCATGATCGCCTGCACCCATTCAGCAACCTTATCCGGCTCATGCCACATGTGACCGAGATTCAAACCAAAGACGCCGCGGTTTTTGTTGAGTAAACCAAGCGGATGAAAGCGCGGCATCTGCGCTGCAGCTTTTACCATTTTCAGCTTGCCCTTCAAACCATTCGCCGACGCGGTTGAAACGCCAAACATGCCGAGTCGTCCGGTTGTTCTCAACGCTTTATAACTTTTTTTCCAGTGACCGCCGCCAATCGGATCGATAACTAATTCAACACCACGTCCGCTGGTCATCTGTTTCAGCACCGGCAGCCAATCCTGATTGCGATAATCGATCGGATGGTCCAAACCACGTTGTCGCAGAAAATCGTGCTTACCGGGGCTGGCCGTGCCGTACGTTGTTGCGCCGATGTGTTTGGCGATATCGAGTGCGGCCAGGCCGACTCCACCGCCGGCGTTGTGAATCAACACGGATTCGCCTTTTCGCAAACCACCCATCACTACGAGCAGTGCCCAGGCGGTCAGGTAATTCACCGGAACGGCGGCCGCCTGTTCAAAGCTGAGCGACTCGGGTTTGGGAAAGAGCTGCCGCTCCTGCACGACAACTTTTTCTGATTGACCTCCAAAGCGCGTCATCGCCACTACCGGTTTTCCAATCAGCTCGCGATCGACAGTTTCTCCGACCGACTCAATGACGCCGGCAACTTCGTAGCCCATCACGCAGGGCTTTGCTGGTCCATCGGGATAAAGTCCCTGGCGCGCGAGTATGTCCGCGAAGTTGAGGCCCGCCGCGCGCACCTTAACGACAACTTCGCCGGATTTCGCTTGCGGGTCAGGTTTCTCCTGCACCTGGAGAACTTCAATGCCGCCGTTTTTGGTGGTTACAATTTGTTTCATGTGGTAGCACGGACTTTAGCCTGTGCTTTGCCTTCACACAACTTCGGTCAATGTTTATTTCCGAAGCAAGAGATTTTGACCTGAGATGTGATTGTTTGTTTAAGGCAAAGGCGCAGAGTGAACACCCTGCGCCTAAACTTCAAAAATCACAAACTAAAGTTTGTGCTACTCACGAAGCGCTCTTCGCGGCCGTGTCCGTCGTTGCAGTCTTATTAGGTTGCGGCGTGATGCGAAGATAAGGCTTTGGCGCTTTCCAGCCGGCTGGAAACTTTGTCTTCGCGTCCTCGTCGGACATTGAAGGTACGATGATCACGTCCTCGCCGTCTTTCCAGTTGACCGGTGTGGCGACGCTGTATTTGGCAGTCAATTGCAGCGAATCGATTACGCGCAGAATTTCGTCAAAGTTGCGGCCGGTACTCGCGGGGTAAGTCAGCATCAATTTGATCTTCTTGTCGGGACCAATGATGTAGACGGAACGCACCGTAAAGATGTCGCTGATTTCCGGATGAATCATGTCATAGAGTTCCGAGATCTTATGATCCGGATCGGCTATGATGGGAAAGTTCAACGACGAGCCTTGCGTTTCCTTAATGTCTTCTGCCCATCGTTTATGCGAGTCGGTGGCATCGACGCTGAGGCCGATAACTTTAACGCCGCGGCGATCGAATTCCGGTTTGAGGCGCGCGCACTCACCAAGCTCAGTGGTACAAACCGGCGTGAAATCCTTGGGATGTGAAAACAGCACTGCCCAACTGTCGCCAATCCATTCATGAAAACGGATTGGACCATCGGTAGTATCGGCGGTGAAATCGGGGGCAATATCCCCTAAACGTAAAGCCATTTCAAATCTCCTTCCGTAACAAAGGTCAAATTTCCCTGATGCGACAGGGACAAGGGTTGGCGGTTCAGTAGTTGTATGGAATCCACCACGCTTTTACAACCAAAGTGACGGCAAGTCAATCTAACCGGCATCTCCAACACAGATAGGTGACGAGCCGCTTTTAGCGTCCGTCAAACTTAGTGGTATCATCGAATCCCCTTAATCCCCTTGTCTTCTCGCAGACGTACACATGTCCAGCAAAGTGTCCACTAATGAGGTCGTACAAAGCTCCGATGCGTTGGGGCCCGATTTGTACCAGGCCATCTTTCGTCATTCCCGCGAACCCGTAGCCATCATCGATCCGCAAGGAATGTATCTGGAACAGAATGCCGCCCATGCGCAACTGCTCGGTTACACCGACGCAGAGCTCCGCCAGCAAACGCCGGCGATTCATCTGGGCGAAGAAGTCTTTAATGAAGTAGTTCGCGCGCTTGCTCAAGACGGAGAATATCGCGGCGAGGTAGTTAGCAAGACTAAGAGCGGCGAAACCCGGCACCTTGAGCTATCGGCTTTCGCGATGCGAAACGAAGCAGGAGAGCCGCTTTGCTTTGTCGGCATCAAGCGGGACATTACTGAGCGCAAGCGCGCGGAAGAGGCGCTGCAACGCAGCGAAGCTGAGTTAACTGATTTTTTTGAAAACGCCGCCATCGGACTGCATTGGGTTGGACCCGACGGCACGATCCTACGCGTCAACCAGGCCGAGTTGGACATGCTTGGCTATGCCCGCGAGGAGTATGTCGGGCATAACATCGCGGAGTTTCACGTTGATAAGGACGTTATTGAAGACATCCTGGCACGCCTAAGCGCCGGCGAAGTCGTACGTGACTACGACGCGCGTATGCGTTGTAAGGATCGCGCGATCAAGTACGTTCGCATCAACTCCAGCGTCTATCGCGAAGACGGGAAGTTCATTCATACGCGCTGCTTTACGCGTGACATTACCGACCGGAAACGAACTGAAACCAGGCTGGCCCTGCAGTACGCAGTGACCCAGATTCTTTCTGAATCCCACAACTTCATCGAAAGCGCGGGCCGCATCCTGCGTGCTGCCTGTGAAAGCCTCGATTGGGAAGTCGGCGAGCTGTGGCGAGTTGATCGGGCGGCCAACGTACTGCGCTTTGTCAAGCTGTGTCACGCCTCGGAATTGAAGACACCGGAATTCGATAAGCTGACGCGAACCTCCACTTTCACAAAAGACGTCGGCCTGCCGGGACGTATCTGGGCCAGCGGCGAGCCCGTTTGGATTGATAACGTGGTTGCCGCTAAGAATTTTCCGCGCGCCCCGGTGGCCGTGCGCGAAGGATTGCGTAGCGCTTTTGGGTTTCCGATTAAGCTTGGCGAAGAAGTGTTGGGTGTGGTCGATTTCTTTAGCCCGGAAATTAGAAAGCCGGATGAAGAACTGCTTAAACTAGTGGCGGGCATCGGCGGCCAAATGGGTCAGTTCACCGAACGGAAACGGGCGGAAGAAAGATTGGCGGAACTACTGGACAGCGAACGCGCCGCGCGCGGCGAGGCCGAAAAAGCCAATCGTTTGAAAGACGAATTTCTGGCGACGCTTTCTCACGAATTACGCACTCCTTTGAATGCAGTGATCGGCTGGGCGCGCATGTTGCAATCTGGCCGATTGGACCCGGACAGCGCCACACACGCGCTGGATGTGGTTGAACGAAATGCCTGGGCACAGAAACAGATCGTTGAAGACATACTGGATGTGTCGCGCGTCATCACCGGCAAACTGCAACTGAATCTCACCGCCGTCGATCTTGTAGCGATCGTAGATGCGGCGCTGGATGCGGTTCGCCCGGCGATGGAAGCCAAGGAGATAAAGATTGACACACTACTCGACTCGAGCCTGCGTTTGGTTTCCGGCGATCCTGATCGGTTGCAACAGGTAGTTTGGAATGTTCTTTCAAACGCAGCAAAGTTTACGCCAGCCGGTGGCAGGGTTGAGATTGCGGTGGGCCAGAATAATGCGTACGTCGAAATCAAAGTTAAGGACACCGGGCCCGGGATCGATCCAACCTTCCTGCCTCACGTGTTCGAGCGCTTTCGTCAGGCTGATGGTTCAACCACACGCACGCATGGTGGTCTGGGTCTTGGCCTGGCAATCGTACGTCACCTGGTAGAGCTGCATGGCGGGACAATCGCTGTGGATAATCGAAATGATGGCCCAGGCGCAGTTTTCACCATTAGTCTGCCGCTTCCCAGCGGCGAGTTGCGCGCCGAGTCACTGAGGACCGCGGCTGCGATATTTAAGGAGCTTCAGCCCGAGCCGCCGGGCCTGCACGGGTTAAGGATACTGGTCGTCGACGACGAGACTGACGCACTCGATCTAATCAGCATGGAGCTGGCCCAACACGGCGCCAGTGTGACCGGCGTTACCAGCGCCGAAGAAGCCCTGCAATCTCTGTCGCAGGAAACGTTCGACATCCTGATAAGCGATATCGGAATGCCGCAGATGGATGGCTACGATCTGATGCGCCAGATTCGGAAGCAGGAAGCCGGCACGCAAAAGCCAATTCCATCGGTCGCACTTACCGCCTACGCGCGCGTTCAGGATCGCATGCGCGCTATTCTGGCAGGCTACAGCACTCACGTCGCGAAACCAGTTGAAGCAAATGAACTGCTTACGGTAGTAGCAAGCCTGGCCGGTAGGTTGGGTAAGAACTAGTCTTACGAAACAAAGCAAAAGATTTATCGTTCGTCATTTGACATCGATCATTTGTCATTGGTTTAAATCTTCCTTTCTGCACTTAGATTCCAAAAACTTTTAGGCTGCCAACCTAACCTTCCTGTTAATATAACGCTCATGAAGCGTTGTGCCTGGGCCAGCACAGACCTCTCAATTGCCTACCACGACAAAGAGTGGGGCGTGCCGGTCCATGACGATGGCACGCTGTTTGAGTTTCTTATTCTTGAAGGCGCGCAAGCCGGGCTAAGTTGGGAAATCATTTTGCGCAAGCGTGACAACTACCGCACCGCTTTCGATCAATTCACCGCCGCGAAGATTGCGAAATACAACGACAAAAAAGTTGCCCGACTCCTCGAAAACGCGGGTATCATTCGCAACCGTTTGAAGATCGCCGCCGCGATCCAAAACGCACGCGCGTTTCTTGAAGTGCAAAAGGAATTTGGCAGCTTTGACACTTACAGCTGGCAATTTGTCGGCGGAAAACCGAAGAAAAGAAAGCGCGGGCAAGCCATCGTGGCGACTACTGCCGAGTCAGATGCGATGAGCAAAGATCTTTCCCGACGGGGTTTTAAGTTTGTGGGATCAACTATCTGCTACGCCTTTATGCAGGCGGTGGGAATGGTCAACGACCACAACCCAACCTGCTTTCGTTATCGCGAAATTGGCTAGAAGGAGCAAAGCATGATTCGCCTTACGAGTACTGTCAGCCTCCTGGTTGCGTTCGCTTTTCTAATTTCATGTCAGACCTACTCGACCGGTTTGCAGCAAAGCGTGGCACGCGCCGAAGAGATGTCCGCCGTCGCAGCGCTGAAGATTATTGCCAGCGCGCAACAAGCTTACGCCCTAAGCAACGGTGGCTCATACGGCACTTTTCAACAGCTTTGTGAGGGCGGTTATCTTGACGAGCGTTTCAATTCCGCCACACCGGAAATCAAAGATTACGTTTTGTCGATGGATGTAAGCGGCAACTCCTATCGTCTCAACGCGGACCCCGCGCGCGCAGGCGAACAGGCGGGCCGGCATCTTTACACGGACTCGACTTCACCGTTAATTCGCGTCAACGCAACGCAGCCGGCAACCGCGAAGGATCCACTGATGCAGCCCTAGAAATTGTTCGGGAACTTTAAGAAGGTCTCAATAAGGCGATGAATATTTTGTATTGAGCCCGCAAAGCGTGGCGTCAGCATAAAGTCTCGCACCCCAGCCGAGATGCTCGGCCGGGGATCCCGGCCCTGGGGTGAAGCAAAGCGGAACCCCAGGATCGTTGACATATGGTGCAAGCAGCCCGCGAAGCGGGCGACAGCGACAGCGACACATGATGAAGAAAGCGTCGCCTCTGCGCTATCGCACGCTGCGCGCGCTCGGGCTTCTTAACTGACAGTAACCTGGGGTTCCGCTTCGCTCCACCCCAGGCTCTATGCTTTCACCCGTTACGCGGGTTTGGAAAAGGTAGCCCGATTAACTTAATCAGAGCTTCCTTTAGTTTGTGCGGACATCAGGGAACGATTTCCTGGCCTTCAGCGTCGCGCCGAAGTTGATCGATGATTGAACGAATGGCAGGTGCGAGGCTGCCGTTTGGCGCTAACTGCAAATACTTTTCATAAGCAGCGACCGCATCTTTGTATTTCTGCTGCTTTTCATACGCCGCCCCCAGCAGTTGATAAATCACCGGTTCCGAGTCGGAAAGTTGGTCAAGTGCTTTGCGATATTCGACAGTTGCTTCGTTATATTGACCTTTGTCTTCAAACACGCGGGCCAACCCCACATGGGCCTCAGGCTGAAAACCTTTCGCTTCTCTGATCGAGCGGCGAAACGAGTTGATAGCCTGGTCGATGAAAGCTGCTTCGCGATTGATGCGCCCTTCCACCGCCGACGCTTCAGCGTAAACCGGACGTGTTTGCCGCGCCGCATCGATTTCGCTTAGCGCCTTTTGATATTCATTCAGATCGAGCAAGACGCGCGCGAGCCCAACGTGCGCGGCAGGATAAGGCTTCGGACCTTTCAGCGCTTGTTTGTAGAAGTCAACAACCTGGCGGCGTGCCTCATCGTCCTTTGCTTGGTCGCGCTCTTGTTCGGCTTTTTGGAACATTAGCTCCGGCAGATCGAATGAGCGCGATAGCTTGACCACCAGATTTCGCTTTCCGTTTAGCAGCGGCGTGGTGACTTCGTGAAACGCCAAAGCTCTAACGCGCACGGCGTGAGGCTTGCCCGAAACGTTATGCAACTCAAGTTTCCCGGTTGCATCAGTCTGTCCGCGGCGCACGTCATCGATCCAAACAATGGCGTTTGGTTCAGTAGTGATGGTGAGAGTGGAGACCGGTGTGACAGCCGGAACGCGTCTCACAGAGTTGCGCTTCTGCGCGTTCACTCCAAAAAGAGAGCCGGACAGCGAGGCGATTAAGAGCGCAGCGATGACAAAATAAATTGGGCGGGCACCAGCCCCGCCCTTAAACCTCGGTTCTGTACGACCCATGCTCAATCTCATTCCTCGCTCTCGTAACCAGTGACTTGCCGGTGGATAGTTGAATCTTCAGGTTGCGTACCGGGCGCTGAAGTCGGCCTTTCTGTGACGGCATGCTTCCCGACTTCCGGACGAAACTTTCCGTTAGCGTCATAGAGCCGCTCGTACTGCAAACGGTTTCGCACCACCCCTTGCACATAACCGCGCGTCTCTTTGAAAGGCACGGCCTCGTCCCATTCGTCAATGTCGGCGGGCAAGGAGGCCTTCCACTGCACGGCCCGCTGTGGCCCGGCGTTATAAGCCGCCGCCACATACTCGATACGCCCAAACTTGTCGATCTGATCGCGCAGATAGGCGGTACCGAGTTGAATATTCAAACGCGGTTCGTAAAGCGCTTCCTCGGTAATTGAACGCTCAACTCCATATTTTTTAGCCGTCAACACCGCCGTCGGTATCAGCACCTGCATCAGGCCATATGCCCTTGCGGAAGAGCGTGCCCGCGGATTGAAAACTGTTTCCTGGCGAATTAGGCCGGCCACTTGAAACGGGTCGAGGCTGCGGGCGCGCGACTCTTGCACGATGATGTCCCAGTAAGCGAGCGGATAAAAAACGTCCCACTGCTCTCGCGTCAGCTCCTCAGGTTTCATTTGCGAATAGTCAGGAAAACTTTTCTTCAACACATTCAACGCGCGTACGTTGTCTTCCTGCGATCGATAGACCTGCGCAATTGCAAGATTAATTTTGGGACTGTTTGGTATAGGCGCTGAGACGACCGCTAACTCCTCGAGTGCCCAGTCATCGAGCCCGGCATTCGTCAGCTCATTCGCTTTTGCGATCGTCTTGTCGTCGTTTGCCCCGGCGGATTCTTCGGCAACCGTGACTGTTTGCAGGTTTGCAATCGCACGGCCCACCACTGAATCCGCAGGAAAAGCTTTCACCGGAACAGTGCCGACGCCGCTGCGAAGCATTGTGTCCAGACGCTGCTTGGCAAGATAGCCGTACCAGTTTGCGTCATAGCGTCCCTGCATCGCCTGGTAAAGCGCGCGCGCTTCGGCCAGCTTGCCCGCGCGTTCAGAATCGCGTGCCCCCCAATAGCCGGCGCGGCCGCGGTTGTCAGTGTTCTTGTCGGCGTAGTAAGCGAGATGCTCGGTTAACTGCTTTGACGACTCCGAAAAGTTTTTGGCGTCATGGGCCATCCACGCTAGATTGAACTGCGCCTGCGCGACATCACCCGAGCCTTGAAAAGAACTCACTGCTGTGCGCAGAAAATAGGCGGCATCCACATCGTTGTGTGCGTCTTGGGCAAGCTGGCCCACGCTGACCAGGGCGCGCGGCGTGAACGCGCTCGTGGGAAAACTGCGCTGCAGCTCCTGAACGGTTGCGCGTGCCTGGTCCCACTGACGCGCGCGCGCATAGGTTTGCGCCAAATTGTAAAGCGCTTCCGCGCGCGTCTCGCCGGCGGAAGTTGGAACCGAACTTAACGCGCCGATCGCTTCCGCGGTCCTCTTGGCACTCGCCGCAGCAATGCCGCGACGCAATTGCGCTTGTGAATTATTGGCGCCGGGAAACTTGGCGAACGCGTCCGCGTAGGCCTGGGCGGCCTCTGCGAATCGCTTCGCCGCGTAAAGCTTGTCGGCCCGAGTAATCGCTTCATCCTGCGTCGCCGGTGAAAGTGATGAATTGAGTTGCTGAATTGAGCCGGCAGCTTCCGCGCTTTCGCTTGACGCAGGTGCAAAGAAATAGATCCGCCGGTAGGCCGCGAGTGCCTGGGCGGTATCGCCGGCTTGCGCGCGTGCTTTTGCTGTCAACAACAGTGCCGCCGCGTCATCGTTCGCAACCAGATCTTTTAATAATATCGGAGCCGCTGCGCCGTTTCCCGATTGGGACGCAATGCTGGCAGCCCGCAATGCCGCTTCTCGCGCGCGCTGCGAGCCTGGATAATCACGCAGCAATTGTTCATACGCCGCACGCGCTTCTGCCTTGTTACCGGCTTGTTCCAGCGCATCAGCGCGCGTAAAGAGTGCATAGTCGCCAAGCGCGCTGTAATCACGAACAATGCTTGAGTTGAGTAACTCGGCGGCGCCGGCAAAATCTTTTCTGCCGATTCTGATGCGCGCGCGCACCAGCCGAGCGAGCGCCGCGGCCTTGCTGCGCGGAAACTGCGATTCGATTCGCGCCACGACGTCTTCCGACGGTAGGACGCCGCCACGCGTCATGGCGCGCAGGTTTTCAAGCGCTCTTGTTTCAGCAGGTGCCTGCAGGCGCGTCAAACAACTGGCCGTCATGAATGACGGCAGCGACGCGCCGATGACGATGGCCAGGCCAACGACGATTAAAAGAACCCGATGTTTACTTAACTTCGAAAACACGATACCCCCTTGGGAAGGTGTCAGGTGTCGGGTACCAGGTGTCGGGTACCAGGTTTCGGTGTCAGATTTAGAACCTGAATCTTAAACTCGAAACTTGAACTCGAAACTCGAAACCCGACCCCCTAAACTCCAAAACCGATACCTTCCACCTGACACCCGGCACCTGATACCCGACACCTGTTACCCGATACCCGGTACCCGACACCTGCCCTACGCTGAAACCGTTGTTCCCGGATACGAGCCGCCAAGTTTAGCCGCGTCGCCCTCAGCCAGTGTATTCACCAGCTCGTGGTGGAAATAGTCGTAACGCTGGGCCACTTCAGGTTTGACGCGCTTGTCGTACATCTCGCGCGAGCGCTCAATGTCGTCGCGCAGCCGTTCGTACAAATCGTTGCGCGAGCGTCCTTCGTTAACCTGGCTCTCTTTATAAAGTTTAATTTCCGAAACCAACAAGCGCGCAAAGCGTCGCGCGTCTGTATGAAAGCGCCGCTCTTCGTCGTTGGAAACTTCGATCGGCAACTCGACATCGGCGCCATAACGCCGGCGCGGCGCTTCTGCGGGCGGCGCTGTTTCAGCGATGGCAAGTGGCGACGTCTGCGCAAACGGATCAGCAAGTGGTTCCAGCGCCGGTGTTGACTCAACTTGAACTGGCAGCGCCGCCTCAGGCTCAGCAGCGATTGGCTCAGGCTCAGCAGCAGCTGGTTCCGGTTCGACTGCTATTGGTGCCGTTTCCGTAAAGGCGGGCGCGCTTTCTTCGATGACCGGCGTTATCTCGTCGTACTCGACTGTCGGTGTGTAACCGCGCGCTTCTGCTGGGGGCTCCTCCGCGCGTGTTGGTTGCGTTGCCACTCCGGAGCGCGCCACTAACAGTTCAACCGCCATTCCGGCTACATGGACCAACGTCTCTAAAGCTTCAAGGTTGATCGCTTCAGAATCGAGATCGCCTGAGTCAGCATACAAAACTGCCACGCTGCGACTGCGCACCACCAGCGGCACCGCCACAATGCGTGCGGGTGGTTCATCGCCCAGGTGATTCACGATCAAAAGATCGTCAACATGCGAGCCAGGTCCACCGCTCCAGGTTTCTCCCGAACGCGACGCGCCGCCCACTGTAGTGTCGGCACTCAACGCAAACTTGATCTGCTGCACTGCCTGGTCGCCGACAGTTCCCTGCAAACCGCGAGCGCGCCAGCCAATCGCCTGATCGCCTTTAATAACAAAAAACGCCACCCGCGGCGCAAAAGCTGCGGCCCGATTCACCAACACTTTTAAAATCTCTGCCTGCGATTGTTGTCCGTCGATTTCAGAGATGGCAGCTTTGATTATCGCCACGTCGCTTGAGGCTTTTGCGCGCGACGATTCGGAGGCAGCGAGGTCGATGCCTTCTTCGTGCGCCGCTCGCAGATGTTCAACGATGGAAGCGCCTACGCCTCCGTCAAGTTGTACTTCGGCCTGCCGATCCAAAAACTGGCTGAGCGATTCGTTCAGTTGGCTCTGAAGCGCAGCTATCTCCTGCTTAATACCACCGAGGCGCCCTTCGATATAACTTTCAATATCGCGGCGCAGGCTGTCTTCCAATTGTGCGCTGACCACAGGTTCTTCCTCCGTTTGCCGGAATATTTGAGGCGTTCATGGTGAGCATCCTAAGCGGACAGAACGCTTATCACTGAGACTTGTGGGGGCTATAGGTCTCTAAAGCGATTATGGACGCGTGCTATTCGGAGAGTCAAGATATCGTTTCTCGGCGGCCGGGCCCACTTTTCAGCAGTGTGTAAACTGTCTGAATAAGCAAGTAAATGCGGAACCGCGCGCGGTAGGACCGGATGCTACAAGCAACTGAGCTGAGACTTCGAATCGGCACCTTTCGGCCTCGAGTGTAGGACCCGGTCGCTACCGCGCGCGGTTCTGTATTCGGCTGGCCTAATGAGCGTCTTCCTCACTTAAAAAAAAGTAGCGAGCACCCTTCCTGAAAGCGGATGTTGTTAGCAAATTAAAATGTCCGGTGTTATTAGCAAGTGAAGTGTCCGATCGGTTCATTTCGTCTCCAGCAGTAGAAGCTGTGGGAATGTGGGAAAGTCAGGCGGCTTTTTGGCCTGACTTTGT
>JACCVY010000012.1 GCA_013697915.1 Blastocatellia bacterium | reverse complement strand
AACGGATCAATATCCTGTGTGTTTTCAAAGAAGGGCGCGTCGTTGGCCAAAGAGAGTATGTTGTCGAAGGAGAACTCAGGCCGTGAGCGTATGCGCCGGTTACTGTTGTCCTGCTCGCGGCGGACTTCACCGCCGAACTTGAACGCCTGATTGCTGCGTACCCAAGTCATGGTATCGCGCGCTTCAAACGTATTCTGGGTCAGGATTTTCGGGAGTCCCGAATCAATGCCATAGTTCAAACCGCCGCCGCCGGGGAGGCCCAGGCCCGGCCCACCGGTGAAGTTGAAGCCGTTAGTATTAAGCGCCGGGACGACGAGATTCGCTGCACCCAGGCTCTTCACCTCGTCATCATGAAAGCGAGTGAAGTTGAAGCGCGCCTCGTTGATCAGCGTTGACGAGATCGTGCGTATCCACGTCGCTGTGGCCGCCGAATTGACCGGTTTGAATAGTACGTCCTGGAACGGACGCCCCGATCTGGAGGCGGATAAATCGCTGAGCTTCGTGAAGTAGGTGCTGACCGCGAACTGGTCGGCGCCGCGATTGTAGTCAATACGGGTATTGTACTGGTTGCCCCTGGTGCTGCTGGGAAATGCCACGCGCGCGAAAGTCACGTCGGGTATTCCATCCAGGGTCTGCGTCGCACCGATCTTCTGCCCTTGTGGTCGATTGATCGACCCAATATCGTAACTCAAGCCTGCCTGACCATTAATGGCTGTTCCGTTTGGCGGACCGCTTGGCGTTAACCCCTGAGTGACCACACGGGGTACGATGCCGGAAGTTCTGTAGAGCTGAGCCGCCAGACTGTTGGGCCGTACGTTCTGCACGTACTGACGAAATTCGGGCGTCTCGACGAAGAGGTCCTGAAATGTGGTAGTGCTTCGGCGGAGGCCCTCGTAGGAGATGAAGAAGAACAACTTATTCTTGCCACTGAAATAGGCCGGACCACCCTCGCCAAAGCGCGGCAAATAGAGGGGGCCGCCAAGACTACCGGCAAACTTCCTTTCCCAAATGTCCACTTTTTCCGGGCAGCGACTAGCGGTAAATGCCTTCCCCTGGCAGATCAGATTGGTAGAAGTGATCGTGGTTGGCCCACGATACTTGTTGAATGAATTTAGTTTTGGCGAGCCGTAATTGAAAACTGCGCTGCCGTGAAAATCGTTCGTACCATTCTGGGATACGACCTTAACTTGCGCGCCGGTGTTGCGCCCGTCTTCCGCACTGTAACTGCTCGTCACGACCGAGACTTCCTTGACTGACTCCTGATTCGGTGTGACCACTGCTGCCCCGCCCAGGCCGAGACTGTTGACACTCACGCCATCAACCATAAAGTTGTTGCTCGATACACGTTGCCCGTTGGCGCTGATCTGCACCTGGTTCTCGGTCTGAAATACGCCGGCGTTTGAGCCGCCGCCGATCTCTTCGGTGCCGGGAAGATTAGTAGCTTTATTGCCGGGCCCGCCGCGCGCCGTGTCGCCTAAGACGCCGGGTGCGGTGCGGATAAGCGAGTACGGGTCACGGCCAACCTGCGGTAGACGCTGAATTTCCTGGGCCGTGATCGCGCCGCGCACGTTGGCGTTCTCAGTTTCAAGTTGCGACGATGCTTCAGCTGTGACGGTAACTGTCGCGGTGACATCACCCGTCTCGAGAAGAATATCGACGCCTTGCACATTTTCAGCGCCGATCGTTACGCTCTCCAGAAATGACTTTTTGTAACCGGCCTTCTCAGTGGTAAGCGTGTACTTACCTGGTGGCAAGCCGGAAATTCGGTAAAAACCTTCAGCACTGGTCGTAGTCTCCTGAGTTTTTCCCGTCTCTGTATTTGTGAGCGTTATTTTAGCTTCCGGGACAAGTCCGCCAGTGGAATCAAGCACCGTGCCTTGAACGCCGGCCTTGAACTGAGCATTGGCAGTTCCTAAAGCAAGCAAGAAAAAAAGCCCGCACATCATGATGCGGAACAAACTTGACGTGGTTCGATTCATTGGAAGGCCCTCCTCAGGCCACCTGAATTTCACAATTCTTCGAGCTAACGGCCCGAAAGAGTAGACGAAAATCACGTTGGAAGAGTTCACCCCAAGCGAATCAAATAAACTCTTGCGACATTACATCTGGGGAAGGCGCTTGTATGTGTGCTTCACAAATATGATACTGACTAATACACCTAAAAACCGAAAACTTCAATGTGTTTCGCTCGCAGACTCTGATAAGCTGGGCGCCTCTACTGGGCCGGTAACTTTTTGCAGATTCCTGCAGTGGCTGGAACCGCTGGCCGTTTCCCAAAACAGCCAGTCAGAAGCGGCGACATTTGGTTGCAAACGATCGCTCGGGCCATCGCACGCGGAATGTAAGTGCGCGTACAATAGCTCCAGCTTCATTGTCCTAACTAATCTGGTAAGGGAGAAGGTATTCAATGCGATGTTCAACCCTAATTGTTCCATTGTTTCTTGGCGCGCTAATCGCCGGCGGCTGCGTGTCGGGGACGCAACAATCAAACACTGGCGCGACGAAGAAAAAGAAAGGGCCAAACGATCCGGTTGTTATCGGATTCTCAATGGATACTGTGAAGGAAGAGCGTTGGCAACGCGATAAAGATCTGGTCGAGAAGCGGGCGAAAGAACTTGGCATGCAGGTTTCGGTACAGGTCGCGAATGGCGATGATAATTTGCAGGTGAAGCAGGCAGAAAACCTTTTGACCCAGGGGGTCGACGTCTTAATTGTGGCGCCACATAACGGGGAGATTGCTGCCTCCATTGTTGAAGCGGCCCACCGACAGGGAGTTCCGGTAATCAGTTACGATCGTCTGATCAAGAATAGCGACGTTGATCTGTACGTTTCTCATCAAGTAGTAAGAATTGGCGAGATGCAGGCGCAGTATTTGCTCGATCACGTAAACAAGAAGCCTGCGAATTTTGTAATTGTCGGCGGCTCCCCAACCGACAATAACGCGCTGCTGCTGCATCAGGGTCAGATGAATATACTGAAGCCTGCGGTAGATCGCGGTGACGTCAAGATCGTGACCGACCAGTATGCGAAGGAGTGGCAGGCAAGCGCGGCACTCAACATCGTCGAGAATGCGTTGACGCAGGCCAACAACCAGGTTGATGCTGTCGTCGCTTCCAATGATGGCACCGCGCGGGGCGCGGTCCAGGCGCTCGAAGGACAAAACCTGGCGGGCAAAGTTCTAGTATCCGGCCAGGATGCTGACCTCGCTTCATTGTCGTTGATTTTGCAGGGTAAGCAGACCATGACGGTTTATAAGCCGATTCAACCGCTTGCTTACGCAGCAGTTGATGCGGCTATCAAACTGGCGCGTGGCGAGCAAGTCGATGCCACGGACGCGATCGACAATGGGGCTAAGAAAGTTCCCTCAATGCTATTGGTACCGATCGCCGTCGATAAAAGTAATATTGTTAGCACAGTGGTTAAAGATGGGTATCAAACTTTGGAAAAAATCTGCGCCAATGTTCCGCCTGAAAAATGTCCGAAGGAATAGTCCAAAGAAATACAACTAGGATCGTCCGGACATTGGACATTGGACTTTGGACACCATCAACATGAATGACAACGGTCAAGCTGCTTTCCTGGAGATGCGCAACATCACGAAGACCTTCCCCGGCGTTCGTGCGCTGGACGGGGTCACCTTCGACCTTCATAAGGGCGAAATACACGCGCTCGTTGGTGAAAACGGCGCCGGCAAGTCAACGCTCATGAAAATTCTGGGCGGCGTTTATGCTCATCCGCAATATGGTGGAGAGATCTTGATCGAAGGAGCGGAGCAGAAATTTGCCGGGGTGCGCGAAGCCGAAAAGGCAGGCATCGCGGTAATTTTTCAGGAGCTGTCGCTGGTAAAAGAAATGAGCGTCGGGGAAAACATTTTCCTGGGACGCGAGCCGCGAAAGTTTGGCGTCATTCGTTGGGACGACCTCTATCGCCGCGCGCGCGCGTTGCTTGATGATCTGCATTTACCCCTCGATCCCCATACGGCCATTCGTAGTCTTGGCATTGGCCAGCAGCAGTTAGTGGAAATTGCGAAAGCCCTTTCACACGATGCCCGAATACTGATTCTTGACGAACCCACGGCGGCCTTAACAGACAGCGAAGTCGAGACGCTGTTTGTCATCCTGAATAAATTGCGGGCGCGCGGGGTGGGTATGATTTATATCTCGCATAAACTGAATGAAGTGTTTCGCATCAGCGATCGAATTACAGTCTTGCGTGATGGACGGACCGTGGACACAAACGCTGTCGCCGAATTGTCCGAACGCCAGGTGATCGCGCGAATGGTAGGCCGCGAAGTGGGCGATATTTTTCCCGCGGTCGATCATGAGCACGGCGCGGTTGTATTTGAAGCGCGCAACATTTCAGTATCAGATCCTGCCGTCGCGGGAAAAAAGCTTGTTGATAACGTCAGCTTCTCAGTACGAGCCGGCGAGGTTCTGGGCATTGCTGGTCTGATGGGCGCCGGGCGCAGCGATTTGCTAATGGCAATCTTTGGCGCCCATGCGGGCAGGATGTCGGGTGAGATCAGAGTCGCGGGCAAAATTGTTCGGATTACGAACCCAGCCGAAGCTATTAAGCATGGTTTGGGTTTTGTAACCGAGGACCGAAAACGTTTTGGGCTGGTGCTCGATCAGACGATACTCAATAACATGACGCTCGCGGGATTGAGACGTATCTCAGGACGCTTCTTTACCAGTGTCGACGCGGAGTCGGAAGCGGGAGAGCGCGCGATGAAGGATCTGCGAGTAAAAGCCAATTCTGTTTTTACGATTGCAGGCACGTTGTCCGGCGGAAATCAGCAAAAAGTTGTGCTGGCGAAATGGCTGCTGACAAACCCGCGCGTGTTGTTTCTAGACGAACCTACTCGCGGTATCGATGTCGGTGCGAAGCAGGAGATCTACGCGCAAATTAATAAGCTCGCCAGGACCGGTCTCGCCATTGTGCTGGTTTCATCTGAATTGCCGGAAGTCCTGGGACTTGCTGATCGTGTACTGGTTTTACACCAGGGCCACATGACTGGCGAGTTTACTCGGGCCGTTGCCACTCCCGAGAAAGTGATGGCTTGTGCCACTGGACAAGTGCAGCGCGCTGCTTAGTAATATAATCTAATCAGCGATTGGTTTTCTTATGGACAATTCAGCAAGCGAACCTCTTATTGAGCGCCCGCCGACGACTTCGGATTTAGTACCATTGCCTGACCCTGAGGCTATCACGTCAGTGACGACCATCGGGAAATTCAAGATCCCGACGGATGTCCTGCGTGCTTACACGATGGTGTTTGCACTAATCGCTATCTGGATCTATTTCCACTTTTCAACTAACCACATTTTTCTCGAGCCACGAAACTTCTCCAACCTCATGCGGCAAACCGCAGTGACGGGCGTGCTCGCAGTGGGAATGTTGATGGTCATCATCACCGGGCAGATCGACCTTTCGGTTGGTTCTGTCGTTGGTCTCGCGGGCGGCATCGCAGCGATAGCGCAAGGGTGGCTCGGCTGGGGACTCGTTCCTTCACTCGCCTCGGGCATCGGCGTGGGCCTTGCCATCGGCGCCATTCAGGGTGGTTTGACAGCGTACCTCAATATCCCCGCGTTCATTGTTACCCTGGGTGGTTTGCTCGCGTGGCGTGGGGTGGTGCTGGGGCTCAGTCGCGGTGAAACTATCCCTTTACGATTGCAGGCGTTCAAATCGATTGGTCAGGGCTATGTCGGTCCGGTTGTTGGTTGGGTGATTGCAGCGGTGGCGGTGGCGGCGATCGTTTGGATGACAATAGTCCGGAACCGCGCGCGGCGACATTATCGTATGGGAGTTCCCAGTTTGTGGCTGACAGTGGGTCGTGCCCTTGTGCCGTCATTAATTGTCGTAGGCTTCATCTACATGATGAACTCTTATGAGCTTGCACCCGGATCGAATGCGGGAGTACCCAATCCAGTCATTATCTTTCTAGCTATCGCCTTAGCAGGAGCATTCCTGACTCAGAACACAACCTTCGGTCGTTATCTATATGCCATCGGCGGTAACCCTGACGCGGCGCGTCTTTCCGGCATAAACATACGGAGGCATGTCCTGGCTGTATTTTGCATCATGGGTGCGCTTGCCGGCGTGGCCTCGATAATCTACACCGCGCGCGTGGGCAGCGCCTCGCCTGATGCGGGGCAGCTGCTTGAGCTTGATGCGATCGCAGCCTGCGTTATTGGCGGCACGAGCTTAATGGGCGGCCGGGGAACGGTATTCGGCGCGATACTGGGTGCGCTGATCATGGCGAGTCTGGACAATGGCATGTCTTTGAAAAACGTAGAACCCTATATGCAGAACATCATCAAAGGGGCGATTTTGGTCGCAGCCGTCGGACTTGATATGGCCGGAAGAAAGCGCAGTTAAAAGCGTAGGCTTCAACTTGCCGCAGGTCATTAAAAACATTGGTCGCTGTACACCCAATCCTGTCTGAAAGACAGGGCCACCAGCTGCACTCTGGTTATCTACCTCCCAAGTGGCTGAACGTGCAGTCAGAAGCAACCGCCTGTATGGAGAAATGCTCTATGGCTAAGAGATTTTCAAACGCTCGCACACTATAGGCACACAAAATAAGAAAGGGCATCCAACAGCGACGCCTTAACTTATTGATTCTTTAATGGTGCACCCGGCATGATTCGAACATGCGACCCCCTGATTCGTAGTCAGGTACTCTATCCAGCTGAGCTACGGGTGCGTGCCTTTTTGGTAAATAGTAAATGGTAAATGGTGAATAGTAAAACGCGCGCCGAAAAGGGGAAGTGCTGAGTACTGAGTGGCGTGTAACTGGAATTGAGACCTCAGCCCACTCGGAACTCAGCACTCAGTACTCCAGCACTACTTCTTCCTTTACCGCGCGAAATAGCCAGGCTTGGTGCGCGCCGTCAGCTGCGGCTGGGTTACTTCAACACGTATCTCGTGCCACTTGCCGTCGCGCGCTCGTTCGCTCTGCGGCTTATAACCGACGGTGTAAAGCGTTCGCAAATTCGCCGCCACCTCTACATACAGTCTTGCCATTTGATCCAGCCGCTGAATCTCGTTGAGCCGGCCGCCGGTGCGATCCGCTAAGTTCTGCAGACGCGCGCGCGCGGCTGAATAGATTCCAGTGATCACCGGGTCCTGCAAAGGCAAACGTTTTGGATCGCCCGACGGCAATGCCAGCGGATAAACAGTTACGCTCTGCCGATCGGCAGCAGTCAAAACCGAATTCAACGCCACGCTCGCTTTGGGATCGATTGCCGCAACCGCTTCAGCATCTGTTTGCGCGCGCGACGCGGATGACCGATCCGCATTCCGCATCGACGTGTCCAGCCCGTCAGTCAAAACCACGATTGCCTTGCGTCGTTTTTGTTCCTTTGCCAATTCCCGCAGCGAATATGAGAGCGCTTCATACAAGTGTGTCTCACCGGCGCCCTCGGCAAGGACTTGAATTGCGTAAGCAGATTTTTTTCGGTCGGTGGTAAATCCCGAAAGATTTTTTATTTTCGCATTAAATTGAATAACCGCTACGCGATCTTCCGGCCCTAAAGCGTCAAGAAATCGGCTCGCTGCCTGTCGTAATTGCGGGCGAAAACTGGTTGTCGAACCTGACATGTCCAGCAGCAGAACCAAACTGAACGGTGTGTCGGTAGGTTCAAAGTTAAGGATCGGCTGTTTCACTCCGTCTTCGTAAACCGTAAAGTCGTTTCGCGAAAGGGACGTGACCGCGTGGCCGCGCGCGTCAACGACGCCGATGTTCAACTGCACCAGCGAAACATTGGTGCGCACCACATCATCAGGACCCTGGCCGCTCGCCGCGCCGGGAAGAAAATTAAATATAAACAGCGCCGCCAGAATTGCGAACGAACACCGTTGCTTTGATCTAAAAACTCGCGATGTGGTCATAAGTTGGCTTAAAGATGAGCGAAGAGTATGCCCGTGCAAGTGGTAATTTTGCAATTCGACTGCTGTCAATCTAAGGGAAACGAGTTGTTCCGACGCCGGAAACGGAAGTCGCGTTGCTTGGCGCCTGCTATAACAACGAAAAGCCTGCTAAATGATCATCTGGCAGATCAAATTGGCCTGACTGTAAGGTGCACTTCAGTGTGGCCTCTGTGTTTCTCTGTGGCTCTGTGGTGGCCCCTGCGCCATTGGATTCACCACACAGACACAAAGAACACAGAGGGGCACAGAGAAATTTAAGCTTGCACTGAAGCAAAAGGGTGTTGCTATTGCTAACGCCGGGCCTATAATCGCGGCGCTCAATCCGGTTCATCACCCGCCGCTTTAACAAGATTCCAAACTGAACGCGGAGCACTGTGCCGTGTACAAGCCCAACTTCTGCTGCGAGTGTGGCAATAAACTGATTCGTTTGCGCCGGCACTTCTGGGCGAGTCGCCGGTTTTGTAGGGTCTGCGCCCACCGTTTCCGGCGAGAACGCTTTATTCCATTGCTGCTATTCTCGTTGGCGCTTATTACTTCGGGTTATCTGCTGGGACATACGCGGCAGGCTGCGACTCCGCCGCTGGTAATCGAAAGACGATCCGATTCCCCACTCAACAATTCTGAATCCGCCGCCCGTCAACTGACTTCAACTCCCGGAACTCCTGCAACTTCGCCCTCGAATACCATCGAGGCAGACATCTACATTTGTGGCGCGCGCACTAAAAAAGGAACGCCCTGCTCGCGGCGAGTTCATGGACCGGTGCGTTGCTGGCAACACAAGGGTATGCCTGCGATGCTGCCGCAGGAGAAACTGCGCATTAAGGATTAATGAATATGAAAAAACAGCAGCCCAATGGTGGGCTGCTGCCTTTATCAAACTAACTTTTTGAACTTCCGTTTAAACCCTAGCCCTTACCGGATCGTCTTGATTGGGCCGGCGGGCTTCGGCGGCAACTTCACCGGCGTCTTCAGCCGCGCCATTACTTCCGCTATGCCGCGTTCCAGTTGCGGATCTCGCCCTTCGATCTCGGACTTTGGATCGTTGTCGACTTCAATGTCCGGATCGACACCATGGCCCTCGATGATCCAGTTACCATTTTCATCAGCCAGCCCAAATCCGGGGACAAAGACGGTGCCGCCGTCGATTAGTGGCCCGCGGCTTTGAATGCCAACCACTCCGCCCCACGAACGTTTCCCAATCAATGGACCAAGCCCCGCTTTGCGAAACATGTAGGGGAAGATATCGCCATCAGATGCCGAGTTTTGGTCGAGCAAAGCAACCATCGGTCCGATAAAGACTGCATCAGGGTAAGTGATGGCATCATCGTCGGTGCGTTCGTAGTTAAGACCCAACAGCTTTCGCCGCAGCCTTTCAATCAGCATGCGCGAAACATTGCCACCGCCGTTGGCGCGCACGTCGACGACTAAACCTTCTTTGCGAATTTGCGGATAGTACCATTTGATAAATTCGCGAATCCCGTTTGCACCCATGTCGGGAATGTGAATATAGCCGACGCGCCCGCCGGTTGCCTGGTCCACCTTGCGCCGGTTCTGATTAATCCAGTCCAGATAAATCAGATTCCCTTCGTCAGTAACCGGTCGATAAGAAACTATGCGAGCGCCTGTTAGCGAGGGCGTCTTGTTCACTGTCAATGAAACGGGATTGTCGGCCTTGAAGCGCAACAGGCGATAGGGATCGTCAGTGCCTTTCAACTCTTCGCCATCGATCGCCAGCACGTAATCGCCGACGTTAATGTTGACTCCGATTTCATGAAGCGGCGAGCGATAGATATCTTCCTCGTTTTCGCCTTCGAAAATCTTAGAGATGCGATAGCGGCCCGATTGCTTGTCCAATTCAAAACGCGCGCCCGGTAAACCACTGCGCGGCCGCGGCGGGATTTGGAAATCGCCACCTTCTATGTAGGCGTGCTGAATCGTTAACTCCGAAATCATTTCGCTGATGACGTAATTGAGATCAGAACGATGGGACACGTACTGCAACAACGGTCTGTACTGCTCGCGCAAAGCGGCCCAGTCATAGCCGTGCATGTTAGACACGTAAAAGAAGTCGCGATAGCGCCGCCAGACTTCGTTGAAGATCTGGTTCCATTCTTCCGCGGGAACACGATCTACAAACATGCCGGAGGTTGACACAGGTTTCTTGGTCTTATCGCCCTGCGGTGTAGCGTCGTAGATGTTGTAACCCGGCCCCTGCGCGACCAGCAGTTTTGAACCGTCATCAGACATTGTGTAGCCACGAATGTCCTCGGCAATCGTTGACTCCTTGCGATCTTTGAACGCGAAGATTTTCAACACTGTAGGACGATCACCGCTGCGGCCGTAATAGAATGCCGAGCCGGCTGCATAGATCAAATGGCCGGTCTTTGCCGAGATGCCACCATAGTTGTCTGCCGCCACCGGAACGCGGGCTACGCGCGTGCCGATGCCATCGAAATCAATTGTCAGCGGCGCCTGGGATTTCGTGGTGGTGTCGGATTTAGTTTCGCCCGGGGCCGGAGTTGCGGGTTTCTCAGCTTCCGGAGTTGGCTCTTTCGCCGGCTCCTTCGCCGGCGGTTTCAACTCCTTATTAATGTCTTTGGCGGGCGCTTTCGGCTCCTCGCCGGGCGGCGTGCCCGCCGGCTTTGGCGTCTCGTCAGGTTTGCCAATGGTCACTTCATCGCTTTCGGGCGGAAAGGGATGCTTAACGTCTTTGCGCAAAGCCATTGCGTAAATGTAGGACGTGCGGTTAGTTGCATAGTTGAATTCTATTTGCGAGATCTGCGGTTGAAATTCGCGATCGCTGAGAAAGTAAAGATAGTTTCCCTGCGGATCCCACGCCGGGCTGTAAGAATTGAACATGTCATCGGTGAGGTGACGTAGCTTGCCGTCCGACACGCCCCAAACATAGATGGCCGAAAATCTATTCGGACCGGCGTTCATGCTAAAGGCAAGAAAGTTTCCCCGCGGCGACCATACGTAATCGCGTACCTGTCCGTGGGGCTCATCGGCAATTTCAATCATCTTGTGATCGGCGAGAGTCACCACATAAACCTTCCCGTCCTTGTCACTAAAAGCGATGCGCTTGCCATCGGGTGCCCATTCAGGTTGATAACGCATCGCGCTGCCGCCGCTGGTAATTTGTTCCGCCGGCTTCAATCCATCCTGCTGCATGACGTACAACTCTTCTTCGCCGGTGCGGTCGGAAATATAGGCAATGCGCGATCCGTCGGGGGACCACGCGGGCCACTTGTCATGCGCGCCTGACGAATGCGTTAAGTTGCGCGTTGGGCCTTTCTCGATTGGCGCCGTAAAAATATCGCCGCGCGCGGCAAATAGCGCCCGCTCGCCTTTCGGACTTAGCCCGACTGATTCGATGAAACTGGAAACTGGAATATGACTGGGACGACGCGACAAGCCTTCGTCAGGAACGGTAATCGAAATGGGAGTGCTGCGATTGCTTTTCGTGTCGAGAACCTGAAGTTCTCCATTCAACTCGTAAACAATTCTGTCCTCGTTATCTGAGCTGGGCCAACGCACGTCGTACGTCTTGTTGCTGGTTACTTCAGTGGTCTTGCCGCTACCGGCGTCGTACGAATAAAGATTAAAGTGTCCATCGCGATCGGAGTTGAAGTAAATCGTATCGCCGACCCACATTGGATCGCGCGTCGCGCGTGGGCCTTCGGTGATTCGTTTGGTGGCGTAGGTTTTCAGATCGAAAGTGTAAAGCGCGTTTGCCTGACCGCCGCCGTAACGCTTCTCCGAGCGAAAATCGCGGGACTGCGGCGAATAGACCATCTGATCTGCGTTGGGAGAATAATCGCCCGACCCTGCCTCCGGCATTGGCAGCGCTTCGGCTGGTCCGCCTTCAACCGACACTGAAAATAGCCGCGCGATTGGCAATGCCCAGGAATCGCGAAGTGAACGGAAAAAGATTCGCTTGCCGTCGCGGCTCCAGCCGTAGACTTGATTGTCCCAACCCCAACGTGGCGCCAATGGTCCCTTAGCAGGATAGAAAGTAAGTTGTCGCGGCACGCCTCCCGTTGCCGGCACTACGTACACCTGCTCATCGCCATCGTATTGTCCGGTGAAGGCGATCCACTTGCCGTCAGGAGAAAACCTGCCAAATACCTCCATGCCCGGATGCGCGGTCAGGCGCACCGCCGAGCCACCCGCAGCAGGAGCAGTCCATAAATCTCCTCCGTAAGTGAACACAACACGGTCACCGTAAATGTCCGGGAAACGAAGCAGCTTCGTCTGGGAATAAGCGGTACTTACCAGGCCGAGAGCGAACGCCAGAAACATGACGGAACTGAAGAGACGATTAAGTACGCGGCGATTAAGCAAGGTTAGTTCCTCCTGAGCAAATCGATTTTTCCCAACATTGTTTTTTTTGAGTCGTTCAGATTCGTCTGCTGGGTCCAACCTGGAGCAGAGACAAATGACTGACATTATGCACTCGGCTGCGAAAGAATTTTGAGCTTAGCCTAGAAGGCGATACTAAGTAAAACAAACAGACGGGGAGTCCAGAATGTTACGCAAACAAGGTGCGCGAGGTTTCAAAAAAGAAGAACACCGGGCAAGGATGACCTCGCCCGGCAGGTACAGACATTTAAGCGGGGGCGTTGCCCGCGTGCCGCGTTTCGAGGTCTGCTACTTCTTTGGCTTCTGAGCGTTGTTGTTTGTCGTGTTCGCTGCGACCGTGAGCATATTCTTCACGCCAGTCACGCCTTCCACGGCTTTGGCCACAGCCTCGGCTTTGGCTTTCTGTTCGGCCGTGGCCACTGATCCACTCAGAGTCACGACCGCGTTTGACACGTCAACATTGATCGTCGAGTCGCGTAGATCGTCGGCTGCTGCCAAATCAAAACGAGTCTTCGTCCAAAGCCAACCGTCATTAAGGCCGGTGCCGATGGTCCGTCCCGAACCCTTCGCATTCTTCGCGTATTTCTCTTTATTCTTTTCGTATTCTTCGCGAGTCAGCGCGCGGTTTGTGTTGGCGTTTACGTTTGTATTTTCATTTGCCACCACCCTCGTATTCGTGTTGACAGTCGCGCGCGTGTTTGCGTTGTCATTGGTGGTTTGATTGCATCCGGTAAACAAGCCGGCGAGTGCGGTTGCAGCTATGAATCCTGGAAACTTGTATCTCATGTTTAGCAAGACCTCCTCCAGATGAATAGTTCGGAAAACATACGTCCGAACCAAAACCCGCCACCGGGCCAATGCCGGCCCAGAAGCATAAATCAATTATTCAGGGGTTTGCTGAACCTAACGGGCCAAAAACTCGGGGAGATTCAACGAAGGATAACTACAGCAAAGATTGGGCCAACAAGGAGCAGGATGAAGGCGGAGGGATGGTCCCTACCACTTGACCGTACCTTCTTTGGTCGTATCAATTTCCGCTTCTAACGGTTGCACTTCGCCAAACAAGAACCCTTTGATGTTGTCGAACAGAAAGTTTTGCGCATCCGGGTTGGTGAGGTCGAGGCCATAGTGATTGATGATTTGAGTTTGCTTTTGTAACCAGCCACTCCAGCACGGTTGGCAAATCTCGCCGGCAATCCGCTGGCCCAACTCATTGGGAAACGGAGAAAAACCAAGCGCAGTTCGTTTCTCGCCGCAGTGTTTGCATTTAATGGTTTCAGCCATACTTAGCTTTCTCTCTCGGGTCTTCTCCTTGAAAAACGAATTATAGCTTGTTCTCACATAGCGCTGCTATTCGTGCGTGCCTGGATCCCAAATTCAGTAATCAACCGGTGCAAGTAGGACCGGCTGATGGCGAGGCGTTTGGCCGCCGCTACTTTGTTTCCGTGCTCCGCTTCCAGCGCGACCACAATCAGCCGGCGCTTTAACGCGATGACCGCGCCTTCGAAAGTCTTATCACTTGAGACACCCGGAGCGGGCTGCGCCTTTAGCATTTTCTCCGGAAGAAATTCCAGGCCGAGCGTAGCACCACGATCGAGCAGCACCAGGCGCTCCATCAAATTTTCAAGCTCGCGAACATTTCCCGGCCACTCATATTCGTACAACGAATCCACCAATTCTGGTTGCAACTGCGGCGTAGTGCGGCCATGTTTCTCGGCCGCCTTCGCAGCGAAATGTGCCGCCAGTCCGGGAATGTCTTCGGCGCGCTCACGCAGCGGCGGCAACACCAACGGCACTACATTTAGCCGGTAGAAAAGATCGCGGCGAAAGTTTGACGCGGCTACTTCCGTTTCCAAATCGCGATTGCTGGCCGCGATGAGACGAATGTCAACGGTCAAAGTCCTGGTGCCACCCACCCGTTCAAAAGCCCGCTCCTGCAAAACTCGCAACAGCTTGACCTGCACGCCCGGGGTTAACTCGACGATCTCGTCGAGGAACAAGGTGCCGCCATCGGCAAGTTCGAAACGCCCTTGCCTTGAATAATTGGCTGACGTAAACGCGCCTTTCTCGTGGCCAAACAGTTCCGACTCGATCAGCGACTCAGGCAACGCCGCGCAACTGACGCCTATGAAGGGTCCACGCGCGCGCTGACTTTCTTCATGGATCGCGCGCGCCAACATCTCTTTGCCGGTCCCGTTTTCACCGGTGATCAAAACGGTGGCACTCGTGTCTGCAACCGCGCGCGCTTGCTTCAAAGTTTTTTCCAGCGCCTGACTTGAACCAATCAAGCGGCCAAATCCGGTCGCCCCAACCAACTCATCGCGCAAACGAACGTTTTCAAGTTCCAGCCGGCGCATGCGCACTGCCTGGTTGACGATGTGCACAACTTCCACCGCGTCGAGCGGCTTTTCAAAGAAACCATAAGCGCCGCGCTTGACGGCTTCCAGCGCCGCGCGTTTCGAGTTGCTGGCGGTGATTACTACAACCTGGACCGGCGGATTTCTGTCGCGCGCAGCCTCAATAATTGCCAGGCCTTCAGAGATGTCTTCAACATTGGGCGGCAGATGCAGATCGCTAAGAACGAGATCAATGCTCTCCTGCTGCAACAGCTTTACGGCTTCTTCACGCGACGCTGCTTCCAGCACGCGATAATCCGAGTTGAGCGTCCAGTAAAGTCCGCGCCGCACAGATTCATCGTCATCGACGACCAGCAGCGTTTCTTTCACTCGGGATTCTTTGGTTTGACTGTCGTGGCCCATTGAATTTCGCTCAACGATTGCCGCAAAAGCTGAACAAATCGATTGGAAACCCCCTGGGCAACTTGGTAAGGATGCGAGCGGGAATTATTCACCGCGTTACGATTGGGCCGATGGTAGCACGACCCTAAAAGTTGTACCAGCACCTTGCTTCGACTCAACTTCGATCGAGCCGCCGTTTGCGCTGACAACTTCGCGGCAGGTATACAAACCGAGACCTACGCCTTTTCGTTTCGTGGTAGCGAAGGGATGAAACAACCTCTCGGCAATGAAGCGCTCGCTCATGCCTTCGCCGGTGTCGCTTACACTGAAATACGGTTTGCCTGCTTCGGTTTCGCCACCTGCAACCGTTAATTTCCCTCGCTTCTCTCCCATCGCTTCCAGGCCATTGATGATCAAGTTTTCCATAACTTTGTCCATGCGGTCGCCATCAACCAGCGCGAACAGAGTGTCCGGAAGATTGATCGCGATCTCGTGCTGAGTGCGTGCCGGCTCTGCGGTCATCGCAATTACTCGCTTTAGTATCGGCACCAGATCGACGGGTCGCGGTCGCTTGTGCTCGCCGCTTAACGTGTTCACCGGATTGCTCAAACGCGCCACCAGTGCCCGCAATTTATCGGTGGCGGCGGTCAAGGATTGCATTGCATCGGCGCGAAATTCTTCCTTTTCGTAATGCTTTTCCATGTTGTTGACGATGAGCGACAAAGCCTCGATAGCATTCTTGAGATCGTGCGTGAGCACTGCAGAGAGTCGTACGAAAGATTGAAACTGCCGGCTTTCCGCGTCACGTGCGATCTGTTCGCGCAGTTGTTTTGTCACCAGGCCAACATTGTCGGCAAGCGGGCGCAAGTCGTCGCTCGAGAGCAACTCGATGCGATGGTCCAACTTGCCTTTGACGATTTCATCGACCCCGGCGGCTACCCGTTCGATACTTTGTGTTCGACGTTGATAATAGTGAGTGAGAAAAATTGCAGCCGCCGAGCCACCGAGCAACGCCAGTAAAATGCCAAGCCAGCCATAGCGTCGCGCGTCATGCGATGCCAACGAATAATTGCGCGCCACCGCCAGCGATAGCCCGGATCCCATGAGCGGAGCATAGCTTGCAAGCCATTTGTCGCCATCGACCGCCTTGAAGTCTTTTGTTCCTGAATGACCGGCCACCATTTCCGCTCTAATCCCTTCCAGGTACGGCATAGATGATCGTGCCAGTTGATGTTTAAGAGCAGCGTTGGTGTGATAAACAATTTCACCCTGGTCGTCCATGACCAGCACGATCGTTGAACGCCGCGAAGTATTCTTGTTTTCAGCAATCGAAGACTCGAGTGGGCGGGCAGCCGAAGAAATAACGGAATCCAGGCGCAGGTCTGCTACCAAAGCGCCGCGAGTGGTTCCTGCTCCAGACAAAAACACTGGCGCTGTGCAACGCAAGGTCTTGCCCGCCGTCACCGTCGAGACAATCGAACATAGAACTTCATCTGTTGTCGCGGTCCATACAACGTCCTCAGGTTGAATTTGCTCCGCCAACAAATCGCGCGTGCGGAAAAGAATGTCGCCGGTTTTTGTTGACGGCGCCTCGGCGACACAAATCGCTTGCCTGCTGGGACCGAAGGCCGCTATCGCTCCGTAAGAATGCGGTCCACGAAGCAGCGAGGCGATCTCATTTTTCGCTTCCTGCAAGTCATTGTCTGCCGGCTGTAACGCTACGGTCCCGGCTACATTTACTGAAGGCTGATTAGCGGCGGGAGATACTGCCGGATGATAAGCGGCGCTCATGCAAGTTTGCAGCGAACTGCTTTCTGCCAAATTCTTAATTTCCTGTTTTCGCTCACGAAGTAAGGTTTCAAAGCTTTGGGTGGTGGCCGCGAGTTCGTGCTCCAACTCGTTGCGCACCAGAGTCTCAGCGGATCTGACGTTGATCAGGAGATTGATGCCGCCGATAAGCAGCAAGGGCAGTACACAAAAAAGAGCAAACGTGAGAAAGATTCGTGATCGACTTTGCACCGCGCCACTCCACATCGAGGGTGAAGAGATATTAGCCCAGCGCCGGCTTTACCGTAAGGATATTTCGCGTGGCTGGTCTAAACCGGCGATCGGCCAAACTCAGCCAACAGCGGGCCAAGCGCCGCAACAACTTGCGTGTGGGCCACGCCGTTACTGGCGAGAATGCCATTCCGGTTCTGCACTTCCGGCGAGTTGTAACGCAGCGGCTGTCCAAAGAGGTCCGTAAGTTTGCCGCCCGCTTCCTGCAAAATAATTTCCGGCGCGCACGTGTCCCATTGTTTTGTGCGCGGCGAAAGGTGCACGTAAAGATCGCACTGCTGTTCGACAATTAGGCCAACCTTTATTCCTACCGAGCCGCGGCGCACTTCCTGTTTGACGCCGAAGCTTTGGACCACGCGGTCCATGCGCGGGCTGCGATGCGATCGGCTGGCCGCCAGCCGCATCGTTGCGAGATCGATGTGAGTAGACACGCGCGCTCGCTCCGGTTCCGTTTCGGGCCGCTCGACCCAGGCGCCCCGGCCGCGAACGGCGCGATACAAGACGCCGGTCAAGGGTTGGTAAACAACCCCGAGCGCGCATTCGCCGTCTTCCGCCAAACCGATCTGCACCGCGAAATCGCCGTTGCCTTCAATGAAGCCGATAGTGCCGTCGAGCGGATCGATCATCCAAACGCGTGACTTGCCGAGCCTGCGTTCCGTGTCAATTGATTCCTCGGCCAGAATGCCGTCTTGGGGAAATTCCCGGCTCAAACGCGCGACAATAATTTCATTGGCAATCTTGTCGGCTTGCGTAACCGGCTCGCGATCGCCCGCGCCGGCTTTTTGTTCAATCTCCAGCGGCCCGTCGTAGACGTCGAGGATGGCTGCGCCCGCTTCACGCGCGAGTTCCAGCGCGACCGACATCTCAAGTTCGTATGATGTTTGCTGAATGATTCTGCTCATTAGAATGTGAGTCACAAAGTCGCCAGAAATTATTCAACCTTAATAGTCTCTCAGGTTGGGAAGGGTGGTTTACCCCCGCCGGTGGAATGGCATTCAAATAAAGAGCGGGGGCAAGCCACCCTTCCCGACCTTGAGGTTCACTATCTTGACTTATGCCTGCCGAGTACCAGGCTAAGCGCCGAATTCAAATTGCCTCGCTGCATCGCGAATAATTTCCAATGTCTGCTCGATATCAGCACGCGTCGTGCGAAAGTTTGTGATGCAGGCGCGCAAAGCAAACTTGCCGTGAATGGTAGCGCCGGAAAGATAAGCCCGGCCGCCGCGTTGCACCGCATACATTGTTTGCTCGTTAAGTCTATTCAGTTCACCCGCAAACGCTTCGTCTTCCGGTGGCGTATCGCCGGACTGCAACCGCAGGGCCGGCGGCACATAACGGAAGCAACAGATACTTAACTGCGGCTGCGACAACAGTTCAAAATCTTCCGCCTGTTCGACAAGTTCTGCCAGATACCCAGCCAACACGTTGTCTTCAGTAATCGCCGCGGCAATGCGGCGCACGCCGTAATAACGTAACGTTAGCCAGATCTTAAGCGCGCGAAACCGGCGCGATAGCTCCGGTCCATAATTCCAAAAAGCGAACGACTCATCTGCGTCTTGCTCGAGCACCTTTATATAGTCCGCGTCTTCCTCGCCAAACGCGACACGGGCTTGCGCTTCATCGCGAAACAAGAGACAGCCGCAATCAAGCGGCGCATATAGCCATTTGTGTGGATCCAGCGAGACGGAATCAGCGCGCTCGAGGCCAACAAAAAGGTGACGCTTGCTTTCATCCAGCGCTGCCGGCGCGCCGTACGCGCCGTCGACGTGAAACCAAAGAGAAAACTCTTTAGCAACATCGGCAATCTCAGAAAGTTGATCGACTGCGCCGGTGTTGGTCGTGCCGGCGCTCGCGACTATGCAAAACGGTTTCGCTCCAGCGTGAATATCCGCATTGATGCATTCGCGCAGAAGTTGCACATTCAGGCGAAACTGATCGTCGCAACCAATCAGTCGTACCTGATCGCGACCAAAGCCAAGGACGTCCGCGGCTTTCGGTATCGACATGTGAACTTGCTCGGACGCATAGATAGTCATCGGCGCTTCACTTCGCCAAAGGCCTCTGCGCGCAGCTTCCCTTCCGGTCTTCGCTCGCTGCGCGATTAACAACGCTGTCATGTTGGCCATCGATCCGCCGCTCAGGAGGAGGCCGCGAGCGTCTTCATCGTAGCCAATCAAAGATCCGAGCCAACGCACCACCGTACGTTCGATTTCTGTAGCGGCAGGACCGGAACGCCACGAGGTGACGTTCGAATTCAGCGCCGAAGCAATCAGATCGGCAAAGGCGCCCGCAGGTGTTGCGGGCGATGCCACATAACCAAAAAAGCGCGGGTGGCCGTTATGACGGCTCTTTTTGATGATCGTGCGGCAGTCGTTTATCAGCCGTTCTACCGGCTCGCCGTCTGCAGGCAGTGTGGCTCCAACCTGTTCGAGTGTGTCGCCGCCAAACGTTTCCGGAAAAACCGGTAAGTCAGCAACCTGGGAAAAGTATTCAAGCACAAGTTCATTGACTCGCGACGATAGTTCCCGTAATTCTTCCAGCGAAATATCAAGCGAAGACTGTCGCGTCAAAGAGTGTTTGATTGTCATCTGATCGGCGGCGGCGCAATAGCCACAAGCAATGAAAGCCGCTCGTTACCTGAATTAGTAACTCCATGTTTTATTCCTGCCGGCGCCGTGACGACCGTGCCTGCCTCAGCCTGTCGTTCTTCATCGCCGACAACAAACGTTCCTGACCCTTCCAATACAAAATAGAATTTATCGGCGCCCTGATGCGCGTGGGCACTCTGCGTTTGTCCGGGCTCAAGACAGTTTAGTCCGACCATCAGATGCGCGCCCTGGAACAGCGTGGTTTTGTAAAACTTCTCTGGCAGAGCGCGTGCGTGGTCGCGCCAGTTGAAAAAATAATTCATAGGCTTCCTTAAGTGTTTTTAGGGTGACAGCAAAACTAACACAGCCGTTCGTAAGCAAGTAATGGTTTTTAAACCTAAGGTCTGAAGGACCGACAATTAGTAGCCCCGTCCGTAAGGGCGGGGTAAGTGCACACGTAGGATCGGAGCGCCGAAGGTGCGCCATGATTCCTGCCGGCCCTACGGGCCTTCGAAGCTAAAGACTCGATTTCCCCGCCCTAACGGACGGAGCTACTAACTGTCGGTCCTTCGGACCTAAAGCACCCTCGTATTCGTGAACCTGGTCCGTAACCTTGAAGAGCTTGCCGCTTTTACTTGCGCGCGTATACTCTCACCTCCGGAAAAAACATGTCCATCAGCAACAACGCAACTCCCGAAGGCACCACTCGCTACCGCGCTCGCTTTCCCGACGCGGCGGAAAATCATTTTCGCGAGCGCCAGCAACTCTGGCTATCATCGATTGGCATCGGCACATATCTCGGTGCCGCTGACGAACGAACCGACCAAGCGTACGCCGCTGCGGTTGTGCGTGCAGTTGAGTTGGGCGCGAACGTCATCGACACGGCTGCGAATTATCGTTTTCAAAGAAGCGAACGCGCGATTGGGAATGCGTTACGCGACCTGACTGGAGCAAAAGGCTTCGCGCGCGACGAATTGGTTATCTGCACCAAGGGCGGATACTTGCCGTTTGACGGCGCGCCGCCGCGAGACGTCCGCACCTACATTGAAGAGACTTTCGTAAGACCTGGAATAGCGGGCTTTGATGATTTCGCGGGCGGCAGTCATTGCATGACACCGCGCTATCTACAGAACCAGTTGGACCAGTCGCTCACAAATATGAATTTGGAGTGCGTGGATATCTATTACATTCACAATCCGGAATCACAATTAGGAGAGGTTTCTGATAACGAGTTTGAGGTGCGATTGCGCGCGGCGTTTGCGCAGCTTGAAGAAGGTCGCGCCCAGGGCAAGCTGAATTTTTATGGAGTGGCTACCTGGAATGGTTTTCGAGTTCCGGTTGGATCAACCGGTTATCATTCTTTAGCGCGCATGGTTTCGCTGGCACGCGAAGTTGGCGGTGAGGCGCACGGCTTTCGTTTCGTTCAACTTCCTTTTAATCTGGCAATGCCGGAAGCGTTGACCCTGGCCAATCAACTCGTCGAAGGTCAGCAGTTATCATTGCTCGAGGCCGCAGAAGCATTGGGGATAATAGTTATTTCCAGCGCTTCAATTTTCCAGGGTCGTGTTGCTCGGGGGCTGCCCGCAAATATTCGAGAAACGTTAGGATCATTGCCCAGCGACGCGCAAACCGCGATACAATTTGTGCGTTCGGCGCCGGGAATTACGACGGCGCTGGTGGGCATGAGCAAGACCGAACACGTTGAAGAAAATTTGCAACTTGCACAAGTCGCTTCGGTTACAGCCGAACACTTCATGCAGTTGTTTTCGCAGACTTGATCTGATTAAACAAAACAAGCTAATCCGCAGATTACACGGATTACGCAGATGAACAAGAAACAGACAAGTCGCCCCCCAATGTCGTGGGTGCATTCCAAATCTGCGGAATCTGCGTAATCTGCGGATAAGGTTTCAGTTTTGATGGCTGAACGAGAATACAATTCATTCACCGAGTTCTGGCCACACTATTTGGCGGAACACAGCAAGCCAAGCACTCGTCTGCTTCACCTCGTCGGTACCTCGATAGCTCTCGCTCTGGTTGTCTACTTCATCTTCATCGGCAAGTGGTGGCTGTTTCCGCTCGCTTTCATCCCCGGCTATGGCGCCGCCTGGATTGGTCACTTCTTCATCGAGAAAAACAAACCCGCTACTTTTCAATATCCGCTGTGGTCATTCATGGGCGACTACAAGATGATCTGGATGATGCTGACTGGCCGGATGGAAGCGGAAGTTGAGCGTTCCGGAAAAACCACAAGACATTAATCCGCAGATTCCGCAGATAACAGTAAGAAAAGGAGTGAGAACTCATCACACCAATTCGCTGAGTATTCGAAGAGTCGCGTGCAAGGGGAATTAGGCTTTCGACCGTTTGTTTTTCTGACTGAATCTGTGAACTCTGCGTAATCTGCGGATAGTGTTTTTTGAGTTCACCCGCTTTCCTCACCCAGTACTTGAGGCATCCATGCCAGCTTCTGCAAATTCAAAATGTGCGCAACAAACGCCGGCCGCACATAAAACGCTCGCGAGGTGCTGCCGTGGCCGCGACCTTTGGTGCGCGCCTGCACATATTTTCCTGTGTCTCCAGTTAAAGCGTCCACACCCTTCGTCCTGATAATTTCGCGAATGGTTTCATAGTCCGCTTCCACCTGCCTGCGAATTGCTGGATTGTCGAGATCAAACTCGGCGGCTGAATGTAAATAAGCCGACGTCTCCTGCACGTCCTGAAAAATTCGCGCCACTACAATCATGCTGCGCAGCTTGTCGTAAAGATGACTGTCGCTGAATTTGCTGGCGACGACTTCGGCCGGCTCGATCATCGTTATCGCCATCGATTCTTTGACGAGCACCGTTCCTTCCAAGCCGGGAATTACCGGCACAACTTTCAACTCCCAGGTGCCAAAGTCCGGCGCCTGCAAAGAGTTTTGCGGCAGCCCGAGATAGTGCTCAATCACCTGCCCCGCCCAGCCTTTATTCTTGTGACCGTTTTTCCATACTGTAATTCCATACTCATCGGCCAGCGGCCGCAAGTCTTTGCCGGTAAGCAACCTGATGCGTCGCAGCGCCTCAGTTCGCGTTAAAGTTTGTGTTTGAATTACCAGCATCGGAAAGAAAAAACCAAATTGAGTTTGGTGAGTGACCCTTTAGCGGCGCGCGACAGTATAGAATAGACTTTCGCAATCGTTAATGACGTAAAGCCAACCGTTAGTTTGCGTTCGCTGCAAGAGAACTTGCACAAAATACCGAATTAGTCTTGTCAGAATCATGAGAGGCAACATTCCTATTCCTGAAATGCCGCAGGGCGAAGAGTTGTGGCTGATGGTCGTCGTCACCTCAGTCCGCGAGAAACGAACGCAACAAGGCAAACGCTTTTGCGACGCCACCGCGCGCAACGCGACCGGCTCGCTGCCGTTGAAAATTTGGGGCGAGACACTCGACATCTGGAAAGAGCTTAAGCCCGGTTTGTTTGGCATCGCCGGCACGCTCGAAACCTATCAAGAGCGCCCGCAGTTTGTAGTCAGCGAGTATCGCCCCATCACCCTCGAGCAATACCGCGAACATCAGAATGCGGATCCGGTGCTGCCACGGGCTTACACGATGGACATTGAGACGTTGACGCTGGCCGACTTTCGCGAGCGGGTTGGGCCACAACTCGAGCGGCTTTGGAAACTCGGAAACATGCGGTTGGAACAACAGCAACGATATCTGGAAGACATCGCGATCGAAGAAGAGCGCTGTTATCAACTGGGGTCGCTAAGCGCCGCTTCGGGCCGCATACTTTCCATTGCCGTGCACGCGGGAGCGATCGCCGGAATTGACCTGGGGGTGGAGTTGCCTCACAGCGAACACGTGTTTGGCATCGACGAAGCCGGCCTTGAGCAGGATGAGAAAAAATCGCTGCTGGCCTTTCTCGATTTGCTGAAAGATTTTGATTGCGAGACGGATGAACTGGTCGGTCATAACCTGATCGGTTTCGACTTGCCGTTTATTTTTCAGCGCTGCCTGGTCCATTGCATCTCGGCCAAGCCGCTGGTGGATCTTTCTGAGTTTCGGGTGCGGGGTGTATTTGACACGATGCATCACTGGTGGCTGGGCGCGAAGCGTTTTGTCAGTCTCGACGACATAGCCTGGGCGCTGGGAATCGAATCAAGCAAGACAGCCACAGCCGAGGGTAGCAAGGTTTTTGATCTTTACCAGTCGGGAAAACTTGCAGAGATTCGCGAGTACAACCTCAACGACGTGCGCGTGACGCGGAAAGTTTATGAGCGGATGGTTGGTTGCTTTGGGCGATGAGCCGGTCAGAAAGAGCGGGGGCAAGCCCACCTTCCCAACCATAAGCTGATTACAATCGAGCGTTCATTTCTGGTTGAATGGCTTTCAAAGTAAATCAATGTGTGACAACGGAAGTCTCTCAGGTTGGGAAGGCGGGCTTGCCCCCGCTCTTTGGTACGCTATAGCCCGTTAACGCGACGCTGTTTCATTTCCGAAACACCATCTGCTAGACTTACGAACTATGAATGAGAATCTAATCATTATCCTTATCCTGATCGGCGCAGCAAACCTGGTTTTATTGATCGTTTTGCTGGCAACACGCCGCAAAGATTCTTCTGCGGAACTCAAAGAAAAACTCACAGTTGTTGATAGCGGGCAGCAAAGAATTGAGACCGCAATCAAGGACGAGCTGTCGCGTAACCGAGAGGAGATGAACTCGGTCGCAAAAGACTCAAGACAGGAATTAGGGCAGGCCATTCGTACCGCCGGCGAAACGAACTCGACGCGAATCGCACAAATTGGGGAGGGTCAGAAGCAGCAACTTGATTCGTTTGCCCGACAAATCGGAGTTTTGACGGAGGCCACGGAAAGACGCCTCGAGACAATGCGAACGACGATAGAAGGAAGGCTTTCAGCGTTGCAGGAAGACAACAGCCGAAAGCTGGATCAAATGCGAACGGTGGTCGATGAAAAACTTCAGAGTACTCTCGAAAAGAGGTTAGGAGAATCGTTCAACATAGTGGTGCAGCGTTTGGAACAGGTACATAAGGGCCTCGGAGAAATGCAGTCTCTCGCATCCGGAGTTGGAGATCTGAAGCGCATTCTGAGTAACGTCAAGACTCGAGGAACTCTGGCGGAGTGGCAGCTTGAGAATATGCTCGAACAAGTCATGGCCCCGAACCAGTACGAAAAAAATATAGCCACCAGAAAAGGAAGCACTGAAAGGGTTGAATTCGCGCTAAAACTGCCGGGTCAGGATGGCAGTGGCAAGCAGGAAGTCCTGCTTCCCATCGATGCAAAATTTCCGAAAGAAGACTACGAGCGACTGATTGACGCTCGCGACAAATGTGATCCCCAATTGATTGAGGAGTCTTCCAAACAACTTGAGCGCAGAGTCAAAGAGATGGCGAAGAATATCCGCGATAAGTACCTTGATCCCCCGAATACAACTGATTTTGGAATTATGTATGTTCCGACAGAAGGATTGTTCGCCGAGATCATTAGTCGTCCGGGAATGTGCGAGGTCCTTCACCGGGACTATCGAGTGATGGTTACTGGTCCGACCACTCTCGCAACTTTGTTGAATTGCCTACAGGTCGGATTTAGAACGTTGGCAATCGCAAAGCGTTCGAGTGAAGTGTGGGAGCTGCTTGGCGCTGTCAAAACGGAATTTGGAAAATTCGGCGACCTCCTCGAAAAAACAAAGAAGAAATTGGATGAAGCAAGTAACACTATAGACAACGCTGCGAGGAAGTCTCGTACGATTGAACGGAGACTTAAGGACGTTCAGGAAATGCCACCCGGGGGCGACGAAATTGAAGAAGCAACCGCACTCATAGAAGCGCCGTTACTCTTAGCCGCGCGCTTAACTGAGACAGAGGCGCCCAATAATCTGGCTGCGACGGCAGCGACAGGAAAAGAGTGAAACACCAGTTCTTGCCGGGAGTCTCACGTTCGGAGTCGATGTTTTGTCAAAAGAAATTTGGTTAGGTCCTCTCCTCGGCAACAATCGCTCGCGTCTCATCCAGCGGTGTGCTGAGCTTGTCGCCGAAGGCAAGTCTGAAACATTCCTTTACCTCGCTGCTTCTCATCCGCTGCTCGAACTGGTCACTGAACAAATTCTCGACGGCGCGCAAAATGCCGGGCTATGGGGCGAACTCCCCGTCTACCTTTTTCGTGGCTTCGTCAGAAAAATTGTCTCAACTGCCGTCGATGAACAAACCGGCGGGCGCCTGGCAACGCGAGTGCCGATTGATCGCGAAGAGTTTCCACTGAAGCGAAGTCTGGTTTCCCAAATCCTGAGACGGCTGGCAGATGAAGGCAAACTGAAAGCGCTCGATCGCCTGGCGGCACGCGAAGGCTGCGTGAATTCCCTTGCCACGCTGATTGGTGAAATTCAGCGCGCCGGCAAAAGGCCGCAAGAGTTCGCAGAGATCGTAGCACGAAGGGTTACTGATCTTGGCGCGGATGAAGAACAAGCGCCGGCGCGTCGAATTGGTTCACAATTGATTCCGCGTCAGGTAGATTTCGATAGCGACGTGGCGCTGATCTATTCGCTCTATTGCGAGTTGCTCGATCGGCATCACCTCACCGACGCGGACGCCGATCAGTTGCGCGCTGTTTCAATTCTTGACGGTGAGATTAATGGACGATCGGTAGGGAATGACTGGCTGCCCAACGTCAAGCTGTTGGTGCTGGACGGTTTTTTTGACTTTACTCCAGTGCAGGGCGAAATCCTGAGACGTCTGATTCCGCAGGTTTCCGAGGCGATCGTTAATCTGAATAACGATCAGCGAAATCCGGAGATCTTTCTTCCTTTTCAACAAACCATCGACCAACTAAAAGCTATCGCACCCTTTGAAATAAAACACAGCGGCGAAAGTTCCATCGCTGTGGACGGCGCGCTCGCTGGGCTGCGCGAAAATCTTTTCAATCCTGCTAAAGAAATGCCTGCCCCTGCGGACCACGAAGAAACCGCCGAGGGCGAACCGGCAAGAGAAATCCGATACCTGGAGTGCGGCGATCGCGACACCGAAATTCGCACTATCGCCAAGCAGATCAAACAACTGATTTTGGTTGATGGATTCAAGCTGTCTGACATTGCTCTGGTCGTACGCCAGCGTGCGGCATACGCCGAAACCATTGCACGCGTCATGCGCGAAGAGTCGCTGCCATGCAATCTTGAGTTGCGCCTTGAGGCAGGCGACATTCCGGCGAATCGCGCTGCGCTTAAGTTGCTGGCAATTGTGGAGGAACTCTCTCGCGATGAAGATGCTGCGCCGAGAACGTCCGACCTCGCCGACTTGATCAAGTCGGAATACTTTCGCCTGAACGATAAAGAGGTTGAAAGGCTGGCGGCAACCTTTGACGCCGAGCGCTCTGCCTTGTTTGCAGAGAACGGTTCACAGCCCGACTGGAAACAAATCGAGCGACTCAAGAATCGTTACCGAATCGGCATCTGGGACGCTGACGCGCTCGAGAATGCCTTCGCCTATGTCGGCAGCGACTTGCGCGTAAGCGATTGGCTGACGCGGGCGCGCAAATTGATTCAGGAGCTGCCGACGGCCGCGGCCACGCGCGAACTATTGAACATTGACAACGCTGAATCTGCGCGCGAAGCGGATGAAGCTGATCAAATTGAAAACGCAGAGACTGCAAAAATTGAAGAGAAAGACGTCGAAAAGAAAAGACGTCCGTCGCACGATGTGCACCCGGCTGCACTCGCCTGGACGGCGCTCATAATTCAGGCGTTTGCGGCGCGCGTGCAAATATTGCCGCGCGCTGGCGCCCCGGCGGAATTGCGGCGCGCGCTAATGAGCCTGTTCGAGCAGTTCAGTTTCGGCGAGCAAATCGGCCATCGAGTAAATAATTTGGTCGGTGAGGAAGAGCTGCCGCAGGCGATGCTCAATTTCAACAGTCTCGAAGCACTGCGTCGCGCTTTTGCTGCGGCGATTAAGAGCATCGAAATTGCCGCCGCCAGTGAGAGCTCGACAACAAAGATGTCGACCTTCGTCGAAGAAGCGCGTCGCTGTTTGGGTTCACAGTCACAGGTTTTTGGCGTCGCGGATCGCGGCGGGTTGGCGGTACTCGAGGCCACCGATGTCCGCGGTCTTCGGTTCCGCGCTATCTTTGTGGCGGGTTTAATCGAGGGCGGCTTTCCGCTGCGCGCGTCACGCGATTGGATCTATCCGCACGAAGAACGCGAACGTCTCAAACGCGATGGAATTACGTTGGAAGACATTTCACCGGCCACGCTGCTGAAAGAGGAACACTATTTTTATCAGGCTGCCTGCCGGGCTACAGAGCGGCTATATCTTACTCGGCCCCTGTTGTTGGAAGACGACGCGGAAACTGTTGCTTCTTATTACATAGATGAATTGCGGCGCGCAGTGGCGCCGTTGGCGATCACCACGGAAACCGTTCGCCGCGACTATGAAGGCAAAAATTTGCCGGCAGTTTCAACCAGCAGCGAGCTGGGTATTGCACTGGTTCGCCAGCAGGAACGTCACCTGCATCGCGGCGAGAAACAGCCGCTGTTACCGCAGGCGCGTATTAGTAAATTGTCGGACCTGGCCCGCGGCGAAAGTCTACTAACCAAATCCGCGCTGCGCCGCATTAATATTGAGCACGAACGCGTGCGCGCATCATTTGGTCCATACGATGGCGAGATCACCGATCCGCACCTGATTGCTTTGTTGCAACAGCGGTTTGGCGCCGACTACGTGCTAAGCGCCAGCGGTCTCGGCGTCTATGGCAACTGTGCCTATCGCTTTTTTGGGCAACGCGTGTTGAAGCTCGAGCCGCGGGGTGAAGCAGCATTGGATCTTCAGGCAATCGATGCGGGCAAACTGTTGCACGATATTCTGCGACGTTTTTTTGAGCGCCATCGTGGCGAGCGTCTGACGGAAGTTGATTGCGAGGGACTGCGTAACGAACTTGCCGGGATCGCCGATGAAGTCTTCGACGAGCATGAGCGCGTAGTGCCGCCGCTCAACAAGCAAATCTGGAAGATCGATCGCGAGATACGCAAAATTCTATTGGATCAGGTGTTGTTGTACGAGCTGGAGATTCAGGAACATTCTGCGGCCGCCGGCGTTGTGCCGGAATATTTTGAACTTGCGTTTGGTGGGCCAAGGTCAACGGCCCGCGATCCCAATTCCAGGCCGGAGCCACTGGAGCTAACCAGAACAACTGCCACCGGGACGGAAACATTAAAGATTAGCGGGCAAATCGATCGCGTCGACGTGGCCAGCGATAAGACATTGATTGCCTACGATTACAAACTTTCGTCTGGCGCCAGCCTTGAAGACATAAAGTCGGGACGCAGTCTGCAGTTGCCGATTTATCTTGAAGCACTGGAAAAGTTACTGCTTACCGATCACCGGATTGCCGGTGGTGGCTACTACGTTATTCGCGGCGGCAACGAGCGGCGCAATCGCGGGCTGCACCGCGCCGCGGCATTGAATTATTCAGGACTCAACGGCCGCACCAACAGCGTGATGTCAGAAGACGACTGGCAACAGATTCGCGCAAACGCTGTCGCAAAGATTTGGGACTTTCTCGATCACATGCGCGCCGGCCATTTCTACGTCAATCCTTCGGAAAAGAAAAAGACGTGCCGGTTTTGTGATTTCGCGGCGGTGTGCCGCTACGATCGCTATCGGATCGACAGGAAGAACAGCAGGACATTTTGAAGTTAAAGAATGTAGAGCACTGCTACTAACGCGGCTCTGCCCCCTTCCGTGCGGTAAGGCTTAGCCTTACCGACGCGAACTTTTTGATTCTTTCGAGGCTGCGCCTCGATTCAGCAGAGGCGCAGCCTCTCATTTCAATTGCGAATTGCCGGTAAGGCTGAGCCTTACCGCAGGGAAGGCGGCAAGCCGCAGTGTCGACGCAGAAGCGCGAGTTACAACCTGAACAAGCTGCGGCCGCCTATGAGCTGGGCCGGCACATTTCGGTCACCGCGGGCCCGGGCTCGGGCAAGACATCGGTCCTGGTTGAGCGTTACCTGCACATTCTGCGTTCGCAAAAGCTTTCCATCGATCAAATTGTCTCCATTACTTTTACCAATCGCGCTGCCAACGAAATGCGCGAGCGTCTGCGGTCACGCCTCAACCACATTCTGCAAACTGCTACAGGCGATGAACGAAAGCGCTGGTTGAATTACAAGCGCACGCTCGACGGGGCGGTGATAACAACCATTCACGGTTTTTGCGCGCGCCTGTTGCGCGAGTTTCCGGTTGAGGCGCGTGTGGATCCGCAGTTCACCTTACTTGACGAACACCGCGCGCAAATGTTGCTGGAAGTTACGGTCGAGCAAGTACTGACAGAATTTCTTTCGGCTAACCATGTTGAGATTTCGCGCCTGACACTTGGCGTTGGGCGCGGAAGATTGGCTGATGGCCTGGGCCACCTTTATCGCGAAGTGCGCGGCCAGGGTTTGTCGTTTGCGGATTTAAGGTTAAAGACTGAACAGCATCATGCATCCGATCGGCATTACGATCAGGCGCTCGCTGAATTGTCGCGAGCAATGGATGACTTTCTGCGCCTGCGCCGCACCACGCCGGCGACACGAGTTAATCATGCTGAAGTGAGCTCCAAATGGCCGGGTTTGCGAGAGTTGATTGGTAACGTTCCACAACACGAGAAGCTTGCCGACTATTGCAGAGCTGTAGAGGAGTTTCGCAAGTTGCGACCGCAGGCGCGCGGCGACTTCAAGGAATATGTCCAAACCGTGGACGCCTTGATCTGGGAAAAGGATTTGCTGGGTCGCGTGCCGCAAACGTGTTTGGACATGTTCGCCAAACGATATGCGTTGGAGCTGATAGATATTTTGGAGAGGATCGATCAGCGCCTCAATCACGAAAAACAGCAGTTGTCCGCACTCGATTTTGACGATCTCGAATTGCGCACTCTCGAATTGTTAACTCGACCCGAAGTCATCGCCCGCACTTCGGAGCGCTACAAGTTTTTCCTGGTCGATGAATTCCAGGATACGAACAACGTACAACGCCAGTTGCTCGAGCGGCTCGCTTTGCGACCGGCGCAACGTGACAGCGCGAACCTATTCATTGTGGGCGATCGCAAGCAATCGATCTATGGCTTTCGCGGGGCTGACGTCGATGTGTTTCGTGAGATGACCGCAACCCTGATCGCAGCTGGCGGCCAAGAAAAATCGTTGCAGCTTAACTTTCGCAGCCAGCCGCCGCTGATAAATTTCTTCAATCACCTTTTCCATCGGTTGTTCCAGCCGAAGGAAGAAGTGACGGCCGACGAACGCCTGCAGCTTGGCTACGTTGAACATGAGTTCAGCGAAGCAAAGCGCGAGTTGCGCGATAGTGGGCCGCTGGTTGATTTGCTGATTACCACTGAAAGCTCGGGTGACGATGATGATCCGAAGTTGGACCAAAGTTCCCGCGAGCTGGATGCGGAACAACTGGCACGACGAATCATTGAACTAACCGAAGGTGAGGACGCACCGAAATACAGCGACATCGCGCTGTTGTTTCGCGCGATGACAAACGTAGGGGTCTACGAATCCGTTTTTCGCCGCGCCAACATTCCTTATCAAACTGTGCTCGGTCGCGGTTTTTATGAGCGCGAAGAAATAACCGATCTAATCCAGTTGCTCCGGTTTCTGGATAACAAGACTGACGAGCTGGCGTTGGCGGCGGTGTTGCGTTCGCCGTTGTGCGGTATTTCAGACAACGCGTTGCTGGCTTTACGTTGCGCGCCGTGGCTCGATGAACTTGAGACTACAGATCCAATGCTGCACTTCAGCCAAACGCGAAATCTTTTCCACGCTCTTAAGCGACACGCAGATGTTGCTTTTATTAGTGACGATGAGCATGAACTGCTGGAACGCTCCGCCAATTTGATCAAAAGCTTGATCGCGCGGCGCCACAACTACGGCATCGGCAGCTTGTTGCGATATGCCGTCGAGCAATCTGAGTTCATGACCGTCATCGCAGCGAACTTTGATGGCGCGCAACGGCTGGCAAACGTGCAGCGGCTGTTTACGCTGGCCGAACGGTTTGAAAGATCGGGTGCGCATCTGATTCGCGACTTTGTCCGCTACGTTGAAGAGTTTGAAGCTATCGGCAGCCGCGAGAGTGAGGGACAGATCGATGAAGCAACCAACGCCGTGCGCTTGATGACAATTCATCAGGCCAAGGGTTTGGAGTTCCCCGTCGTCATCATCCCCGAGCTGCAACGTTATTCAAGAGTTCCCGACAACTGGTTCCTGCTGGATCGACATCGTGGTCTGACTTTGAAAGTGCCTGATGGGCGCGGCAAGCTAGTGGCCGGTTGTACCTTCAAAACTTTCGAGGACCGTCAGGCGTTGCGCGAACAATTTGAGAGCATGCGCCTGCTGTATGTAGCGGCAACGCGCGCCGAAGACCGCTTGATTTTTTCCGGTACAACTAAAGACTTTGAAAGTCTGAACGGCAAAGGCGACACCTGGCTGAAATGGATTTGGCAGTCGCTTGAATTGCAGGCGCAACCGCAGAGTGGCGTAGTTGATCTCGCGCCGGAAGTGCAAATCGAGATAACCCCCAACCTGATTGATCGGCCGCAACAAGCAAAGCTCACGGCCGAGCCTTTACCCGTTCCTCTTAACAAAGAAGTCGTTTCTCTTGCCGAAGAGTTTCCCCTGCTGCGCAAGATCGAACCGGAGCTCGACGCAGCAGTTCATCGCTTTAGCGTGACGCAGCTAATCAACTATCAGCGTTGCCCGCGACAATATTATTTCGATCGGGTGCTGCATTTGCCGTCGGCGGATCAAATGGCCGTTTGGAACGATGCCGAAGCGCCTGAGCCGCCGACGAACTTGACGGCGACGCTGAAGGGCGCGGTCATTCACCGCTTTTGCGAAACGTACGAGAAAAAAGACGACACACGGGCACTGCTGGAACAGAGCTTTGCAGACGTCTTGCGCTTGCGGCAGGCGGAGCTTGGCGATCGCCTGATGGAGATCGATACCGAGGTAGCTATCGCCGAGTTGTTACCGCTGGCGGAAAACTATTTATCGAGTGGTGTCTTTGAGCGCGTCGAGCAGGCGCGCGAAGCTGTGGGCGTGTTGCCTGCGGCGAATGGCTCTCAGTCAGAAGATTCAACGCGTTTTCCGAGCGGCAAAGTTGGACTTTGGAGCGAAGTGCCGTTTCGCTTACGACGACAGCTGGGAATCCTGACCGGGGCGATTGATAAATTGCTGGTCATCCCCGCGGCTGATGGTAAAGGTTTCGATGTTGAGATTATTGATTTCAAGACAAATCGAATGCGACCGCGAACGATAGCCTCAAACTCTTCACTGGGACCGCGGGCGTCCCGCCCGCCAAGCGTTAAGGCGGACTCAACAATGAATGTAGCGAAGGAAGTGCGGGCGGCACAGCACCCCAGCGGGGCTGCTCCGCTGGGGACCCCGCAACGCCCGCGGTCCCAGTATCGGCTTGATCAGTTTGCTTTTGACTTCGAGCCAGGGCCGGTTGAGGCCGAGGTAATCGTCGATCCGGTTTCTGTTGAAGATCAGGTGCGACTTGCCGCCTCGGATTATCAATTGCAAATGCAGGCTTACGCGCTGGCGGTTAGCGATCTGCTACCGTCGCTTGCGGCAAAAGGCGCCGCCATTAAAGTAACGCTTCATTTTCTGGATCCGAATATTGAGTTTTACCTGCCGCCCGAATTGCTTTCTCGCGACGCTTGCGCGCGTGCAATTGATGCGGCAATGATGGATATTATTGCTTCGCACGAGCCAGTTGAGTTTCCAGTGCGGCCTGCACCGCATTGCCGCATGTGCAGCTTCTTAAGCATTTGTCGCGCTGGCCGCCAATGGCTGCGCTCCAGAGTGAAGAGCGAAAGAACATTGGCCGCGGATAAACGCGGATCGGATTCTACAAGACAATAATTAATGCAGAGCCGCGAAGCGGCCGCGAGCGGATGACGTTGGCGAATTGAAAATAGAGTAAGCCCCCCTCGATCAAAATAGATGTGACGAACATAGGGAGGTTTGATCGATGGCAACGAACAAAATCGCGACGAAAGGTCGCGGGCAAAGAATTCTGCGCAAGCGCTGCGCTGTCGCCGTAAATTTCTAAGATTTTTTCCCGGCGGGTTTCGCGACGAGACTTACATTGATTGGGAACGCGGTTACAAATGGACCGCGCACGAACAATGGAACGAGGCGCTGAGCCGCAACAAGTTCCGTGACTTATTGAAGCAGCGCGAGTTTGCCGAGATTGCCGCGCGCGGGCAGTCCGCCTTGAGTCGAGAACGAACCTGCTTTTCTCTTTTGAAAAAATGGCATTGCGCGACGCAGTGAAAACGCCCGCAGGCGCCCGGCTGTTTGCTGAAGGGCTGTTTGAATTTTTGCACGGTAGCGGCACGCTTGAGCGCAAGTTCAACCGCTGGGTTGAAATAGTCGCTGAACTGCCACGAAAACAAACACGCGTGTTGACGTGGCCGCTGGTAACAGTCTTTGGATTCATCGCCCAGCCCGACACGCATATGTTTCTCAAGCCAAACGTGACGCGCATTGCCGCGCGCGAATATGGTTTTGAGTTTGCATATAGATCGCGGTCGTCATGGGAAACATATGCGAGCCTGCTTGAGTTTGCTGTGACTGTCGAGCGCGACCTCCGGACATGGGAACGCGCGACCTGATCGACATTCAATCGTTCATTTGGGTTCAAGGATCGGATGAATATGAAGAGTAAGATTAGCCGCGGATGAACGCGGATAAACGCAGATATTAGAAAGAAGATATGAAAAGCCGGCGGTCAAGTGTTGCCTTGTTGCTACTATGTTTCTTAATCAGATCTGCATCTATCCGCGTTCATCCGCGGCCAATTCTTGAGTTTCCATAGGAGCGTATGAGCAAAATAGAAAGCCCTCAAGTTGGCGCGGCCGCGCCTGACTTTACACTTAATGACGGCAACGATGAACGTTGGCGCCTTGCGGATCAGCGCGGCAAGGTGGTCGTGCTGCTGTTCTATCCGGGTGATGAGACACCTATTTGCACGCGGCAGATGTGTTCCGTGCGAGACCGCTGGGAAGACTACGCCGCCACGGGCGCGGAAGTCGTTGGCATCTCCACTGATTCAGTTGAGTCGCATAAAAAATTCGCGGAGCATCATGAGTTGCCTTTGCGTTTGTTGTCGGATGCGAAAGGCGAGGTGGCAAAGCTCTATGGCGCTCAGTCGTTAATTCCCGGCAAAGTTGCCCGCTCGGTTTTCGTGATTGACGCGCAAGGAAAGATTACTTATCGCGACGTGCGGCCGCTTGGATTGTTCAAACCGAAAGATGATGCAACCCTCGCCGCGATTCGCGAGGCGCAAACCAAATAGGACGTTGGCTAGATCAGACAACGACAGGGCTGTCCTACTGCCCCGGCGCGGTGGTGGAACCTTTCGTAATTGGTCCGCCCAGCTTCACGATCCAGATGCCACTGTTTACGTCATTGAAATAAACCAGGCCGTTGTGCAGTTGCGCGCCCCAGGTGAATGAAAGGTTGGGACGAAAAGCATCCGGATCACCAGCCCACAGCCTGCCAATTTCGCGACCCTGTCGATAGAGATCACCGCGCAGTTCTCCGGAAACATCCAGCACACGCCCGCCGCCGGTGTAATAACCCATATAAAGAATGTCGTTCTCAACCCACATGTTGTGTGAGCCCGCTTCCGGCACTGCATACTCGGCCACTTTGCGCGGATGGTTAATGTCGGAAACGTCAACAACGTGCATCACGCCGCGCGCCGGGATGCGATTGCGGCTGTAGATATCAAAGTTCTGGGGCAACACCTCATCGCCGACAAACAGATACTTCTTGTAACGAAAAACAGCGTGCGTACCGGCGACCCAGCCATTGCCATACAATTCAAAATGATTAAATCGTAACTGGCTGACAAACTGGGGGTGTTCCGGACTGCCGCTTTTGATTCCATTTCCCACGTCAAGAATGACCACGCCGTCGCGCCAGTAAGCGAGGTACGCGAGTCCATCTTTAACCTGCACGTCGTGTAAATAACGGCCTGCGATTTCCTCGCCTGCTCCCGAATGAATCATCGTCGCCAACTGGTTGGGCACCTCCCAACGCGCTACTTGTTTCGGATTCTTCACCTCCGCAAAATCGATAACGCGCAGGGAACCGGTGGCATCGTCGGTCAGATAAACGTAATGACCATCAACGAAGGCGCTGTGCACTCCGCCGGTAACTGTTTCTGTGTACTCGGAAATTGGTTTTGGATGCGCCGGATCAGACGTGTCGTAAAAGGCAATGCCGTTCTTGCGGTTTGACGCGCCTTCGCGCGAGATCACCAGGATGCGGCCGTCCGCAGTGGTGCTGACGTCATTGATCAAACGCGCGTCAACCTTGATCGTGTCGGTCAACTTTGGATGCGCCGGATCAGAAACGTCGAACACCAGCAGTTTGTCGGAAATTGTTGAAAGATAGGCGTAGTTACCGGTGATCCACTCTTCCGCGCCCTGAAAATCTTTTAGCGGCACGCGACCGATAACTTCCAAACTCCGTTCCGCGTTGCGCGGCGTAATCAAAACAGACGCGACCGCCTGCTCATTGCCGCTCGCAGCAGTAATCACATAAGAGCCGGGTAACTCCGCCACAAAGCCGCCGTCGGGATCGATCGTCGCCGCTGGTCCATTAACCGTCCAGCGCACCGTGTAATTGTCAGCTTGGCCGCTGCGAGCGCGAACATTGAAATGCACAACATCGCCGGTGCGTGCGGTCGTTGATCGCGGATCGATTGAGAGGTCTTTCAAGTTGCTCTTCGTAACCCAAACCCGAAAAGGATTGCTCATCACGATGCTCGTTACGTTATCAACAGTCGCCATTATGGCTGCGTTCCCTTCCGCGAGTGCCGTCAACACTCCGGCTCCGTCCACAGTGACCGCGTCACTTTGCACATTCCATCCAATTGCCACATCACTACGTGGATTTCCCTGCGCGTCTCGTGCAATCGCTATCAGCTTGGTTGTACTCCCGACAACCAGTGGTCCAGGCGGCGGTTCAACGTCAATTCGCACAACTGGAGCCGGCTTTACCGTAACCGTAACAAACGTCGATCTGCCGTCGACAATTGCGCCCACAACCACTTCGCCTGGATTGAAGAATGAAACGGTGCCCGACTGGTCCACGGCGGCCAGATCGAAAGGCGCCGCAAACCAGGCCGTGGCCGCTGCCGGCGTTGTCCTTCCCGATGGATCTTTCGTTACGGCCTTGAACTTTACTTTCTGGCCCACCGTAATGTCTGAAGTTTCGGGAGTGAGTTCTACCGTTCTGGATGAGGTTGCTGAATTCCCGCGCGAGTGCTGAGCAAACAAGCGTGGCCCAGTCGTAACCAGGATAACTAAACAGCAAAGAGCCAGAAACAAATTCTTAAAAGTGCGCATGCTTTTCTCCTGCGAAGTGAATAAATATGATTGCGAAACTAACAGAGAATCTTAGTCAGGGATAACGATGGGAAGCAAGCGAGTAGTAGAGTATGTTCTGCTTATCTCATTAACACCGCGCTTCAGCGCGGTGATTGGTGGGTAACGTAAAAGGGAAACCGTTTAAACGGTTTCACTCCTGGTCGACCCACTACGATTCACCGGGCTAAAGCCACGGTGCTAATGAGAGAAAGCTTGAGAGTCCAATTGCACCGGCCTTTGCGCTTGAATCGGATCGCGGGCTCGTACATTATCTAAGTCAAAGGTTTTTCTTAAATGGCAAACGTTCACCAGCGGCTTCCGGAAAATGTTCCCGGTGATTTTTATGTCGATGTAAGTTGCATCGATTGCGACACCTGCAGCCAGTTGGCGCCGACGATTTTTCGCGATCATGGCGAGCAATGCAGTGTCTATCATCAGCCTGAGACGGAAGCTGAGACGCGCCTGTCGCTAATGGCTCTGGTGGCTTGTCCGACTGGCTCGATTGGCAAGACGGAAAAGCACGACGCGCACATTGGCATCGATGCTTTTCC
>JACCVY010000001.1 GCA_013697915.1 Blastocatellia bacterium | reverse complement strand
GGCGAGCATTTATAACAGTCTGACGAATAACGCGCTTAAGCAATGAAACGCGAAAACTTAACCATCGGCGGGCAGCAGGCGAAGGCAAAGGGGGACGAGAGGAACAAGGACTTATTCGTGCTGCTCGCCTACCTGTGTGTCGCGGCGTGAGGCGACACGACCATGAACATCAAACGCCAAAGAAGGAGTGCAAAGCCATGACCGGCTACGTCGGACCGATTGGAACCGAGACCCTGAAGAACGACTACTGCCGCCGGGTATTATTCACTGGCAAGCACACCCAGCTCGTAGTGATGTGCCTGCAGCCGGGCGAAGAGATCGGTAAGGAGATGCATCCGAATGTTGATCAATTCTTCCGCGTCGAGCAGGGAGAGGCAAGATTTGTGTTGGGCGAGAACGAGGAACACCTGGTGCGCGACGGAGATGCGGTCGTGGTCCCGGCAGGGACTTACCATAACGTCCTCAATACGTCGAAGACGATACCGTTGAAGCTATATACGATCTACTCGCCGCCGAACCACCTGGATGGGACGGTGCACAAGACCAAGAGCGAAGCGGAAGAGGCGGAACATCACCCTTAGCAGGTATCGTCAACGTCTATCATAGCTGTGAGAGCCTTTCACTACCGTGACCATTGACGAGCGAAGGCGACGGCAAATTCGGTGTGCAACGTGAAAACGAAATGGATGCGATGAAGAAACACTTGTTCGTGCTGCTCGCCTGCTTGTTCGTCGTCATGATCGGCTTCGGCATCACGCTGCCGGTGCTGCCGTTTTACGTCGAACGGCTCGCGCTCGAAGCGGGCGCGTCGCAGCAGTCAATCGTCCTGCACGTGACGCTTTTGACCGGCGTTTACGCGCTAATGCAGCTCATCTTCGCGCCATTGTGGGGACGCTGGTCGGATCGTATCGGCAGAAGACCGCTGATTTTAGTCGGCATCGCGGGCTACGTCATCGCGCAGATCATGTTCGGCCTGTCAACGTCGTTGTGGCTACTCTACGCGGCGCGAATTGTCGGAGGCGTTTTGTCGTCGGCGACGTTGCCGGTATCGGCGGCTTACGTCGTTGATATGACGACGAAGGAAGAACGCAGTCGCGGAATGGCGTGGCTCGGCACGGCGGCGAGTCTCGGCGTGGTCGTCGGACCCGCGCTCGGCGGATTGCTCTCGCGGCGAGACTGGCATTTTAATTGGAGTGCCGGACATTTCAAGGTCGACGCTTTCTCGACTCCGTTTTTCGCGGCGGCGTTGTTAGGACTGCTGACGCTGTTTGCGGCATTGCGCTGGCTGCCGGAATCGCTGCCGAAAACTTCAGAAGATAAGAACAAAGAAACGAGGACGGATTGGCGTAGATTGATAAAAAGTCTGTCCCCTTTGCTCGCCCTGACACTCCCCGGACAATTCGCGCTGACGATCTTCGAGGCGACGTTCGCTCTATTTGCCCAGGCGAAGTTCAAATATGGTCCCGCCGAAGTGGGTTACGTCTTCGTGGTGTGCGGACTGGTGATGACCGTGTTTCAAGCCGGAGCGGTCGGATTTCTCGCCGGAAAAATCAACGAGACGATTCAAATCGGCGCGGGCTTCGCCTTGATGGGAACGGGCATCGCGCTGCTGGCGATTGCGCAAACGAAGTTTTTTGTCTTTGCCTTTGTCGCGTTGCTCGCATTAGGGATGGCTTTAATCGCTCCGAATCTCGCGGCGCTTATTGCAAACCGCGGCGGAGAGCGACAGGCAGGCGCGTCGCTCGGTATTCAGAATGCCGCCAACAGTCTCGGTCAAGCAGTCGGACCGCTGCTGGGCGGCGCGTTGTTCATCTGGCAGATAAACGCGCCGTACTTCTTTAGCGCAGTAGTATTGCTGGCACTGGCTCTTGGTATCGCCTGGAAAGCGATTACAGCGCGCCGAGTCGCCGGGTTAGAGGAAATTTCAGGACGGACATAAGGAGATAGGATATTGAGCCGTTTGATCAGTCGCGACAGTAATCAGCAGCGCTATCCGACAAGTTCAGTTTGTCGTTATGTGTTATGAGCGTTATAAGCCGCCGACAAACCCTAAGTCTACCGAACATTTTCAAAGGAGGAGAACGATGGCAGAGCATATCGATCCCGTTTGCGGCATGAGCGTGGAAGAAAAGGACGCCGCCGGATTAGCTGAGTATGAAGGCACGACCTATTACTTCGAAAGCGAAGACTGCATAAGCAGATTCAACCTACACCCAGAAAAGTATGCAAACAAATCAGCAAAGGAGAAGCCTACCGATGCGCTTAAGTAATGGAACCGAGTGAAAAGGAACGTTGATGGAACCAGCTGGAATCTGAGTTTCCGCGTTGGGCCAATCCCGATTGGCTACACCCTTTTTCATCAACGTGGTCAATAGCGATTCTGCTCTCGTGCACCTTGATCACGCTCTTTGCGCGCTTGCCGAAATCCCGTTACACATCCTTCATTTCATTTGAGCGACTCCATTCCGAAACAAGCGTCGTTCTCATCTTAATAGGCTCACATGAGCCCGCAAACTGGCTTTTCTCTTATGTGTGTTTCTGCACAGACGAAATTTTCAACTTAATCTAGCCTCACTATTACCGGATGCCAGCCTGAACTAGCTCTGACGCGTAAGTGGTGCACTGCAGCGCTGACCAACCCGATTCCCACTTTCCAGGAGATAACAATGACAACCGGTGAACTCGAACTGCCGAGTAGTGCAGCAAGTTTTCTAAATTGCAACTTAAGAGGAGATGAAGCAATGGCTACACATACTGATCCTGTCTGCGGCATGAAGGTCGATGATCAAAAGGCCGCATCACAATCCACGTACCAGGGGAATACTTACTACTTCTGCTCCGAGGGCTGCAAAACGAAGTTTGATAAGAACCCACAGCAATACACGAGTCAAAAGGCGGTAAATTGATTCTCTCATGGCAGCAGGTTTGCAGCCTGCTGCCCAAGTGATCGTCAAAACAGAGAGCCCGCGCCCGGATAGCCATCAACCTTGACCCTCGGTTACGGGACCTTCAATAAAACATAGGGACAGAAAAAGTTGATATCTTTGAACTTTGCACACCAGTCCGGTTTCAAATTCGCCGCGTGGTTGTTGCTGTCAGCCGCCTGCGGGCTGCCAGCTTACAGCCAACAAATGCCGCAAAAAAGTCCCAGTCCGGCGGCAGTTCAGGAACCAACTATGCCAGGCGACACTGGCGAGGAGGAAGAAGAGATTGCTCATCCATTCTTCACACACATGGGAATCCCCGAAGGCGTGGGAGTTTATAATCTCCGTCTCGAGGGACTTGTCAATCGCGTCGATGGAATGACAAAAGGCGACTTTGGCTTCCACTTTGAAACCGGACTGACAAAGCGTATTGGACTTCACGTCCGCAACGACAGTTTCCTGAACAGGACGCGCTCGGAAGTTATGTTTCAGTTCTTAGCCATCAAGAGCAAGGACGGGATGAGCGGATTCTCGCCAATCATCGAGTTTGAAATCCCAACGCGAACGGGCGGCGGTTCGCGGGTTCACACGCTGGTCGGCTTTTCGTCGGCGCTAGTCAATAAACGCGCTGCTTTCAATCAAGTTGTCCACTACAACCCGCGTGAGGACTCCGTCGATTATAGTTTCGCGCTGGTCTTACGGGCCGGTAAACAATACTTTCCAGTCTTCGAGATTTTAGGCGAAGGAATGCGTGGCGAACGTCCTATTGTTAATCTGCTCGCTGGGCTGAAAGTACGTATGAATAAGAATCTAATGTTGGGTTTTGCTGTTCAAGTGCCGGTAACTAATCAAAAGGATTTCTCCTCGCAGATGGTGTTTCAACCGGACATTGAGTGGAAAAGAAAGTAGTGAAGCGATGGCTGAATTCACACAAGGATCATAAACATCCAGATTGAGTGTTCGCACCGGAGGGACCGTTATGAATACAGAAAGTGATAACAAAACTGATACCAAAACAGAGAATGGTATCGTCATTGTTACCGGATCAACCGGAAGGATCGGCGATGCCGTGATGCGCCGGTTCACCGGCCGCTTCAACGAGGTCGTCGGCTTGGACCGCAAGGCGCCCAGCCCACCGCCGCCCGGTTGCACTTACATACCCGTCGAGATCACGTCCGACGAGAGCGTTCGCGAAGGACTCCGCATCATTCGTGAACATCACGGCGCGCACATCGCCTCGGTGATTCATCTCGCCGCCTACTACGATTTCTTCGGCGAGCCGAGTGAGAAATACGACGAAATCACTGTGCGCGGAACGGGACGCCTACTGCAGAGATTGCGCGAGTTTGATTTTCAGGTCGAGCAATTTGTCTTCTCAAGCACGATGCTTGTCCATCGCCCGGCTGAGCCTGGACAGTTCATCAACGAAGACTGGCCGATTGAGCCGACTTGGGCATACCCGGAATCGAAAGTGCGCACCGAGCAGATTATCCACGACGAGCGCGGCGACATTCCCGCCGTGCTGCTGCGCATTGCCGGGGTGTATGACGACCGCTGCCATTCGATTCCGCTCGCGCATCAGATGCAGCGCATTTACGAGCGGCAGTTAACCAGCCGCATTTATTCCGGCAGCACTTCACATGGACAGTCTTTTTTGCATATGGACGATTTGGTGGAGGCCATCGAATTGGTGGTTGAACGCCGCGCCCAGCTTCCGCCCGAAGTTCCGATACTGCTGGGCGAGCCGGAGCCGCTTAGCTACGACGAAGTTCAACATACATTCGCCCGCCTGATCCATGGTGAGGAATTGGAGACTCTTGAAGTGCCCGGACCACTCACGCCGCTGGCGAAGGCTGGAGCGTGGGTGATGGAGAAACTGCCCGGCGCCGACCCGTTCATCAAGCCGTGGATGATTGACCGGGCCAACGACCACTACGCACTCGACATCACGCGCGCCCACACTTTGCTCGGCTGGGATCCGAAGCGAAGTTTGCGCGAAACGATTCCGAAGATGGTCGCCGAGCTGAAAGCCGACCCGCTCGCCTTCTACCGCGGGAACAATCTGGAATTAACATCCGAGTTGGAGAAGCAGGCAGAAACGCAGCCCGAAGAGGCTAAGTCCAATGCCGCCTGACCACACGGACCACGCAGGACACGCTCCGCCCGCTTCAGCGCAAAGAGTCGAAGCCGCACACGCGGGCATGAGTCACCCAGGCAAAGAGCACGCGCCCGGCATGATGATGGCGCACGGGGGAACAGTCTGGCCGCACTTTGCCAATATGATTCTCGGCCTGTGGCTGGTGACGGGCGTCTTCGCACTCGAATACCGCAGCGCCGCGCTTCAGGTGAGCGACGTGGTGAGCGGCGCGCTGGTTATAGTTCTCGCCATCCTCTCGGTGTCGCGTTGGGGATGGTTCAAGTTCTGGTCGCCGTGGGTAAACTCGCTGGTTGGCCTGTGGTTGCTTTTCGCGCCGCTCGTCTTCTGGGCGCCCACGTCTGCCATTTATAACAACGACACGCTGGTCGGCGCGCTCGTCATCGTCTTTGCCATTCTGGCGCCGGGGATGCCGATGGCAGCGGGGATGAGCATGGAGCCGGGCCCGGACGTGCCGCTTGGCTGGTCATACAATCCTTCGAGTTGGCCGCAGCGGGCGCCGATCATTGCGCTCGCGCTGGTCGGGTTTTTCCTGTCACGTCAGATGACCTCTTTCCAGCTCCAGCATATCGCGTCGCTCACCGATCCGTTTTTCGGACTCGGCACCATGCGCGTCCTGACCTCTGACGTTTCGCGCGCCTTCCCAATCCCTGATGCCGGACTAGGCGCGTTCGCCTACATGGTCGAATTTCTGATGGGCTTCATGGGCGACAAGGCGCGTTGGCGAACGATGCCCTGGATGGTTACGTTTTTCGGCATCCTCGTCGTGCCCCTCGGCGTTGTCAGCATCACGCTGATCGTTCTGCAACCGCTAGCTGTCGGAGCATGGTGTTCGCCGTGCCTCATCGCCGCCGCAGCGATGCTCGTCATGATCGCGCTCACGCTCGATGAGGTGGTGGCGATGCTGCAGTTTCTCGTGCAGGCGCGCCGTGAGGGACAGTCGCTCTGGCAGGTATTTTGGATGGGCGGCATGCTGCACAAGGCGACTGGAACTGCCGCCGTTACGGTTCGCCCCGACGGAGTGAGTCCGGTGGCGATGATCTGGGGGGTTGAGCTCCCGTGGAACTTGCTCGTTAGCGTGGCGGTGGGACTCTGGCTGATGTTCACGCCCGCCGCGCTCGGAAGCATAGGCACGGCTGCCCACAGCGATCACCTTGTCGGTGCGCTGATTGTGACCGCCGCGGTGATCGCGCTACCCGATGTCGGCCGAGCAGCACGCTTCATCAACATTCTCTTCGGCGCCTGGGTGATTGCCGCCCCATGGCTTACCGGCGGCGCCACCTCCGTCTCGCGGTGGAGCGATATGATCGCCGGCGCGCTCGTGATCCTTCTCAGTTTCCCGCGCGGCAAAATCGGCGAGCGGTACGGCGACTTTCAAAGGTACATACGATGACTACCGATGCGAGACCACGCAGACTCCCGAGAATTAACAAGGAGAGGTGCGAATTACGAACAACTTGAAAGCTGATGGCCAAGCGCCGGAAGTCCGAGCACAACCAGACCGCCTGATGGAACCTTGCACGCTCGTACTCTTCGGCGCTTCCGGCGACCTGACAAAGCGAATGATCATGCCCGCCATCTTTCGCCTCGCGCGGCGCGGTCTGCTCCCTTCGGAGTTCCGCTTGATCGGTTACGCGCGCAGCGAGATGACTGACGACGAGTTCCGCGCGCGGATGCAAAAGGCGGTGATGCGCGACGCGACTGCGGGCGACGAGGCGGCGTGGACTGAGTTCGCCGCGCGCCTGTCCTACATCCCGGCGGAATACGACGGCGACGACTTGCAGGGCTACGCGGAACTCGCGCGCAGGTTCGAGCGACTTGATTGCGGAGCGGGTGCGCGGCGGCTCTTCTACCTCGCCACTCCGCCCGCCCTGTTTGCGCCGATAATGAAACACCTGGGCGAGGCGAAACTCGCCGGTCTAGCTTACCAGCCCGACGACGGGGGCTGGGCGCGCTTCATCATCGAAAAACCTTTCGGGCACGACCTCGCGTCGGCGCGCTCTCTCAACACCGAGATCGCTCGCGTCTTCGATGAAGATGACATCTATCGCATCGATCATTTCCTGGGCAAAGAGATCGTGCAAAATCTTTTCGCGCTTCGTTTCGCCAACGGCATCTTTGAACCCGTGTGGAATCGCAACTACATCGATCACATTCAGATCACGGCCTCAGAAACGCTAGGCATGGAGGGACGCGGAGGCTACTACGAGACAGCGGGCGCGATGCGCGACATGGTGCAGAACCACCTGCTGCAACTCTGTGCGCTCGTGGCCATCGAACCGCCCGCCGAATGGAATCCGCGCGCCGTGCGCGATGAGAAAGTGAAAGCGCTACGCGCCGTTCGCAAGATCAATCCCGGCGAGGTCGGGCGTGACGCGGTGCGCGGCCAGTACGGAGAGGGCGTCATCGCGGGCGAGCGCGTGCCTGCCTACCGTGAAGAGCAGAAAGTCGCAGCGGACTCGCAAGTGGAAACCTACGCTGCGCTTAGACTCCACGTTGATAACGTGCGCTGGGCGGGCGTGCCTTTCTACCTGCGGTCGGGTAAGCGGCTGGCGAAGCGCGCAACCGAGATCGTTGTCGAGTTCAAGCCCGCGCCGCACACGCCGTGGAGCGCGCGCGGCGGGCCGGACGAACGGGCGCGCCCTAACCTGCTGGTCGTCAACGTCTCGCCAGAAGAAGGCATCGTCATTCGTGTCGAAGCGAAGCAGCCGGGACAGGAGATGCGGCTTCAGTCGATCAACCTCGACTACTGCCGCTGTGACGAACACGGCGCAATCGAGTCGCCGTCGGCGTACGAACATCTCCTGCTTGACAGCCTGCGCGGTGACCCGACCTTCTTCGCGCGGGCGGACGAAGTGGAAGCGGCGTGGGAGATCGTCGAGCCGATTATCGAAAAATGGGGGGCGGAGAAACCGTCGGACTTCACCAGCTACGCCGCCGGCTCCTACGGTCCCGCGGCGGCTGATGAGCTTCTGGCCCGTGACGGGCGCTATTGGTATGAAGCGACCGATCAGCAGGATGCAAAATCAGCGACAAGGACGCCCGATTCGTCTCGCGCCAAAAGCGCCGACGGCTAAGCTACGCGCTCGATGAATCAAATCGATGATTTGAGGCGGCTGAAATATAAGCAATTACAAATTAAGGAGAAAACGAAAATGAGTTGTTGTAGTGATGTGATGGAACCAATCGAAGCGTCTTCGTGCTGCACGCCGCAAGACTCGGCGGCACACGCTGCGCAAACGATGCGCGATTCAGGCTGTGGTTGCGCGCCCGTGGTTGAGAACACAGAAAACCTCAAGCTGGTCGGCGTCGTCACCGAGCGCGACGTGTGTTGCAGCGTGGCGGCTGATGACCGGCGCGCTTCAGAGGTGCTCGTCGAAGAAATCATGCGGCCCGCGTCTGCATGTTGTGGCGCGGATGATCCACTTCCAGAAGCGCGCGGGAAACTCCACGAGCATCAAGCGACGAGCTTGCCAGTCGTAGACAAGGCGGGAAGCTGCTGCGGCACAGTCAGCATTCACAGTCTTGAGAAGTCATAGAGCAGCAAATCTTCGATTTTGCGACTTAGGCAGGTAGACGGCGAAGTCGATCGGCGCGTCGTCAGCCCTCGTGGTGACGCTCGGGTCTTACGGCGACTTGGCAGTTTGCAAGTAGTACTGCGTTAGTGAATGAGCTTGATAATGAACTGGGTACAACCATCCGAAGATCAGATCCGGACTCGTTCCTCAACCGACGCACTCTTCCAGTTTCCCGTTGGCTACCATCGACTCCACCCCGATGTTAGCCTCAATTTTCAAATGAACCGTTTCTACAACTGGGTCGGCGATCCACAGATGCTTGACGAGATGCGCGCGGTAGCCCCACGGATTATCGATTACACAGATTTCACTCGCGAATTTCTGGCCCTTGCCGAACACTCTCTGAGCAACCGTCAGCAGCTTAAGGGCGCTTTCTACCTGCGTGCCGCGGAATTTTTCATGTTTCCGACGGAGGCTGCCAAACGTCCGACCCGCGAGCGATTTCTTCAGCTGATCAAGACGCACTACGGCGTCACGGGCTGATCATTCGATTATTCCTTATGAAGGTGAAGCGCTCTCGGCCTATCGCTTTACACCGTCTGCGCCGAAGGGAACCATCGTCGTGTTCGGCGGCTTCGATAGCTACATCGAAGAATGGTTCGCCGTCCTTTTCGCGCTGCGCGATGCGGGTTACGAGGTCATTGCCTTCGATGGGCCAGGACAGGGAACAGCTCTGGAAGATTTCAACTTGCCTATGACGCATGAGTGGGAAAAGCCAGTTAAAGTTGTGCTGGATTACTTTGACCTGGACGAAGTCAGCTTGCTGGGATTCTCGCTCGGTGGCGAACTGGTGATTCGCGCGGCAGCGTATGAGCCACGGGTCCGCCGCATCATTGCTGATGACGTGCTAACAGACTTTTCGGAAGTTGTGCTGCGGCAGGTCAGTCCCGTCGTACGTGTCATGCTCGCAGCACTTCTCAAGCTTAATGCAGCCCTTGCTGTAAATTCGCTCGTGAGGCGCGCGATGAAGCGAAGCTTGGTAATCGAGTGGGGTGTGCAGCAAGGCATGCATGTCACCGGGTGTCGATCCCCTTACGAGTTTTTGCAGAAGGTTCGGTGGCTGAGAACCACTGCCGTCTCGGCCCGTGTTACGCAGGACGTGCTTTTGCTGGCAGGAGAGCAGGATCATTATGTTCCTCTGCACCAATTCTATGATCAGATCAAGACCCTCCGAAATGTACGCTCTCTGACGGCGCGCTTGTTTACGCGAGCTGAGCAAGCCGAAAATCATTGCCAAATCGGTAATCTCGCTCTGTCGCTCCAGGTGATCGTGGGATGGTTGGATGCAGCGATGCTCGCGCACCACTCGATCTCACGCCAGAGAAATCATCAAACCGGATGAGACCATGAGCAGCAAGAAACTGACCGTCGATGCCGAGCTGGAAAAGCTGCAGCACGACTCATTCAAGTATTTTTTGCATGAGACGAATCGAGCCAACGGGCTGGTGATCGACAAGACCGAAGCAGATTGGCCTGCCAGTATTGCCGCCATCGGGCTCGCGTTGGCATCTTATCCGGTGGCTGTTGAGCGCGGATTTATGCAGCGCGCCGCGGTGGTAGAACGAACGCTGACGACGCTGCGTTTTTTCTGGAACAGCCCGCAAGGCCCCGAGCCTGACGCTACCGGCTACCAGGGCTTCTATTATCATTTTCTTGATATGCAGACCGGGCGGCGAGCCTGGCAATGCGAACTGTCGACGATAGACAGCGCTTTTCTGCTGGCGGGCGCGTTGACGGCAGGAATGTATTTTGACGCGGGCACGGCGGACGAGCTGGAAATCCGCATGTTTGCCGACGCACTCTATCGACGCGCAGATTGGCAGTGGGCGCAAGACGGCGGCGCAACGGTCACGCACGGCTGGAAGCCAGAAAGCGGATTTCTCAAGTATCGTTGGGAAGGCTACGACGAGGCGTTGCTGTTGTATATCCTTGGGCTGGGTTCGCCAACGCATCCATTGCCCGAGGAGAGCTACGCCGCGTGGGCTTCAACTTACCAGTGGGAACACTGCTACGGATATGATTACCTATACGCTGGGCCGCTATTCACGCACCAGCTTTCGCATGTCTGGATCGACTTTCGCGGTATTCAGGACGTCTTTATGCGCGGCAAGGGCATCGACTATTTCGAGAACAGCCGACGCGCAACCTATGTGCAACGTCAGTACGCGATCGATAACCCGCTCCAGTTTACGCACTATGGCGAGCATTGTTGGGGACTGACCGCGAGCGAAGGTCCCGGTCCCGACACCATCAACGTTGCCGGCATCGAGCGCCAGTTTTTCGACTACGTGGGGCGCGGCGTGCCGTACGGACCAGACGATGGCACCATCGCGCCGTGGGCCGTGGCGGCCTCACTGCCATTCGCGCCCGAGATTGTGCTGGCCGCGCTCGATTACTGTATTCACGACGTCAAATTAACAGAGTCCAACCGCTACGGCTTTAAAGCGTCGTTCAACCCGGCCTACCCTGCTGCATCCGGCAATCCTCACGGCTGGGTATCGCCTTGGCATTTCGGGCTTAATGAAGGGCCGACTATTCTGATGATCGAGAATTATCGTACGGAGTTATTGTGGCGGTTGATGCGAAACTGCCCGTACATCGCCAGCGGCTTGCGTCGGGCGGGTTTTGCTGGAGGTTGGTTATGACCTCTACTGAGGGCATGTCGTCGAACCGAAACCGGCAACCGGTACAGTTTGAAAACCACTAAGTTTGGTGCTAAACAGTTCAGACAAGTTGCTGACTTTGAATCTTTACCTAGCGGCAAGAATGGCTGCTGGTCTACGGCCGCGATCATGGTTGTAGTTGCGGCCGATCATGCGGCCGATCATAAGGAGCGACAATGAAGCTCTGTTCACGATGCAATCTCAATTTTCCAGACAGCCTTACCTCCTGTGAATCCTGTGGAGGCGGACTTGGAGAAGTCGTCTCTTTGCGCTGCCCCGCTTGCGATGAGACCACACAACCCGGATGGAAGTTCTGCGTTAAATGCCAAGCGCCATTACCGTCCCCGAGCACCGGTGATTTCTTTAATCCGACAGAGACGCCAGCGCCTCCACCCACAGCACCGCTCGTATCCGACACCACGGAGTTCCCGCCGACGTTGCCGCTCGCATCCCCACAAGTAAGCTCTACTGAGCCTCTCCGGGGAAAGGACCCTACTCGTTCGGCGCAGCAAACTATTACCGAGACGCAGATTCGCGTGCGCTGCCGCTCGTGCAGAAATCTGGTGGATGAAGATTCGGTGTTCTGTGAGTTTTGTGGCACCAACATGTTCGAAGATACTGCGCCTTTGATTGCCCCGCCTCCGTCCGCTCCCTCGCTTCAGCGAGCCAGCAATCTGCAGACCTATGGGCGGGACACTATTTATGAGCCTGCTAGAACCGACGAGACGAGTGCGGCTAGGCCCAAACCCTATGGTTCGGGCAGCGCGCCTTCGCCCCCGAAAACAACGTTCGAGCGAACAGCCCCTGGCCTTTCTATGCTCGAGAGCTATGGGCACAACGCGCAGCCTCGTCAGTTTAAATGGTGGCATGGCTTACTCGTTGCGATATTTGTCTTAATGGTCTTCGGCGCTCTCGGCGCGGGAGGGTGGTACTGGTGGTCGCACCGAAGTTCAGCGGCCGAAGTCTTAAACCAGCCCACGCCTGGTCCTGCGCCTACAGCGATATCGACCACGCAAGGGCAGACAACAAACGCCAATTCAGCTGATGATGAATTGAAGAAACTTCGGGTTTCGCGCGTTAGCGCATCACCCTCCGACGCCGACAAGACTGTTGCGGCTCTTGAAGATGCCGAAAAGAAATATCCGACCGACTATCGTTTCCCGTACGAGCGCGCAAAGCTTTCTATCAAGGGAATGATTTCTCATCACGAAGCGTTCGAAGCAATCTTTGTTGCCGGCACAAAGGCGATTGATAACGGTAAAGCGCAGGAGATGTTAAACGACCTGATGAGCGATAAGGATGGTGACTTTTACAAGATGTCCAGAGGTCATCACGAATGGGCGACACTGGAAGCCGCATTGAGGAATAAAGATAAAAGTGCCCTCGCGCTGCACCATGAGTAACCACACAACAGAGTGAAAACTCAGCGAGTCGTGATTGGTTCCCTTTCAGCTCTGAAACTCACTGACTAGACTCTTCAAAATGAAATACTGCCAGAAGTGCAATGTTGAGTTTCCCGACACCTCAAGATTCTGTAAATCCTGTGGTAGTAATCTCAACGATGATGCAATCACAATTCAGGCACCCCCAATCCCGTCGGATACGACAACCGATTCTTCTTCTGCGTTAAGCTGCCAAAACTGTGGCACCGCACATCGCGCGAGTGCGATGTTTTGTAAAGCGTGTGGTACGCGTCTCGCAACGCCGCAAGGGGGTCGCAGTGAGCAGGTGAGCGGGCCAATCGGTAATAGCCAGGTTGCGCCGACTCTTATTACCAGCGAGGTATTTCAGACAACTGACCAGCGTTCGTTTCAGCGGCGAAACCCAGATTTGGATCGAATTGTCGCCAGAAAACAAATGCTCGGTCTCGTTGGTTCGCTCGTACTCTTCGTCGGAGTGTTCACGCCAATCATTAGCCTGCCTTTCGTGGGGAGCGTGAACTACTTCCAAAATGGAAAAGGGGATGGTGTCATCATTCTCGCTTTGGCGATTGTGTCGCTGATATTGACCATCACAAAGCGGTATCGAGGCCTTTGGTTCACAGGTATTGGTTCACTCGCGGTAATGATATTTACATTCGTCAACTTCCGGATGCGCATTTCTGAGATGCAAACTCAAATGGAATCGCAGTTGTCAGGCAACCCCTTTCGAGGTATCGCCGACATGGCCATGCAATCTGTTCAGATTCAGTGGGGATGGGCGGTGTTGATTGTGGGTTCGGGATTGGTAATTGCGGCAGCCGCAATAAAGACTCCTGATTTGACGTCTGGTTCTCCAGCGCAAGACGATTAGTCGAGGAAGCTGAAAAGTTTTGCCACCGGCTCCTACATAATTTACCTCGTTATGATTTTCATATTTGCCTCCAGTCGCAATGTCCTGAGAATCTTAGATAATCCGTTCCCTTGTCCGCTTCAGGATCAAACCTTGTTTTGCACTCGATAAGCCATCAATGCTTCATCCGCGCAAACCGCGCAACGCGCCGCGTGCTTCTCCAAGAAACAGACGTGCATGCTGTTGGGTCGCTTCCCGCGATCGCTTTAGCGCGAAAGCTTTTGCTCAGTTTCGGCGGCGGTCATCGCCGGATGATTGCGCGCCGGCGTCATGAAAACGAGCACCGCCGTTACCAGAAGCACGACGGCACCCAAGGCTGCCTCGAAAGCGACCGACCGGCAGAAGCCGCGCTCAAGTTTGGCCTCCTCAGCTGCATTTGAATCGGCGTTTTCCGCGGCCACGAGCCGCGCCGCCCGTTTGCCAAAGTGAAAATTATTCAGGCCGCCTAAAAGAAGCATTACACCGACGATCAGTAGTTTTATTCCAAGCGTCTTCCCATAAGGCGTCATCCAAAATGCTTGTAGGCGAGGTATGTGAGCCCAGGTGTTATAGAGCCCGGCGAGCACCAGCAACACAACGCTGGGCATAGCGACACGCGTGAAGCTTTTGATCACGTGATGAAGGGCGATGGTGCGCCGTGACTTGCTTAGTAAGGGCAGCGCTGGCGGTAACGTGAGCGCCAAGTGAAATAGCCCGCCAACCCAGAAACCTCCCGCCAACAAATGAAGCCAGTCGGTAAAAACTGCGAGGCGAAAGTGTTTTATCGCCACCATCGCGTGGCCAGTCCAACTCGGAGCCATAAGCAGCACAGCGCTGCCAACCAAACCTGCCCACCATAGTCCTGAATGCTCGCGCGATGGATTCTGTCTTACGCGCTCAGTAAGGAGTACCAATATCAGTGTTATCGCGCCGACGGAGGCAATTTGGAAGATCCAAAAGGGGCCATACCCAGTACTAAGCACGCGCCCAAGCACATCAAGCGAGAGCGATTCACCGAGGGACTTGTCAAAAACATTTGCAGCCTGCATTACGAGTGCTGTAATAGAAGCGAAGAAGAGTAAGACGATACTCATCCAGGATAAGAGCAACGCACGGCGCTCGCTCGCCGCCGCTGCCTGAGCCCGCTCCGCTCCCTCAAGTGCACGGCGGAACGCCGGCACCAGAACAAGCGACCTAAAGGCAAAGCCACCGAAGAGCGTCATCATTGCGAGGTAGCTCAACCAGCGCACCAGAGTTTGACCCCACGAAATCTGAGCCCCTTGATCTTCTTCAGGGCTCATTGCAGGCATGGGCGTGCTTGTCGGTTGTGTTCCTGTTGTTTGCCCGGTTGCAGCCGTGCCAGTCGCTGGTGCAGCGCTCGGAGTAGTCAGCGAGAAGGTGAAGCTGCCGCGCATTGTGTGCTCGTCCCCAGCGACAGCCTTCCAAGTGACAGTGTAGACACCCGCGCTGAGTGCCCCGAGTTCAATTTGCGCTTTCTTGTTCGCTTCCGAGAGCGTGACCTCGCCGCGATCGACACGTGTGCCCTGTTGATCTGTTACCTCGATGGTGGTGAGGCCCGGTTCCAACTCCTCACTAAACCAGATTTCAACCAGCTTCGGAGCGGTGGAAAAACTGGCTCTTGCTTTGGGCTCCGAGCGAACCAGCTTCGCATGGGCCAAGCCGTTAATTGGAACGAATGCTAGCAGTAGGCTAACAAACAATCCTCGGACCACGTAGGTGAGCAACTGTTTATTGTCGCCAGTCGAATGGTTCATCTATTGCTCCTAGCAGGTATGGTTACTGAGTTGTCCAAGTCACTCCGCGCGCCCCCATTGAAGAATCAATGCGAGTGCGTATGCGTCGTCTTTGGCTTTGCTTTAGGCTTTGCTTTGCTGGTCCTAGTACCGCCGCCTTTTAGCCGGTTCATCTCAGCAATTTCCGCCGTCTGCTTGGCGATGGTTTTACGTGCAATGTCTTTGATCTCCGCGTGCTCGGCTTTCGTTCTTGCCTCCTTAGACATATCAACTGCCATTTGATGATGGTGGATCATCGTTTCGAGGAATAGCCGATCGAAGGCCGCGCCCTGAGCCGCAAGTAGTTTCCGCCGGGTGTCCTCCATGCTCATCATTCCTGGATGCATACTCTGCATCATTGAACTCATCATTGCAGGATCCATTGGCGGCTTGCCCGCGTACCAGTGATTGCGATGACCCTGTAACTCCTCGATATCCTTCTGCTGGTCAGCCACAATTCTGTCTGCCAATGCTTTGACCTTCGGATTGACCGCTTTGGTCTGGGCCATCTGCGCCATCTCAATGCCTTCCTGGTGATGCATAATCATCAGGTCGATGAAATGCAGATCGGAGGGCATGTCGCCCATCTGCGCTGCACTCGCAAGCTCGCCCTTGGAAACACCGAAACTAAGGACCAAAGTCAACGCAAGTGCGCCAACTGCTAATAAGTTTGAACGATTCATATTCATAATTTTCTTCCTCTTCTCCCTTGATTGTTTGGTGCCTTCCACGAAGGCGACCGTGTGACTTTTCCCATTGACTCAATGTCGCTTCTACTCTCAATTCCCTTTATCCGTGCTTATGGCCGGCGGGTATCGCTGCGGGCGCTTCAATAATCCTTTCGCGTATGCGACGCATTACTTCCTCGTATTGAGTCGGCGGTAAAACGCGCACAAGCGTCATCATTCCCATCATCGATGCAGTCCAACCCGGCGGCAGGCCGTACGTTTCCGGCTTCGCAACTTCCCTGTCCATGATCATCACCATGTCTTGCGGGTAACCGGGAACCCGCTTCTTATCAGTCTCCTTAAGATTGTTCTGCTGAAGGTGCGGACTTGGCCCAACCAGGTTTGAAGTGTTTCTTTCCTTTTCCGTGGTGTCACCCATGCCACGGCCCAACCCCGGCGCCATATCTTTAGACAGCGCATGCCCTTGCTTCACGATGCCCATTCCTTCTTCCATACCTTTGCCGGTCTGCACTCCCTGTCCTGCCATACCCATTGGCCCGACCATCGATACCATCTGGTTCATCATGTGGTGGGGTAGATGGCAATGGAGCATCCACTCCCCGGGGAAAACGGCGTCGAATTCAATGTTGCGCGCTTGCGCCACGCCGACGAGAACGGTGTTTTCCCGAAACCATCTTGATTCAGGGATACGTCCTCCCTCCGTACCGGTCACGTAAAACTGATTGCCATGTATGTGCATCGGGTGGTGGTCCATTCCAAGGTTCACAAAGCGGATACGTACACGCTCCCCTTGCTTAACAATCATCGGCGTTGTTGCTGGACCGGCTTTCCCATTGAGCGTCAGCCAGTTGAATTCCATAGCCAACGAGTTCGGCACTGGGTTGTTCGGCAACAGCGCCCATTCCTGTAAGATCAATCCGAAATCTTTATGGCAGTGAGGCGCATACGCATCCTTAGGATGGATAATGAAAAAACCGATCATTCCCATCATTTCCTGCATCGCCATGTGGGAGTGGTAAAAGAAGGTGCCGTTTTGATAAAGCGTGAACTCGTAGGTGAACGTGCCGCCGGGTTCCACCATTGGCTGGCTAATGAAGGGCACTCCGTCCATTTGTAAAGGCACTTCCAGGCCGTGCCAATGCACCGTCGTCGCTTCCGGCAAGTTGTTTTGGAAGAGTATGCGAACGCGATCGCCTTCATTCACTTCAATCGTTGGACCGGGAACGCTGCCGTTGTACCCCCAGGCGAAAATCTCTCTCATGGGATTGATTCTCGTCTTAACAACTTCGGCAGTTAGCCGAAACACTTTGACACCGCCCTCCATGGTCCATGGAAGCTTGGGCACGTCAGGCGTGTGCACCAAAACATTACCGTCGCTAGTCACCTGACCGACATCCGTTCTCGGTTGCGGCTGAGCTGGAACGTGACCCTCGTGTTGCGCCGAACCCACCGTTGTACTTGCTAGTATTCCCGCGCCGACCAGCCCGGATTTCTTGAGAAAATTGCGTCTACTGTTACTCATGTTTTGCTCCAATCAATTGAAACCATTTGTAGTTGCCAGTTCGAATTACGGTCTGTCGGACTCGCCTGTAGCTTCGTTAGGCGACCGCAGCTTGATACCTTCTGTTGATTCACCTGGGCGCCCCACAGAATCCAAACCACCCGTTAAGAGAAAACCGCGAAGACCAACTCCGGTCTGCCGCAATTGAATCAGTGCTCGCGCATATTCAACCTCCACCTGGAAGAGCGTACGTTGCGCTATCAGCACTTGCGGATAGGCCGCTGCCATCTGCCTAAAATTCGACAGGTACATTTCGTAACCGGCTCGCGCGCGCGGTATCACCTCGGTGCGATATTTCTCTGTCATCTGTAACGCGTTGCGGTATGCGCGGAGTGACGACCCGACGCGCGTTCGCAACGTGAGCTGCAGGCGTTGAAGCTCACGCTCCGCGATGCCTAACTCAGCTTCCGCCGCGGCGATGCCTCCTTGATTCCGGTTGAAAATAGGTACGTTCACTCCGACTTGCAGCCGCCCTTCCATACCTTTTCGCTGATTGCCAATAGTAGGTACGAGTGGTTCGAAGCGCTCGAAGTTGTAAGCTAGTCCGCCACTGACAGACAGGTCAGGAATCTTTTGCGCTCGCGCCCGCGCGAGCACGGCCCGTGCGCGTTCGGCACCCGCCTGGGCCACACGTATCTCCGGACTCTCACGCAGGAGCGAAGACATGATTTGATCTTCATCGAGCGCGGTCTGATTGACTTCCAAACTTCCTTCAAGCCGGGAGGGTTTTAATTCGGGGTTGTTTACCATCGCTCCCAAGGCCCGCCACACTTCCTCGCGGTCGTTCTGGGCCCGCAGTAAATCGATTTCGGCCCTCTGCGTTTCGATCTCGATCTCGAGTTGATCGGGGGTATCGGCCTGGCCGACGTTGTGCAGTTGTCTTGTTATTTCGGTTGCCTCACGAGTCAGACCCGCTAGATAGACGCGAAGGTCGACCAATCGCTGCGCTCCTAGAGCTTCGTAGTAAAGAAGCCGCACTGAATTGAGTACTCGCATCTTTTGCGCTTCTGCGATCAACTCAGCTTGCTCTTTCTCGCGTGCAAAAATGCGTCGACTCTTACCGAGCTTGCCGCCCAAGGGAAATGTCTGTTCGACAAAAACGCCGTGTTCAGCACTCTCACCCGGGGACCGGAAAACAAACTCTTCGACGAAGTAACCCACAGTCGGATTTGGAAAGAGTCCCGCTTGGATCCGTCGACCCTCGGCGGCTCGGATTCCAGCATCCGCTTGAGCAAGCGTCGGGTTGTTCTTGAGAGCCATAGCTTCGAGATCTTCAAGCCGGAGCACCGGGCGGCTGGCAATCTGTGGGTCTGGGTCAACAGCCGGCGTTGGTGACGCTTCTGGCATCTGCATGCCTGGCATCATCTCGTGCGACGGAGTCGGCGATGCTGACGGCATCTGCATACCCGGCATCATCTCGTGCGACGGAGTCGGCGATGCTGAAGGCATTTGCATTCCCGGCATCATCTCGTGCGACGGAGTCGGTGATGCCGATGGCAGCTGCATTACCGGCATCATTTCGTGCGGTGGAGTCGGCGATGCCGATGGCATCTGCATTCCCGGCATCATTTCGTGCGATGGAGTCGGCGATGCTGACGGCTTCTTCGTGCCAGGCTTCTTCTTTGCCGCCCGCCTTGCTTTCGCGCGCGGCTTTTTCTTCCTCGGCGCACTCTTAGCTTTTGGCATCTTCATCCCCGGCATCTTGCTCATGTCATGCTCCTGAGGCTGCGGCAAGGCAGTCACGCTAACCGCAAACATCAGGGTAAGGGCTCCGATTGTTCTCAGCGCCTTGTTCCAATTACTAAGCCTCTTCATGTTCTCCCCTTCTAGAGTTCGCCCAGGCGAATTCAACAAGCTGTTCTACAAATGGAAAGCGGAATGGATCAGTGACAACACAGGCTACCGCCCGCGTCGCCATCACGAATGTGATTGTCGGAAGGAACTAAATACGGAAGATGTTGATGAGGACATGCCTGCGGGTTGTATCCCCAGGCGGTCCATGCGATCTTGAGATCAAGATCGAGACGGTAGAGGTTTCGACAGAGAAAACGTTCGGTATTGCATCCGGAGTAGCAACACTTCCAGCTCGCTTCGACGCCTCAACTTCTCTGAACGAGACTGCGCTGGGCGTTGTACGCGAGTGAACGGCGCAATGAGGACACAGCCTGATGGGCTCGCCTATAGCAATTGCATTGGGATCGGGATTAGACGCGGCCTCGTCCAGCGGATCCATCTTCATGTCACCCATGTCGTCATGGAACATTGTGGATATAACGTGATGTGTCTCGCAGGAAACCTGTGCAGACCGGAGATGGGGACACAGAGCGGCAACCAGGAAGTTGCCTCCCAAAGCGAACAACAAAGCAGCCAGGACCGTGATTACTAAGAACCGCTTATGCATAGGAGTACGCGGTCAATTACGTCTAAAGTTATTTGGAGGGCTTGAATATATCAGAAGTCTGGTAGCTTCCCAAGCTTCAGTTGGGTTTATTCTCCCGGCCCTCCGCTTTTATTTATACGCTTCTAACAAGCAAAGCAGATTCAAATTCTCGCCTCAAAACGGATCGTCCATGAGGTTCTCTCCTCGATCGAACATTTGAATTTTCTCGCAACTGTTGAACCTACTCGCAACGCAAGCTGTGACGCGGTACTATCCGTCAGAGTTTTATGGCAAGTAGAGTTTCCCAAGAAGGGGAGTGTGCCTCTATATGAAGGTTTGCCGAACGCCGGGCGTATTGCTGCTTTTGATTGTGGCGGTTTTCGCTTTTGGTTGTAACCGAAGCGCCATCGATTCGTCGCCTTCCCGGAAGACCATTAGCTCTAGCGGCGCCGGTCCGGCGCTCACGATCCAGGCGAGCGATTCGCCCACTGCTGCTGACAGCCGTGAGCCTGAACTCAGCGCGACCGCCGACGGCCGGATCATACTAAGCTGGGTGGAGAAGGTTGGAGAGAAGCGTTACGCTTTACGTTTCGCGACTCGCGACGCAAGCAACTGGTCCAAGGCCGGCACAGTCGCGGAAGGAGATAACTGGTTCGTCAACTGGGCTGATTTCCCGTCCGTAATAGCGCTGACGGATGGCTTACTCGCCGCGCACTGGCTGGTAAAAAGTGGAACCGGCACTTATGCGTACAACGTAAACATCTCGCGATCGAAAGACGGGGGTAAGACCTGGGCCAAGCCTATCGTACCGCATACCGATAATACTCAGACTGAGCATGGTTTCGTTTCGTTGGTACCACTCCCTGATGGGCGTGTTGGCGCCGTATGGCTCGACGGTCGTAATCTTAGAGACGTCAAAGACGAAGGCGACGAACATACTCCACTGCCCGTCAGTATGACATTGCGTTACGCTGCTATTGATGCGGAGGGAAAACTTTCAGACGAAACGCAATTGGATGACCGTGTATGTGAATGCTGCCAAACCTCTGCTGCGCTAACCTCCGAAGGTGCTATCGCGGTCTACCGCGACCGCTCCGACAAGGAGATACGCGATATTCACTTTGTGAGTAATCACCAAGGTAACTGGAGCGCTCCACGGCCTGTGTTTTCCGACAACTGGGAGATCAGCGGATGTCCTGTAAATGGTCCATCCGTTTCAGCCGAGGGTCGGCGCGTGGCAGTCGCTTGGTACACGGGAGCGAATGACTCGCCTCATGTAAAAGCAGCTTTCTCTAACGATGCCGGCGCGACGTTCGGTCAGCCCGTTCAGGTGGATGACGGGGAAACCCTGGGACGAGTTGACGTCTTACTATTACCCGACGGTTCTGCTCTTGTTTGCTGGCTATCAGGCACGGCGGAGGGCGGGGCGATCAAAGTGAGACGAGTGCAAGCCGACGGCTCCGTTGGCCCGCCGGCTGTTATCGCTAAAACGGACATCTCGCGCTCAAGCGGTTTCCCGCGTATGGCGCGACTCGGTGATGAAGTTTTTTTCGCATGGACCGAATTCGGCAAGCCCTCGTACGTACGGACTGCTACCGCAAATATAAGCGCTTACAAATAACAAAGGCTTCTTCCTTCAATTGTTCACAATTGGTTCGACTCGTGTCTTCTCTATTAGACAGATAACGGTCCAGCCCAAACCGAGCATCAAGAAGTTACGGCCAAACTCGCAAACTTCCTGGCCCGGTATAATTGTTGCTCTTCATCCTAAGCGAGAATCTCTCGCACAGCGCACTCATACATTCCATAGGCGTTTTCTTTGAGAACACTTCAAGGAGTGTTATCCAAACATTCTGCCTAATGTTGTCTCACCAGTCCCTCTTCCAGGATCGCCGCCGTTGTTGCCTGCACGAAAAAGTAGACCGCGCCGCCACCGAACGTGTGCCGCGTCATGGCTGAAACCAATGTCTCAGCTTCGCCCATCGGGTGAGTGTGAATCTTGTAGGCCAGAAAGCCGGTGCCGAGGATGAGGATGGTCATGATCACGGCCATCCACGTCAGTGTCTTCGCGGCGTTGTCCGATTCCGGTTGCTTGAACGCAGGTACGCCATTAGAGATCGCTTCCACGCCCGTCAGTGCCGTGCAACCGGCAGCGAAGGCGCGCAGCAAGAGCCAGATAAGTGCGCCGCTCGCGATGCTGCTGGGGGTGAAAGTGCCGACCGAAACGTCATAGTGCAATGCCTCTGGTGCAGGGGTGGGCATCACCGAGCCGGTCGTAAAGTATTTGTAGAAGCCGCCCACAATGAGCAGAAGCATTGCGAGAATAAAGAGATAGGTAGGTCCCGCGAAGATCGCTCCCGATTCGCGGACGCCCCTCAAGTTGATGGTGGCGATGAACGCGATCATCAAGAGACATATGGGCACGCGATGATTTTGTAAGAACTCAAAACGTGTTCCGTGCGCCGCCGACGTGATTGCCGCAACGCCTGCTGAAATAGAGACAGCCACTGTCAGAACGTAGTCGACCAGCAGCGCCGCACCCGCTACTAATCCCGGCATGGTTCCTAAGTTGTCTTTGGCGACGATGTACGCGCCGCCGCCCGAAGGGTACGCGTGAATTGTTTGTCGGTAAGAGAGGGTCAGGATAGTGAGGAGAACGGCGAGGCCAATCACGATCGGAGGGAGATAGCCTGTCGCAACAGACCCGGCAGCCAGCAAAACCAGCAGGATGGCTTCGGTGGAATAGGCGACTGAGGAGAGTGCGTCCGAAGAGAAGACTGCCAAGGCAGTCTTATTATTGATCCGCTCGTGATGCGCCATTGCAGTTGAGATCGGCGCGCCGACGAGGAAACGCTTCAGAGACTTCCACACAATCCAGAACCCCGCATGCTCTAGTTGTAAAAGCGTGGTCTGATAATATCACTAACGTAATTCTGGCACTCCTCAAAGTGTTAGTTGAGATTAACAACAACTTGAGAACGAGCCTTAATTGGATGGGTAGTAAAAGAAACGTTGCCCTAGCTTCCCGTGAGAAACGGGACGGAGAGCGGATTCGACTGCTGATCGTACCTTGTGCGGACTGAACGTCTCTCCAATTGTGATTGATCGTCCGGCCCACACGAGCCCTTCTATTGATCGACTACCCCACTCATCTCTTGGTCACTTTGGAGTCAATTAAGAACTATCTCAACCGAAACGTTTCACCCCAACCCTGCGTGCCCAATACTGGCCTATAACGCGTTGGACCGGAACGCGTTCTTCAACTTGTTCGTTGCTTCGAAGTGTTTGATAATTGCTGCGCACGGCCAGCTAACATTGAGCAGCAGTATTGAGTGAAACTCTCAAAGAATGAACGAACCTGATTCCGAAATTGAAAAACAAGAAAAAGCCAAAGCAGAAACCGACGGGCAGAGTCAGAAATTTCTTCGCCGCACTCGGTCCCGGATTGATTACCGGCGCGGCGGACGATGACCCGTCCGGTATCTCGACTTATTCGGTAACGGGCGCGTCTTTCGGCTACATGCCGTTATGGACGGCACTTTTCTCTTTTCCACTGATGGCTGCCGTCCAGTTGATGTGTGCGCGTCTTGGTCTGGTCACAGGGCGAGGGCTGGCGGGCATCATCCGGCGAAATTATCCGCGCTGGGTGCTGTGGACGGCCTGCGCACTCCTGATCGTGGCTAATGTTTTCAATATCGGTGCTGACCTTGGTGGAATGGCTGAGGCGA
>JACCVY010000265.1 GCA_013697915.1 Blastocatellia bacterium | reverse complement strand
GTCATTTCGGTTTCCTTTGTTGAGGAAGCGTGAGCCTCTTCGTGAGAGCACGGATTTGTTTTATCCATGCTCCCCGAGGAGGTTTGGGAACGGCTACGCGAGGTAGCCCCTTCTGCCTACGTGGAGCCACAGCTGGCGATTAGTTACCGTCGCCCTCAGAAGGAATCACAGTTCCTCCCGTCGAACCACTGTCCAGAACATCGGGCGGTGAACCATTCGAAATCGGTTCAACAGCCGGCGCGGCATCAGCGATCGTGCTCGAAACATCGGTAATCGCGGCGTCGAGCTTGTCAGCAACTGCCTGACGTTCTGCTGGAGAACCTGCGTCGATCAGTTCCTGCTTTAGACCATCAACCGTTGACTGAAGAGTGCTGAGTGCTGCTCCAATCTGGGTCTGCTCAGAATCGATTGCTTGCTGAAGCTCATCGACCTTCGCAGAAAGCTGTGCAACAGACGACATGATAGCTCCTTGCTGAGTGAGAATGCGCAAGAGGTTTGTATCCTCGTGCAGATGAAGGTCGATGCGCATCGTTAAATGTGCTCCGACCCAGGGAATTCCGGTCCTTTGAGCTCATCCTTCCCTTCTGGTGAATCTGGGGAAGCTGACTTCCGAATCGCGTCACGGATACCGACTGCGGAAATGATACCGCCAACTGCCGTGATAACGTCCGTGGGTGCAATCTCGGGACGGCCAATGAGCCATGATACTGCTCCAATGACTGCGCCCCAAACCGTTTTCGACTTCAATAGCTTGAGCATTTCAACTCCGTGTAAAGTGAGTTAGAACGGTGCAAACGCGAGTGCTACACTACAAGCAAGTGCACCAACACTCTTACGAGCACGAACAAACTCGAATGGGCACAGAGTGTACCATCCACCAACGGCAGTAAATGCTGCCGCTGTCGTAGCTGCTGTCGTCATACTAGTGAGTAGCAACGCGAACCACACAATCCCATCGTGCGAGGCCTCAACAACAACTGTACCGGCGCCAGAGAGATACTGAAACGAAACATGGCCCGTTTTATCAGTCGGGTTGTCGAGTCGGATCTCATCGTTGACAGCTGGGAGGTCTTTGATAGCTTTGATCATTTACATTGTCGCCTCGAAAAGGGACAGAAGTAGCGCAGCTTCAATATACCATATATGGTAAGAAAGTGCAAGGTACGCAAAAAAGGTTGGTCATGTGGAAAGTGTGTAATGTGATCTCCACGTGGCGTGGTGTCGTGTGTCCAATAATGATATATGAGGGTAGAAAAAATATGAGGGTAGAAAAAATATGAGGGTAGAAAGAAAAAATTGAGCCGCAAAATTTTTTGTGAGTTTCTATATTATCTTGCGTGTAACGAAACTCGTTTAGTGGGTAAATGTGAGCATGCCCCCAAACTAACTCGCGAATCAAAGGAGTCTGTTCGCCCGACCACGTATGTGCTCATTTTACCCCCACCCCCACATGAAAACATTTGATACACCGAACAGACACCGGGGCTTCCATACACAACTGTTTATATTAAGTTGTATAGATACGAAACAAGACACTCGCCGCCACGCGGTCGCAGGCCTTGACATTCGGAGCTCGGTAGGTTATATTTGGTAGATACGAAACACGGCACGCGCTACACGGTACGGCGGGCACTTGACTTTTCATGCGGCCCTAGTTATATTACATCATGCGGGAAAACAATCGAACCGGAGAATAAAATGCTTGTCTATGTTGACACGGCGCGAGTCGTAACGCAAAAAGCGTTCCGCTCACGTGAAGATGCGGCCAAGTTTGCGAACACGTACGCGAAAACAATCGTCTCGATACGTCACGAACACGGGCGAATCATAGTCAAGTACCATGCGAAAGCTGCGGCCAAAGTTTGGTCACGGAACCGCGAGGAATCAGGCAAGCGCACGCCAACGTACAAGCTCGCACCGGAAAACTGGCCGGCGAAGTACCGATAAAAGTGGCACTTGACAAATCACGTGCGCCTAGTTATATTGAAAGGTGCACGTGAGGTACAAAATAATAAGTTGTGTCTAACAAACACGCGAAAAAGACACGCGGTGTATAAAGTACCGGGTCAAACCGGACAGACACTTGACAAAGTTCATGTAGTGTGTTATATTGTAGGTGTACGGCAACACCGCTGTTTGACAATTGAAGGGCAACGTGACTCGTCCAGGAAGTGTGAAACAACAGTCTCGCTCGCACATTCGGTGTGGGCTAACCGTCAATCAATCTGGAGTGAGTTATATGAAATTCGTCAAGACCGAAAATCCGATCACGACAAAGCATCCTCAGTTGGGTGAGCTGTCCGTTGATGTGGAAGTTCCTCAAGTCGAAAGCGTTGAAGAGTTCGTACAGTTTGCCGGGTCTGCTGACTCTGCTCTGCTGTTCATCAACAACGCGATCGAGACCGCCGCGAAGAATGGCGGGCGAGCGACTCTCCGCAACGCGCCAGCTGACGCGAATGTGGATGAGCTGACCGAGAAAGTTCGCTCGGTGAGCAAGGATTACGCGCCCGGCACCACGCAGCGCACCATGTCCGCGAAGCGCCGTATCGATACCGCGATTGCGGCCCTCGAGTCCGGCCAGGAGCTCACGAAGGAAGAGCTTCTCAAGCTGCTCGCGGAAGGCAGGTAGTTGGACTGACGAGTCATGTTGCCCTTTGATTTTTCTTACAGTGCGCGATCCAGATATTGTGGTAGCTCGTCATAGAGCAATCGCGCTTTTTCACGCTCCATCACAACATTCACCCGAACAACGAGGTATCATGTTCTACGTCACAGAACGCAACTGTGGCGAGTTTCGGTGGCTAGTTCGCAATTCGTCCGATGAGCTTGTCGGTACGTTTCGGGACGAGGCAACAGCCACCGTTGCTTGCAATGCTTTCATCCGCTTCTGTAATCCGTCATGGTAGTCATGTGCATCTGTAACACGATTATCTGGCTGACCATCAAGAAGCCAACACGTAGGATGAGCATCAATCGAGTTGGATGATTTCCATTTCCACGTCACGTCACGTGAGATGGAGCCGGGTAGTATGGGGTGTCCTCTATTTAGGACAGCTCAGTAGTTTGGGGGTAGCTCATTAGTTAAAAAAAAAATAAAAAAAGAAAAGGAATGAGCATCCAACTACTGCCGAGCTGTCCACTATTTAGGACACATTTTAGGCAGGGGTCAAGAGGGGGGCCACGTCACGTGGCATGGAATGGAAATGGAAACTCACAAAGCGAGGGTCAATGAGCACGCAGCCAACTCACCGTCAAATGGTGATTGTTGCAAAGGCGAGCGACTACTTTGAGGATGGATACGAAATCATCATCAAAGCATTCGGTTGGCCTGAGCGCAAAGTTGTACGTATGAAAAAGTACCTGAACGAGCATTACTATGATTGCTCAGGGAACGGTTGGGCTGGATCGCAACACATCGACTACATCATCATCAAGTTCAAGATTGGGCAAAAGACACTCTACCATAATAGGTGAGGAAAACATGATCATCAACAACACAACGGATATGCCGATGCCGCTTGTGAGGATTGCGCTCCGACACGCGTTGGATTGCCTTCCTGACAAGGGAGCTGGTATCGAGCTGGAATCGGTAACGATTCGCAACAAGATGGAAGGTAAGGTGTCTGGTCAGTGGGGTTGGTACAAGCCTCAGTCAAAACAGATTGTGGTAATCGTACCGCGCGAGATGCCGCACGGCTACAAGATTCACCTGAAACACGCGAGACAGTACCTGACAATCAACACACGAGTCGAGTTCTTAATCGCCGTGGTTGCGCATGAGATGAAGCATGCTCATCAGTGGCAAGTGATGAAAACATGGACAGTGGACACGAGAAGCAATCGCTGGTATCGCGAGCGAGATGCCGAACAGTATGAGTCAGACACCACGATTCAATGGATGAACATGATACAGAAGGTCGCTTCATCGTCGTAATCAGGCTTGCTCGGGTCGAACCGGGCTTGCCCCATTCTGCTACATCGTTCCTCATTCATTTACCTATTCAGGAGTTAAGATGCGCGTCAGAGTAACAGTTGTGCGCAGGATTTGGGAGACTGCAACAGTTGAGTTTGTTGTAGTAGATGAGAACCGCACGAACACTGAAGTTCTCGGGGCCGCGGCTGAAATCGCGGATATGTATGACAACTGGCAGAATGAAAAGAGGGAGATTTCGGACCTCCGGAGTTCTGTCGAAATCGTGAAGCCTAACGAGATACACTCGTCGGGACTTCCGGTGTTCAGCAGGTCGAAGGTCACGTTTCCCGAAGGTGATGAGCAGGAGGTTCTATGAAACCAGGTTGGCCGGATATGCTAGATCGCTCCGGGCTACACTTCACAAAAGAGGAGCTGCTCGCTGAGCTAAAGAAGTTGTATCCGAAATGTGTCGTGTGTGGAGCGGACGAGCATTTAATTCCGGTTCCGCACGGTGCTGACGGACAGCTGTACTGTGAGGAAGTGACTGATTGCCTCAATCGGAGGAATCAGAATCAGCTTGACAAAGAGGCGAACATGACTCGTGAATCAGACGCAGAGCTTGTGATTGCGCAGGTGAAAAAGGCTGTGGATGCCTACAATCCAGGATCAAAGCTGGTGTGGGTGATTCAGTACACCGCAACTGTGGATAAGCGCGATGTGATCCACGCCGTGGCATACAACAGCTTGGACACGGCTCGCAAAGTCGCAACCGAGTTGGAGCGAGACAAGGTTGCTCTGTTTGGGGCGCAGATTGCTGGTGTCACAATCACCTAATCAGCTTTAGCTGGTAAACGTGAGGCTTGACTTTTGGCCGCGCTCCTATTAGATTTAGAGTAACGGCCAGAACACGTTTGTGAGTTTCGTGGTCTTGGACGGTTTCAACAGGGCTACAATGAGTTAGTATGCAAGGCCTTCGGGCGAATGGGCAGGTATGGCGTACAGTTGCATACTTGTTGTGAGGTTCGAGTCCTCACCTTGCATATTTGTTACAAAGTTGGATTCACCTCAACCGGAGTTAAGTATGGTTAACAAGAAGCTGAAATACCGGATACGCTTCGACATGGTGCTGGACATTTCGGCTGACACAATGATAAGTGATGAGCAGAAGTTAGCTCACATTCGTCAAACAGTCGAAGCGCAGGGCGGAGTGAACGTGATTGTGCAGTACATTGGCCAGGTAGAGTACATTGGCCAGGTAGTTTAGTGCCAAGCCAGTTGGCGCGGGTCGAAGAAATTGTGAATGAGTATGCTCGTGATAAAGCCAAAGCTTGGGCTACGGGCATTAGACCAACACAGTTTCAAGTGTTGCTCGTCAAGGGTAAGAGTTGGGATATGCGAGTGCAACGTGGTAATCCGGTTTCGATATTGTTACCGTGGCCGCAAGCACAGCTGAAAATCAACACGCTCTTGCGGGATGCGTTTGGTTTAATGCGAGACAAGAAACTTGTGGATTGCATTGAAATCAGCAACGTGATGTACACTCATGTCCGCGGTGAGTCGAAACGGAAGTGGTATCGTGAGCACTTCGGAGTCGAAACCGAGATGCTCGCGGAGCTGATACCGCAGAGGGAAATCAAAGTCGAGCGTATCATTGAAACACGAACGCGTTTAATAATCAGTGACTTGGTAACAGGCGTGAAAATCGAACGAGATGATACGGACAAAGTCATGTCTCATGGCGATGGACGTTTCATCGGCACCAAGACTTGGCTTGAGCTAAGTCGTATGGCGGCAGAGCATATTGAGGCTTTGCCAACAGAATCACCCGAACCTGAGGAGGCGCCACCGAATGTCACAACAGACTGATGAGATGGCGCAGTTAGCTCAAGATGAAGCCTTCTTGAAGGCAGAGATGCAAAAGCTCGCAGACAAGCGGGCTATGTTGATGCGCCAGCAGGAAGAGCAGCGCAGGCAGGAAGAGTTGAACAAAGAGTTTACCATGACTGCTTTGCGTTTTGTGCAGGGTTCGGTTGTGGTGAACAACAGCGACTATCGACAAGATGTGGTAGTAGCTCAGCAGCACATTCCGACACGTCACTACATCGGGAATGGCGAGAATTCGTTCGCCGCCGAGCAGTGGCCGAAACTCAAGCAAGAAATGGCGAAACTTCCTAACGTGAAGATTCTCATTAGTGTTGCGTTAGAGAAGGAAATCTATGCTTGGATTAACTCGCCAGCTTGGGAGATTAATCTGGGCATACGGAGTTTCGAGTGCAAGCTCGGGCCGAAGGGTTACACCTCACAGATTCAAGGTGTGCCTGGCGCAGAGTGGAAACATGAGCGGAAGTTGATGCTCATACCACTCACAGAAGGCTGGAGATTGCACGACAAGCTCAACGTGCTGGTTGAGAAAGATGGGCTGAAGGTTGAATGGTCAAGTGGCGCTCAGAAACTCATTCTGAAACAGCTTGAGGGCCGCGCAAGACTTGACGAGATTGCAATGATGGAACGAGGCGTGCTCTACAAGGATTTCGAGATGGGGCCGTTCAAGCTTCGTCACTTCCAAGAGGTGGGCGCCGAGTTTATCGAAGCAGCAGGTGGACGAGCATTGTTGGGCTACGAGATGGGGTTGGGCAAGACGATTATATCGCTGGCGTATGTTGTGAAAAACAACCTGCGAGCAATAGTGATTTGCCCGGCGTCACTCAAAGCAAACTGGACACGCGAGATTCGCAAGGCAACAGGCAAGGCGCCTCTCGTTCTGTCAGGTGGTGAGCCGACTCGATACGATATGATAAGGCTCCTCACTGATCCACCGCAGGTTACGTTGATTAACTACGACATTCTCTCAAGAAAGTCGAAGTCAACAACGCAGACGAAAGATCAGGAAGGTTATACTCATGAGAAGAAGGAAGTTCGTTTCTTGTGGGCTGACCTGTTAAACCTGTCGAAACCTGACATTTACATCAGTGACGAGTCACACTACACGAAAAACGTGGAAGCGAATCGTTCTGAGGTAATGCGTCAGCTGAAAGCTCCACGGTTCCTCATGATGACTGGTACGCCAGTTCTCAATAGGCCCGGTGAGCTGTGGCCGCTGTTGAACGTGCTTCACCCTGACCAGTTCCCTGCATACGAGACATTTCTCCGTCAGTACACATATGACGGTAAGACGGCTCGCAATGTGGAAGAGCTGAGGCAGCTGCTCCGGTCGATAATGATTCGGCGCACAAGAAAGGACGTGCACAAAGATTTGCCGCCAGTGGATCGTATCACTGAGTACCATGATATGGGGCCGAAAGCTCTCAAGCTCTACCGTAAGATTGAAAGCGGTATCTACGAGGCAATCGGTGACTACTCAGTAACTGGCAAAGGTGGTCATGAGATGGGGATTGCAAACTTGCTCGCAATGATTCAGCGGTTGAAGATGGTTTGCGCCATTGACAAGTGCGAAATCACAGCTGAGCAGGCGTTGAATCTGTATGACCAGACGGATGAAGGTGGTTATCGCAAGGTGCTCATCTTCAGTCAGTACAAAGGTGTAGCGTACAAACTTTCACAACTGCTAGGCTCACGCTGCCTATCGTTTGTGTCGAAGGGTCGTCAGGATTTCGTGACAGCAGAAAATGAGGAGCGGGACAGACTGGTACAACAGTTCCAGAATGATCCCAATGTTCATTTTCTCGTCGTCACGGAAAAAACGGCAAAGGAAGGGCACAATATCACAGCGGCTGGACACGTCATCTTCAACGACTTGTTTTGGACGCCGGCAGGACACGATCAAGCGGAAGGCAGAGCATACGGACGCGAGTCTGACTCACATGGAATCAGTGCTTATTATAATATAAGTACAATTCCAGGGCCAGAAGAAACAACTGACGAGTCGATTGAAGAATGGATTTGGCAGTTGCTCAAAGAAAAAATGGCTGTCATCAACGAGGTCGTAGAAGGAGTTGAAGGGTCACGTGATGTCAGCGTGGTAAACGAGCTCATCGAGAAGATGAGAGGAAAGATGTCTCTCAACAAAAGGAGATAACATGAGCATGAACGTGAAGGTCGAGTGTCTCAAGGAAGATGAGGAAGGACAGTGTGACGAGATGCTCGACATTGACGTTGACTACGAGGCACCTGAGTACGAGCGTGGTTATGTAAGACTCGCAGGTGGCTTTTCAGTCAGCGAAGATGTGAAGTGCAAGCACCACGAGTTGACAGAAGCTGAACAGCAGAACATCATTGACCGAGCAGTACAGGCGGCAATGGATCAGGCTCAAGATTATTATGATGGGCCGGACTGCGACGATCGGGACGACTACTGATGTCAACTGAACGAGAAACACTCGCAACTGTCGGAGCAAAACAGGCAATCAAGCGTCTCATCGAGGTCTTGGCTGCCAAGCACATTCCGGCAGAAAGATGGGTGAATGTCACCGAGTGTGTCATTGATACTGATGAACAAACGGTCACACTCAAGTACGAGTGCGCAGAGTATTTCCCTGACGACTTTCCGGAGGATGGATATGTCAGCTGATGCAAAGAAGGTTCGAGATCCGAGTATCAACGAGATGTTGCAGGTGCTTCACGAGGCAGTACAGGAGTTCTCACAAGCAGGACTGGAGCATCGCGAAATTGAAACGACTTATCATGACGAGTCGGAAACACTGACAGTACAAGTCATGCACGATCATCACGTGGATATTTACAAGGTCGAGATGAAGTATGATATGACCTACTCAGGATGAATACGGCGCCAGTACGAGCAGCGTTGGTATTAAACGAGGCGCAGGCGGGCTATCTTAATGCCGCCTTTGCGCTGAGTTTGACGGTACGAAATGATGATGAAGATGTACGCGAGAGTAGCGAAGAAATCATCAGAGATACACCGATGTCAGTAGTCAACGAAATTGCACAGAAGTTAGTGCATATTACCCGCGTTATCGGAGATAAGAATGACAAAAACGATAGCTGAGTTACAAGCAGAGAAGCAAAGGCTGGAGCGGAAGCGTGACCTGTTATCAACGCTCATGGCTTTTGTTGGAGCAATCCTCGTCGTGAGCTACATGCTCTTCGGCAGGGGCGCACCGTGAGTAAAATGCTCAGCATCACACAAGCTCGTTCGATTCAGGTGTTCCATCCTGGTGGTAACATTGCTTTCGATGTGTTCAACCCGCGTCGTGAGGATATCAAGATTGATTCGATCGCACACGCACTATCGAACATCTGTCGATTCAATGGGAACTGCAAAGAGTTCTACTCAGTCGCACAGCACAGTGTGATGGTGAGCAAGATTTGCTTACCTAATGATGCGCTTCAGGGACTGTTACACGATGCATCAGAAGCATATTTGGGTGACGTTGTTCAGCCGCTCAAACGATTCAGTGGTATGTTCGATAGATACCACGAGCTCGAACATCAGTTGCAAGAAATGATTTACAGCAAGTTTGAGGTTGTGCCGCACGTTAATTCGTCATGCCACCATGCTGATATGTTAGCGTTGGCATATGAGAAGCGTGACCTCATGTCACCAGCAGTTGAGGATATCTGGACAGACTTACCCGCAGTTGGATCAACTGGCTATTCAATCATACCACTGTCACCTAACGAAGCGAAAGTTGATTTCCTCGAGAGGTGGTGGGAACTCACGGAGGGCTAATAGCGGAGGGTTGACTTTTTACACGGATTGTATTATATTGAAGCAGCGCCACGAAACTCGAATGATGAGGAAAATTAATGCAAGGATCATACATAGCGTTGGGTGATAGTATCCAGATTGACTCGTATCCCGCTGAGGATCACGGTCTGAAACCTACGGCGAAAGTAGGTGCGGCCTCACGTTTCGGCGCATGGCTCTTAAGCATGGGATATGTCGATCAACAGTTCAATCTCGCAGTAGATGGTGCGGTGATCAGTGAGATACAGCGTCAGATTCGGCACGTACCGAGTGAGACGCGACACCTCGTGAACATCATCACTCTCACGGCGGGCGGGAACAACCTGTCCTTTGGTGCAATGGAATGGAACAGCGGAAAAGCAGACAAGTTCGCTTATCCGATTCTGATCGAGCGCATCAAGGATGAGTACAAAGAGTTGTGTCGTACAGTTTCGGAGAAGTTTCCGAACAGCTACGTGCTCGTGAACACGCACTACGATCCGACAGACGGTACCGGAAGATTGCCGAATTGTGGTGCCTGGTCAGACATTGTGGACTGGTATCACAGGGGCCGGAAAGAGTTGAGCGATTACACCCGCTCACGTGACCCGCTCCCGAACGATCAGTTCATCGTGTGTGATTTGTTCAAGCTGTTTGATGGACACGGCATGGCCGAGAAAGAAGTCGGAAGTCGCTGGTACTACGACAACTTCATGATTGAACCCGGCTACGAAGGTGCACGAAGGATTGCAAAGCATTGGGTATACAAGCTCAAGGCCAATGCCAAGTTCGAGCAGTACGAGCAGATGGACTTCGCTATACCTCGCGTTTAACCGATAAACCTGATACAAGGAGAAGCTGTGCTGAACATCACCACGCAAATCAAAAACGCTATCGCTCGCGCCAAGTTCGACGACCCCGATATCGAGGCGGCAACACTCAACGCCATCGAGAAGTTGGACGCAGAGCTGTTCGAGGCCGGCTACGATCAGGGGCCGCAGGTTGATGGCGCAGTCTCGCGTCTCGAGGACACGCTCACTCTCGTAGACACGGCGAAGGAAGAGGCGACGACGGAAGATGAGGACGAGGACGAGGATGACAGCGAGTTCGGCGGCTTTCAGGGCTAGTTTCGGTTCCTGACGGGTGTGCGTGTCCAGGTAGGAAGATTAGTTCTTTATTCTTCCGTGTGGGGTTCGAGTCCCCACCACGCATATAAACAATGTTTTACCAACGGAGGATAGATGTCAGAGCTTGCGTTAGATAAGATGTATGAGTCTACAACTTACCGTGTTCAGTCTCCGGACGGAACAATGTTTGTTATCATTGCTGATGATGAAAGTGGCAAACCCATACATATCCAAATTAACATCGGCAAGTCTGGCGCAGCTGTTGGAGCGTGGTCACATGGTTTGGCGCGGCTCATGACAATCATGTTGACCAATGGTTTTGGCATCAATGACCTCATTCGAGAGTTGTCAGAAACAACGACGAGCAAACTCGTCACAACTTCTGATGGTATGATTCCCATTCGTAGTGGGATCGATGCGGTATGCGTGGCCCTCATGATGTACCGCAAGGACAAGTTTCGTGGGCTACTGGAGACGTTGAATGGAGGAGAACCAGAAGAAGAATATCGAGGTCCCACTCTCGGATAGATGGAGAGTCGAGCAACTCTTTCGTGGCAGTAATATCATGCTGGTGTTTTACTTCGGATCGCAGTCACGCGGTTCGATCTCTTGTGCTGACGCAGAGGAAGTAACCAAGTGGATGAACGTACTTCCAGTTCTGAACGAGAACGTCGAGTAGAAGAGATAGACGCGCGCACGGATGCTCCCAACGTGCGGGCTCAGCGTATTTGGCAGATACTGAAACAACACGCTCCCAATGAAACAAATTGGGACGTGCTTTGTTTCGCTACTGAATTCGTAGGGATGCTCACCCCTGAGTTTCCGTGGCTCGAAGATGTTGCAAGGCCGCTTGCTTCTCGAGTCTATACCGCCCACTATGCAAAGGAGGGTTTATACGATGGGCCTACAAGAAGCGATGACTCACCTGCTCAACCTGAACATCGAAGCCCCGACATGGGAAGAAGGCCGGAAGAAAACAGCAATCGACTTATTCTCGAGAGCGGCTTCATTGGAGGACGCAAGAAGAACACTGAGCCTGTCGTACACTTACGAGATAATCCAGCAGACTCAACCAAAGGTCGCAGCTCGGAAGCAGTTGGGAATGATGTCAGCGGAGATTCTGGAAGTGATGCGAGACGAAATGATTCAGGCCGGGATAGAGGAGTGGAAAGCGTATCAGATCGGAAAGGAGAATTACCAAGCAATGAATCGTGTCGTGGAAGAATGGAGCCAGATTCCTGATGCCCAACCTAACGAGGCTTGACATATGGCAGAGGATGTATTAGATTGGAGAGCGTTAACGAAAGCGCTTCGCTCACAGCGACAGAAGTTTTATCGTGTGGGAGTGAGAGGCGGGAGAAAGCAATTCAAACTCAGAATGTTAGACGTAGGATATTCGACCACGTTATATGCTCTCTTACGAGCTATTATCGAGGTGGAGAAGTTGTTCAAGATGTTGGAGAAACATCAGAACAGGATTGAGATTCGATATGACAAAGAAACCGATAGTCCCTATCTGTACGCTATTCGGGATCATTCAGCAGGCCGAAATCGCTTAGGCGGAAATAGATAACATGGGATATAGTAAGAGCGTAAAGGCGCTCAACAGGGTACGCGAATACCTCGACCAAATGTTGGCTTCCTCGTCACAGATTCAGTGGCAAGAAGATAAGCCACACGAGCTGGCGTTTCGTATTCGTGAGGGCATCAACGTAGCAAAGCAACGAGCGAAAGATGCTGACAGTCCTAATCGCAATACTTTTATTCAGTATGCGCAGCTGTCAGCGAAGTTCATCGTGCGCGTTGGCGTTGGTGTCGTAGTAGCGGAACCTCGTGATGTCATGTTGGAGACTCCTAAAGAAGCCATATCTAAGCAAGTGCTTCCTGGATTGTCTAGCGACATGGAGATCGTCGGGGCCGCCATTGTTCACAAGACTCCGGTCATGTTCTTTCCAGACGCGACCAATGAGCCGGGTGACTTAAATGTCATTTATGCGTGGTCACAAAAACATAGTTACTTTCTCGTATCATCAGAGGAAGGACTCACGTTGACGAAAACCGATCCAGGGGAAATTGCGTGGAATCCACAGCAACAGTAGAAGAGGCGAGAGTCTTTGTCACAAACCTCGCTGGACATGATTATACAAAGGCCGAAAAGTATGGAAAGATTGTGCCCATCACTCACGGCTATGTCAGCTTTCAATCGCTGGATCGTGTCAAGTTCCAAATCACAGAAGAAGTCTACAAATCTAAGCCGCACGATTGGCTTTTGCTGTCCGGCACACCTCTCCTATCGGTCGTCGCCGCAACAGTTTGGTTTGCCATACACCACCAAATTAATCTTTTAGTCTACGACCAGAAAGACAGCGGTAAGTATCGTGAGCTAAAAATCACACAGAAGAACGTACACGATATGCTCACCGTGTTGGAGGGTTCAGATGGCGCATGACACGGTACGCAAGCGTGTTGACCTTAACACAGACACAGTGAAATGGTTTGAGGAGCGCTATCCTGAATCATCTTTACCGGCTGTGTTATCATTACTCTTTGAGAAGTTCAGAGAAGTTTCCACCCTTACGCCAAGTGATTACGCATCACACGCGGCAAAGGCATTACAAGAAGATTTCGATGCGTAACATTTAACATGGAGTATCTGATGCCAACAGGGAAGCGAAGATGTCAAGCGGTAACTATCAGGGGTACACGTTGTACCTCTCCAGCAGTCAATGGTTCAGGACGATGCAATAGAAAGCTGCACAACATTGTTCCTGAACAGACGAATGGTCACATCGAAACTGATACAAAAGGATTTCAGATTGGAAACTCGATCGGTTGGCTGTTGAACAAGGCTACCGACGAGCAGTTCATATTCGTTGTTGCACTTCGCGAGGAGATTCACGCGTGAACGATTCGCCGTTTCAGTTTAATCCGACCGCGACTGAGCTGAGACACACATCTGATCCTGTGGAGCTTGTGCCCTCAAAGCGCATGGCACTTCCACAGGTGACGATGGAAATTGAGGACGTACCTGTGCGCCGATTCATGGCGAAATATCCTCGTTTCGAGCCGAAGCTCAGAGATGCTACCGCTGTATCCACATACAAGACTTGTGCGAGAAAGTATTTCTTTCAGCTCGTACTTGGCAGAGTGCCCCGTGAGGAGGAAGTATACTTCGCATGGGGTTCTGCATATCATGTATTTCGTTACGTGTTAGAAAAGGAATACGGATACGGGCCAGAACGACCAGCTAAGTTCGACCAAGCAAAAGCTGTCGAGGCGTTCCTCACGGCACAGAAGGAAGGTGTTTTCTACTGGAAAACTAAGAGCGTAGCTCCTGCGCCGGGTAGCAAGTGGGAGTTCATGACGACAGAGCGATTGATCAAATCGTTCGTTGTTGCGTTCAAGCATTGGCAACGTGAGAAGTTGCAGGGCCGGATTGAAGTCATTGCTATCGAGCAGGCGTTCAACATTCAGATGCCTGATGGTTCACATCGTGCAGGACGCGCTGACCAAATGGTGCGTTGGAATCGCAAGCTGTGGGGCCGTGACTTCAAGACTACAACGAAGGACACGAAGTTCTTCTCACGGATGTTGGAACCGTCAGAACAGTTTACAGGGTACACGTACTCAGAGGCAAAGCTCGCGGGTGAGTCGGTCGAGGGTCAATTCGTAGAAGTGTTGTATAACGCGAAGGACACCAAGAACAAGAAGCATGGCCCCGAGATACTAGAGCTTACTACGGCTCGCACGCCGTGGCAACTCGAAGAGTTTGAGAATGACCAGATGATGGTCAACCAGATGATTAAGCTGAATCGTGACGCTGACAGGTGGCCGATGTTTGAGCCTGCGTGTCCGTTTTGTCCATATCATTCGGTGTGTATTAAGCCCACTGAACAAGCAATGATGGCCCAACTCGAGATGCACTTCCGCGTCCGACCGTGGGACTGCACGAAGATCAACGGAGATTAAGATGACACGTCCTGCTACCGACATCAACAAGATTGCTTCTGAGATGTATTACAGACTCACCAGAGACGGTGAAGCGAACATCGACGAAGTGCGGCTTGCGTTCTACGAGATTATGGAAACGTCAGCTAACATCAACGCTTCATTTGGTGTTCCAGACGCATCTGTCACAGCAGGCCACCGTGTCACAGCACCATTCCTTCCAATGGAGGAAGTAGGGCCAGAAGATCCGATTGCCGCCATTCATTACAAGGTGGACGTTGGAGGTGCGGCACCAGTCTCACCACAAGTCATTACAGAAAACACACCGATTGTTGGTGAGGTGGAGTCGTTTACACAAGTAGCGGCACCACAAGAATCATTGTTGACTGCACCAACGCACGAAGAAGTTATCATTCCACAACCCAATACAATCGGCAAATGGACGAACCTCACACTTCGTGTAGAGTTGGGCAAGCATGGTTTCCTTGAAGATCCAGTCCGAAAGAGAATGACTGGTGAGAAGCCCAATGAGTACAGAACATTCTACGTCAGGAGGGGTTATGAGGTGATACTGGTCGAGTCTCAGAGTGAGCCGCGGTTGCTCAACGTACTCGGTCAGTGGATCGACATTACGCAGATTTCATTCAGAAATGTAAACATGAGGCAACCCACGGAAGGTGGTCAAACATGACAGCAATCCCAATGAACGCGCAGGAAGAGCAAGAACTCGCAGAACTCGTAGGTAAAGACGAGGCTGTTGAGTTTCAAGGAGCCAAGTTTCGTTTCAAGAGATTAAAGGAAAGGAAACCTGGTGAGTCATGGATTTTGTTGGTGTATGGCCCGTCGAAAGCTGGTAAGACGTTTTTCGGCGGAACAGCAGGGCCGCGCACTCTATTCATCAACATTGGTGAAGGCATTGATACTTTGTTATCACCAGCGTTCACGACGAGGTATCCAGCCGCAAAGGATATGATTGTCGCAGATGTCAGAGAGTCGGAGACTGGAAAGGCATTGGCGTTTGACGAGGTAACTAGCGTTATCGACGAAGCGTTGAAGTTATTTCCTGACAAGTTCGATACCATCGTGATCGACGAGGCGACAGCGTTCAGGAAGTTCGCGCTGAATCGCGGAATGGAGTTGAATACGGAGGCAAGGACTCGCGGCTCAAGCAGGGGCAGTCGTACAGAGGATTTCGTTACGGCAGAGGTAGGCGACTACGGTAAAGAGATGCAACTTATCGAATGGTTCTTGGCTACGTACATCCCGAAGTTTAAGGCAGCTAAGAAACATTTCATTCTGCTCGCACACGAACGACAGACCTTCGGCAAGCCCGCGAAGATCGGTGACGACCCAATCCTCAAGCGTATTACCCCTGGCTTTACAGGAAAGACGTTTCCTGATGCAGTACCTGTGTACTTCGATGATGTGTTCCGCATGGAGGTAGTCGGCGGTGGCACCAACGTAGCATACAGAATAAGGACAGCAGGAAGCGAGATCGAAATGGGTGGAGTTCGTCACGGCGGAGTCTTTGATGTTGTCGAAGCGAATCCCAATTTCCTGACGTTGCTCGCTAAGATTCAAGCAGGTGTAATGCGCACGTCCACGCGGTAAAACATTTCACTAGGTGAGGTAGGTATGACAGGCGGAAGATACGAATTCAACCCATCGGCAGTAACAGCCAGCATCGAAGTATTCCCGAAAGGTGAGTATGAGTTTCAGGTTGGCGAGCCGAAGGCATTTGCAAAAGAAGGCGATGATGAAGGTAAAGGCGGTAACTTCGGAGTCCGGTTCCCAATCGTGATCAAAGCCCCCGGTCAGTACGAGGGTAAGCGCACCGTGTCGAGTATCTACTTCCACTCGGAAGGCGGGCGTTCATTCGCGAAGCAGTTCATGATGGCAGTCATGGGCTACGGCAAAGGTGAAACAGAGGAGAAGAGGTTCGACGCCGACATGACCGGAAAGGACTGGTCGGCCAACTACGAAGGTGGTGATGTTGGTCAGGCGTATCGTGAAATGACCGGCATGAGGGTCATTGGCCAGCTCGATATCACCAAGAACAATCGTACTGGCGAACCGATGCAACAGTTCAAGTCGTGGCGTCCAATCGGTGGCGAACCGATCGCGCAGTAGTTCTCTCGCTCGTTAGGTTACGGCATTTTCCTAGCGAGAAGAAACTACCCATCAGTTACTGGCATTGCTGGTGGGTAGGAAATAGGTAGAAAGTTAGCATGGATAGTCATCAGGTCTCGAAACCCTGATTACAAATGGCGGCGTGGGATGCACGCTTTGTGGGTTCGAATCCCACCATGCTATTTCGTTTAACGGGTAAACATGATATGCGCTTTTATGATATGTTCAAACACTTTCCACCCTTCACAACGGATATGAATAACATGGACACCAACGACAACAGCGGCACACCCGACAACAGCAACAGCGCCGCTCCTCCCTCACAACCACCTTCCTCTCCAACCGCCACACCTCCTGCAACAACAGCTAGCGCTGAGGAGTTGCCGAAAGAGTTCAAGGCAATGCCAACGCTCTCAAACGACGAACGTGATTTTGTTCGCCAAGCGACAGCTGTTGGAATGGCAATGACCGAGCTTCGCATTGTGCTCGCGCTTGCACGTATGGCAGAGATGCCCGTCATGGATTACCAGGCGAAAGTGTGGATGAACATCAAGACGGGAATCTTGCAAGTGCTGACGCAAGAGCAATCTGGCATCATCACACAGTAACGATGCGTGGAACCCTATCAATTCGATCCTACCAAATCGGAGGCTGATAACAGTTTCGACCGTTATAAAGCTAAGGTAGCTGAGTGGGAGAAGGCGTATGGCAAGCCACCCAAAGTGGATGACCGTGCGTTTGACCCTACTCAGCTTACCCTTGCGTGTGTAGGATGCCGCGAGATTAAAGGTAGAATGACGCGACATCATGTTGCTCATGACTACCTGTTTGCATTGCTGATGCCGGATCTGTATGCGTATCGTTATTTGGAGTTTCATAAAGAGGATGTTGTTTGGATGTGTGAGAAGTGTCACGGCAACGTTCACGGATACTACGCTCCAATCGTACAAGAGATGTGGCAAGAGTACACTATTCAAGGATGTACGGAGGAGTTCTGTGAAAAATACAAGGAAAAAATCAGAGCCGCCTTCCGGAGATGGGTCAAGTCCCGTGAAGTTGGTAAACCTCGTCATGACAGAAAAAGAAGCGATCGCGTTCCAAATGCTCGCAAGCGTAGGCGTGGCCGCACTGGTAAAAGACATAAGCGTCCTCCCAACAATGATGAGGAATCTTGATGTGCTGTTTACCATCTACTTCACAAATGACGAGAAAGAAGTAATCAGTACGAAGTTGTCGCACCTCTGCGATGCAGTCAGCCCTGAGCTGATGGAATCAATGCACCTTAAAGTGGCGGATTGGCTATGATACGGATTGGCAGAGAGAAGGTTGCAGTAATCCCGATGCACGACCCTGATATGATTGGGAGCATTATTGTTCCGGACATTGCGAAAGAACGAGTAGACCAAGGAATTATCAAGTATGTGGGTGCGGATGTACCGAACGATTTCAAGATCGGGATGCACGTTCTGTTCTCAGGGTATTCGGGTACACTCATCAATATTGAAGATGAGGGGTCACTGATTGTGATGCATCACGACTTCATCACAGCAGAGCTTCCCGAGCCACCAACGACTCGCATCCCAGGTTTGTTCTTCAAATCACAATACGAGGATTATTTTCCGGCTACTTACGAAACAGCACTCGCGTTGATTGCTGATGCGTTCCGGCACACAGATCGTTTCCGCAACATGGAAGTCAAGAGTTTTGCACCGACAAATGAGGATTACAAGTCCGGGAGGATGAAGGGCTAATGTTCATACTTCTTAATGAAATTGATTTCAGCGACCGAATACGAGCTGATTACGGTACTGGTCAGGAGTGGAAGCAATTTCTCACATCGTTTACCAAGATGGGACAGCTTCAACCTATCAAGGTTGCTCCACTTGATCCGCCCGTTGCCGGAAAGAAATACAAGCTGTTGATGGGTGATAGACGTAGACGCGCAATTCAGGAATTGAATGACGCAGACGTAGAGATACCATTCCTAGATAAGGGAATGATCGAAGCGTCCTATCGTGACGAGCCTTCACGTCGTAAGCAGTTGCTTCTTGAGTTCGCAGAGAACAACGAGCGTAAGGATTTCGACTTCATCGAGAAGGCCAAGTTCATCCGGTCTGTGCATGAAGAGATGCAGAGTCAGTATCAAGAGGCGTGGACACAAGAAGCAACAGCACGTTTGCTCAACGTATCCACGGCATCAATCAGTCACTACCTTCGTGTTGAGGAAGCAGTCAAGACTAACGAGTCAGTCGCCAAAGCCTCGACATTGAAGGCCGCTGTAAAAAGAATGAAGGTTGACGATCAAATCAAGAAGCGTAAATCAGACGCGGAGAAAACTGATGCTGGAACCCTCGGTCTCGAGAGAGCGGCTTCGTTATTGCATCTTGGCGATGCAAGAGATTGGATTGCCGGAATCAGTGATTCGTCAGTTGACTTCATTAATTTCGACCCACCTTGGGGAGATAACGCTTCGCATAAGTCGGCAGAGAATCACGAATCATTCGACGACGATACCGAGTCAGCCGACGCGTTTATGCAGCATATGCTTCCACAACTCTTCCGCGTCCTCAAAGACGATCGATTTTGTATTTTCTGGTACAAAGCGTGGGCCTCTCAAGATATGGCTCGACTCGCCGAAGGATTCGGTTTTAATCTTCAGTTCACCCGCACACCATGTATCTGGTACAAGCCAGACAAGACCGCGGATCAAAACCGAGTACCAGAAAAGCAACTCATAGAAGCTTATGAGATGTTCTACATCTTGAGGAAGGGCGACCCAATCTTTCATGAGAGACACGCGAACAACGTGTTTGCTTACGAGAGAACACCTGTTGCGCAACTCATTCATCCGACGGAGAAGCCTCTCGCGTTATGTGATGCGTTGGTAAAGCTGTGCACCGTTCCAGGCGAGTCTATAATTGATCCTACATTCGGGTCGGGCGCAATGCTAGATGCCGCTATACGGGCAAATAGACGTGCTAGAGGGTGTGAATTAAGCCCCAACTTCCACGAACGGGTGAGCGTGCGACTGGCGGAGTACCTCAAGAATGTATCGTACTCATGAAAAGTTCAAAGGCTCCAATAGGTTCTGTCATTGACCATACGTACCTTCCGTACTGTGTAGGGTTTACAAACTGTGATGGTTACTCTTTGATAATCGAAACGCAGGTCGGGCTCACAAAGGCTGACGTATGGCGATGTCAGATTTGTAGAGTTTCAGTTCTTACACCTTATGGGATAGACCCGAAGCCAACGAATTATATTCTCAAATAAATGCCCTCGAATCATTACAACGTATTCGTTCCTGATGAAGGTCCCACCGACTCGAAGATTCTATTCGTTGGTGAGGCTCCAGGGTCTGACGATCATGAGCAGAAGCGACCTTTTATTGGTACGTCAGGACAAATCCTTACCGCCGCCTTATCTAATTTAGGCGTTGAACGAGAGGAAGTCCGACTTGCCAACTTGTGTCACTATCGCCCATACCAGAACAAGTTCGAGAATCTCATAGGGAGTGATGCTCTTAAAGAAGGCATTAATCTCTTACATCAATACATCAAGTTAGTGAAGCCATATGTGATTGTACCACTTGGCGCACAGCCTCTCGAAGCATTGACAGGTAAGACTGGTATTGGTAAATGGCGTGGTTCCATCATTAGCTATATACACGATGAATCAATCAAGGTCATCCCAACCTACCACCCCGCAGCAGTCCTTAGAGACTCAACACTCTACCCGACGTTCAAACTCGATTTACGGCGTATTATTGAGGACGCCCATTTCAGAGAGAGAAACCTTCCGATACGAAAATACGTTATTGATCCGAGAGGTATCGACCTTGAGTATTGGACGCAAGAACTCTGTGGAGCTAGAGAGCTGGCAGTTGACATCGAAACTGTCACAGGGTCACAACACATTTTATCAGTGGCTTTCTCCCCATCGAAAGACTTGGGAGTTTGCATCGTGCCATTGGACGAATCCCGTAAATCAGCCATTGCCCGTATACTCAGTTCCCCGGCGCGTAAGATTTTCCAATTCGGTACCTTCGATTACCGACAGCTTACTGATAATGGTTATCAAGTTATTGACGCTGAAGCTCAAGAGCTAGGCCGTCTATACTGGTGGGATACAATGGTCGCGCAGCACGTACTGGCACCTGAACTTCCACGGTCACTTGGATATCTAACGTCGGTTATGACACGCGAACCCTACTACAAAACAGAGGGGCGCAGTAACATCCCAAGTGATACTAAGAGTTGGAGTTCTAAAGCAAACAAGGAAGCCCTTTACGTTTATAACGCGAAGGATACCTGCTGCACGTTCGAGATATATGAACAGCAGGTTCCAGAGATCAATCACGACGTACTTCATCCGGACACATTTGATTTTGAAATGTCCATGCTTGAGACATTCGATGAGATGGGTGCGGCAGGTATGTTCGTTGACGAAGCAAGAAGGCAGTTGTTGGAGGAGGTGCTGGTGGCGCGGTGGGCGAAGAGGCAGTTTGTTTTGGATCGCTTGTGCGGTTTTGTAACAAACGTCCATTCTCCTAAGCTTGCTAAAATCCTGTATGATAAGGATAAGGTAGGTTTACCGCTACGCAAGACTCGTGAGGGTAGTGTCACCACGAAAGAGGATGCTATCGTTGGCCTCATAGCTTTCTGCAAAGGTAAGCTAGACGAAGTTGTGAGGGAAGATACCATATTACAATGGAAGGTCAAACTTGCTATATGCGAAACGATCTTGGAAATTCGTGGAATCAGAAAGAATCTATCTTCTTATATCCTTGCACAGAACAAAAAGGGTATTAAAAGAGCTAGAGCCGATGGACGAGTTCACTCCGTGTATAAAATTACAACGGAAACTGCTCGAACGGCGTCTAGCAAGTATCATGATGGTACTGGATTCAATGCACAAACGCTTCCACGTGATCCCGTAGACATTCCAGAAGAGCTCTTGACTTTGGCAACCGAAGGTGTTAAATTAGTATTGCAGCTAGGCCCAGACGACTATGATATAGAGGAAGGCGATGAAGAAGATTAGTGTACGAAGTATGTTCATCGCTGAGCCAGGCAATATACTCATAGCGGCTGACCTTTCACAAGCCGAATCGTGGGTTGTAGCACATTTAGCCGGTGAACGAAATATGAAACACGCTCTTGAGTTTGGGGACATTCATACTGAGTCCGCCGGCAATGCACTCTTTTTTCCTAATGTTGGCTGCGGTCACGTGTGGATAAAAGATAAGGGCATCAAGCAATGGATATGTGAGAATTGCCAGCGTATAGTGACAGAGCTTATGCGTTACGTTGGTAAACGATATAACCACGCTTCGTCATATCGGATGGGTGCTGAGAAGGCCGCCCAAGTAATCAATAAGGATAGTGATAAGCCACCGTTTTTTACTGTTACGGTACGTCAGTCAAAAGAGTTTAGTGCCGCATGGCACGGCTACTTCAACCTCAAACCGTGGTGGGCAGACATCGAGACACAATTAGGGAGAAACAGAACGATGGTGACGCCCTATGGCTTTAAGAGAACCTTCTTTGCTAGCTGGGGAAATGAGTTGTTCAAAGAGGCAACAGCATTTGTACCACAATCAGCAGTAGCATCACACGCACTTGGCAAGGTTCAAAAGGAATTAGGTATTAAAGGCGGGCTTCGGGAAATCTATAACCAACTGGTCAAACCATACAAGCCGCAGCACAAGCTCATTAACTTCTCTCATGATTCATTCATCCTCGAAGTACCAGAGGCAGTAGGTCAGGAGATTGGAGTTAGAGCTATGGAGTTATTCCGCCGACCGATGGTAGTCAATAATGAAACTTTTACAATTCCAGTCGATGGTGAGATTGGCCCTCGATGGCAAGAAATGGATAAATTGAGTGACGGAAATTAAGTACGAACGAAAATGCAAGAACTGGTTACACAGCTTTGGAGAATGGGCATTACCTAAGAGTGAAGCACCCGAGTCCTTTGTTTTCTGGACTGGGTTGTTCACGTTAGCGTGTGCTGTTCGTCGTCAGGTCTATGTGCCAAAAGAGAACTTCGGCTCATGGGAATGTGCGCCAAACCTGTACATCATGTTCATTGGACAGGCAGGTAAAGTCCGAAAGAGCACCACTGTCAATTATACAGAAGAACTAATTGATATGGTGTCACCGCCTGTGCCAAAAGCTCCTGAAATGATTACAAAGGAGTCTCTCCTCACAGCTATCGTCAACTCTCCTGATGCAAGTATGTACATGGTGGCACCAGAGTTTGGTGAGTTTATCGTCAAGTCAGGGCCAGATATGTACTCATTTCTAACCAACGTCTATGATGGAAAACGACGCATCTCGGTCAGCACTCTTAGCAGAGGTGTTGAGCTTGCTGACAGGCCATGCTGTAACTTGCTTGGTGCAACAACTCCTGAATGGGTTGCGGCAAACATGCCAGAGTCGGTTATCGGAGGGGGATACGCCTCGCGAGTTATATTTATCCATGAGAAAACCGTTAGACGAAGAAAACTTTACTACCGTGATCTTAACCACGAACAGCTTGAGTTACTTCGACTCGATCTTGTAGACGACCTCTCGCATATATCGTCGCTGAATGGTGTGTTCACGATTGAGCCAGAAGCAGAAAAGTTTATGGAGGACTGGTATCAGAGGACAGCTGATACTTATAGTGAAGCCGATTATAAGATGCATGGCTTCTTTGAGAGGCTACCTGCACATATCCACAAGGTAGCTATGCTGATTCGACTGGCCTACTCTGATGAATTGACGTTGACGATTCCTGACTTCAAGGAAGCTATCAGTCTGCTTAAGATGGTTGAGAAGGGTTTACCTGATACATTCCAAGCTATTGGTAAAAATCCATATACGGTAGATATGAACCGTATCTTTGCTTTCGTCAAAGAGAAAGGCCGCGTAACAAAGCAAGAGGTTAATCAACGCTTCTATCACGCGGCCAATCCTGCGATGCTTGCAGAGCTAGTTAATGGACTAGCAGATATGGGTAAGATTACAATGGAATTCGTTAACGGAACGACATTTATTTTACCTTTGGGCGATAATCCAAAACCTCGTCCAGCAGAGAAGCCTGCCTTCGATCCAACGAAAATCCCAATCCTTTCAATAGTACCGAAGCTGGGTTAAACCCCTTTTGTTGCATCTGGAAAGCGGCATAATAATCATTGAACGCGCCGCTGCCAGGAATGAAATTGCTGATAACAGGGATACGTGGCCCATGCATAGCAAGTGCCAGATCCTTACGACGCTCTCCTCGAGCACCCGTCATATCATACATCTGGAACGCCGCATCCATTGACGGGCCGCCCATAAACACAGCGCCGGGGACTAACATCCACGACCTCATGTTCATCCCGAATGCCTTACCTGTAGCAAACGTCATTGCCTCAGTGATAGCGTAACGCTTCATTGCCGCCGCACGTTCAGCTCCCGTACCGCGTGACGCAACTTGTGTAAGAAACTGACGATTCCACACAGGCCACTGACCATAGTGACCCATCAACCTACCGACTGACGTACCCCAGAGATATGGCTGATTGTGCAATCCGAACACGAAGGCCGTCTCAACACCAGCTTGTTTCGAGAGGAAGTCAACTGCCAAATCACCTTTACCTTCCATGATAAGACGGTCGAACTCCATTGCAATGGGTTTGTAGAAGGTGTTGAGTCCAATATTTTTGTAGGCTTCTGCCTTTGTAGTCTGGTCTCGCATCAGCTTCAGAATCTCTGGCCCAGCACGGTCTTTCATTGCGAGGTAAGCAATTGCATGATGTAGTGCGTAGATATTAGGTTGTCCTGTTGCTTGGAACCCAACATCTGCAAACTTGTTGATTCCTTTTTCAATTGGACGCTGGCCGCGCTTACCAATCATTTCGTTCGCCAGTTCCTCTGCTGTCTGGAACATGATGGGCGAAAGAGTTGGAATCGTTCCTTCCTGAGCAAGTCGTTCCATTGGGAGCTTACCGTCAGCTCCACGTTTGAACGCAAGCTCGAAGCCCTTCTTGTAGAAATCAAGACCGAAGCGTGTAACAAGAATCTTGAATCCTGTGTTTACGTCACGTGCACCCTGAGCAGGACGGAAGCCGATGAAGGAGCCAGAGTTTGCGGCAAGCATCGTGTGAATGATGTCCTTTCGCAGATTCACATCCTTATCAATCTTGGCAGCATCGAGATAATGATTGATAACTGACTGCATATAAACATCGGATTCTGCCTTGTATCCCTTCATATCAAAAAGGTACTCACCCATGACTTTTGCAACCTTACCCCTCATTTCAGGCGGCAGATTGGCTACTTCTTCATGTGATCGCTTGAAGGCCGTTTCCCAAGTTTTCTCGAAGTGGATATCATTCATGCCTGCTCGAATATACGACACCAACGATGCGATTGGGTCACGGCTATGCATTCCGTTGTTCTCACCTGTTTGCACAAGACGGTTTGCAAACTCTTTCGTCTTTGTTTCACTAGCGGCGAGTGGACTCTTTGGGCCTGTTGCATTGATGGCAGTTGGTGATTCTTTTTCGTGCTTGAAGTGATCGAGGTAGTATGACACTGATTCATTCACGTCGAACTCTTGTGCAAGCTCCGCCTTAATAGCATCAATCTCATGCGCAGCTTCGATTAGTTTCGGGTGCATTTTCTTTGATGCAAGAAACTCTTGGCGCGAGAAAGCCTGCGCTCCGCCAGACTGTGCTCTTACGAGCTTAGTAACTGCATCAAGTCGAGCGGTGTCAGGATCTTCTGCTAGAATCTTCTCGAATATGGCGTGAGCTTCCATATCGGCACTGGTCATCACGAGCTTGTTTCTTATCAGTTCTAGCTTTTCTGACAGTTCCAGTTGCAACGCTTCCATCTCCTGTACGCCTGCTGGTGTCTGTGTGTTTATTTTTGCGCCGCGCTTTTTGATGTCCGCCATTAACTCTATGCGAGTACGGCGATAGTCTGAGATCTTATCAACGTCCACACCAAGCTTCATTATCTGATCGCTATACGATACTTCTGTTTGTGTTAGTGGCCGATGGTTGAATAGTCGCTTTTTGATGTCGGCAGGCGAAAGCGATTCACTGTAGTCTGTGATCAACTCCCACTCTTCGCGAGGGATACCGAGCTTCTCAAGACGCTTCTCGATTTCCTGAACTCGCAAGAGATACTTATTTGCGGCAATGTCTCTTCGAAGTGAAGCAGTCTGCATGGGTGCATACACATCAGAAAACAAACGACTTCCAAACTGGTTGTCGATTGCTACTGAGAAGGCACGTTTTGTACTAGCCCATGGTATAGAATTGAGTGCATCAACTATCTTCTCCAACCTGCCGCGAGGCTTGAAGTTGAATGGAACCTTATGAGGTTCTTCAAGAGCTGGTGGGCCTCCCATAAGATGTGACCCGAGAGATTCAGGAGGTACGATGTTGTTTCCCGCACCCCCGTCGATGTTCATACCCTCGACTTGTCCTGTTTTCTTCATGTACTCGATGGCATCTTCCATCGTGTTGAACTTCTGTTGAAGCGTATGAGTCTCTGCGTCGTAGATGTTTATACGTCCGCCTTTCTCGCGCGTCACATAATGTCCAGTCTCACTTGCTACGTGAAACACATGGTTGGCCATCACACTACGAGTGTCAATAATGTCTTTCTGAAGACGCTCAGCCAACTCCCTCTCTAAGATCGACAGCGCAGGTCGCTCTTGAGCCTCGATTAGTGCCTTACGAGTCTCGAAGATTTTGAGATTGTTCTTTGCCTGACCAACCGTGGCTAGAAGATCAGCAATATCAGTTTGATGAGGAGCGAACTTCTTGTTACCAAACTTTACGTTACCACCTTGATTCCAATGATTACGTAATGCAACCATATCAGGCCAATCTGCTTCGAATTTGTTTATGTCGTTTGCTGTACGTTCGATGGCTCTTGTCAGCCACGGTACGCTTGTAAAACTAGAGAACTCTTGCATCGCAGACTTCTCGCCCAGAAGCATCTCACCAAGCCTTTGTTCAAGATGCGCTCTAACAAGTGGCGCAACCTTTGGATCAAGTCCACGCTGTTGAATCCAATCATTAAACAGCTCGTTGAATGATGCGTTTGGTTTATCAGTGGGCGCTAATGATTCACCAAACTGTGGTTCAGGTACAGGAGTATGTTCAAGTCGATTTGCAGTTTCGAGTTGGCGTGTGGCAGTTACTTCGTCTGCACGCGCTCTACCCTCGCGATTGAAATAAACTTGATCAGACTCCTTAACTGGATTGTAGGTTATTGTTGATGTACCTAGTCCTGATGAGCGCCGCTGCGCAAGATCTGCCGCGGTCGTTCCAAGTGGTGCCGGAATACCCTGTCCAATGGGTGTACCTACTCGTTCTGGCGCACGTTGATTGATACGTCGAGTCAAACGATCTTCACCGAAGCGCGTGAAGTCAAGGAAGTCTTGAAACAAAACATTCCCAACTGTTTTCTCGTCTACAACTCCAAAGGTCTTTCTAATCTTTGGAATAAGGTCAGGATAGCGTTGCGAGAGTTTGACGTAGAACTTGGAGCTACCAGGTGAGAGACTGGAGTTTGTCTGGAACAAATTCTTCTTAGCACGATACTCCATCAACTCTTGCATAGCAAGGTGTCGATTAGGTTGCACCGGCTGACCTTGAGCATCTACATCAATATCAGCAGCTGTGTTTTCTACGAAATTGCGGCGCTGTCGGCTGAATGGATTCTCAACCTCGTAGTAATCCATAGCGAACACAATGTCATTTTCTTTACCGATCTGCACGGTTTTCTCAACACCATTTTCCATAACCTTTTGCAACTTACCGCCAACATATACGACTGTGACGTATTTTCTACCATCAGAATGCTGAGCAACGATTTCGTTCAGCCCAGGTTGAAGCTCTTGTATAAGTTGACGACCGTTGCCTGAAGCAGTTGGCTTTGTGATGAGAAATTTGCCAGCTGTTGTTTGGTCGAGTGTCCAATCACCGTTGACGGTTTTGAGGCCGTATTCGATGAAATCAATCTTACCTTGAATACCGGCGCCACCGTGGTGCCCAAAGAAACTAGCGCCCATTGCATTCGGTGTGGACGAGGACTCAACAAATGACTGACTCAGATCGAAAATGTCCTCCATCGCGAGCTTACGTGTTTGGTCATAAGCAAGCTCTGTGAGATGCTTATTCGTTGGACGCATAAGATCAGACATAGGTACTTGCTTCCGAACAGTTTGCTCACCCTTGAGTGTAGGGTCGTAACTACTTGTGGTACGTTCGGTTGCTGTCATGTGTCGAATGTTCGCAACTTGACCTTTTGAGTCAACACTTTCGAGAATCCAGTTACGTTCACCACCATACGATACCTGCTGACCTGTGATGTAACCAGTTCTCTCGAAATCAGCAGCTACCTCAGCTGAAATATCGTCAGGTGAAACAAGTACATCGAGTGTACCGTCAGCACGTTTGTGAAGAGTTGACCGTCGCTTGATACCATCTGCCTTCGACTTACTCGTGATAATATCAAGTACCGACGAAGCATCTTCTACTCGTACTTCTGGAATAATACGAGCACCAACTCCATACTCGACAGGATTACCCTGATGATCCATTCCAACCTTTTCGTAGCGAATTGCCGCCGCAGCAGCTGTTGCTTGAAGGTTTTTGGTAACGTGTATATTCTCGATATTAGACAGCATTTCGAGAGGTGTATGCGTCGTTAACATATTGACAGTACGAAGCTTGGCAACATCAAGTGCAGCCTGAGAAATCCAGTCTGCTTTGTCAGCATACTTAGCACCAGCAAACCTCTTACCTATTGAGGCTGAGGCCATGCCGAATGGAAGTGCGATTGCTGCAAGAGAGAACGCAGCTTCAACAGCTTCAGCCGGATCGTCGTGCTCAAGTATACCAAGTGTAGCACCGAATGAGCCTGCCGCAGCTGTGTGTGCGGCTTGGTTTCTCATCAATGTGGTACCGCGAGGTGCCTTGATTGTTTCGATTAAACGGCCTATCTCGATATCACTACCTGCAATAATGCCACGCACAGCCTCAAAATTCTTTGCTTTACCTAATTCTTTGAAGATTGATCCACCAAGTGCTTTTGATTGTGCGCCGAGTGTTCTACCAACAGCCTTTGTAGCAGCTCCACCAACAGCGAACGCGATGATGTTAGCTGCAATGGTGCGACCACGTTCTTCCCGATCTTCATCGGTTAGTGCAGCTTTCTGAATGATGCTGAATTGGTCGAAGAAATCCTCACCAGAGTCACCTTTCATGGCAAGGTCGGCACCTATCACAACTTCGGTTAGCGCAATGATAGGTGAAGCAAGACCAACAGCAATGCCGACCGGAAGATCGACAAGTGCTTTAGCTGAAGTCTTCAATTCATCTGCGAAACTGTTACTGTTGAACGGGTTAGGAATGAGAGCAGCACCTTGCTCATATAGACCATGTGCCGCAGCACCAAACCCTCTACCACCTAACTTAGGGTTCGTGAGAAAACTGGCGATATTGAGGATACCGTTTGGTATCGTGTCGAGCATACCTTTGATTGTAGGCGCATCCTCGAAACCAAGCGCACCATAAACAGCATAGCGTTCTGCTTTCGTTGCTTCGTCATACCTTGTAAAGAAGTCAGCGTATGGCTCAACTGCGTGTTCCGGCCCATACGAAACGCGCTTGAGATCAATAATTGAATCGCTGCCAGCTTTACCTTTCTGACCCAAAACTGCTTTCAGATCAATAATTGGGCTTGTCATTA
>JACCVY010000247.1 GCA_013697915.1 Blastocatellia bacterium | reverse complement strand
AGCGGGGGTAAACCGCCCTTCCCGACTGAGAGATGTTCTCAGTTGAATCAAACAATCACGATTTGAAAGGCTCTCAAGTGACAAGATCAAGCCTAACGCGGGAAATCTCTCAGGTCGGGAAGGGCGGTTTACCCCCAGCTGCTTCGCCCTCGGGGATCCTTTCGTCGCGTAGCGACGGTTGAATCAAGACGCCGATTTCAGGGGTCGCTACGCCACACGAACAATTGCTTGACCTTTCCCGGCGTTAAAACGCCGGGCTAAGTTCAAACTGTCGATACGCGGCCTCTAATCACTTATTCAGAGGTTCCCTAAGTCTGTGCTACTCAAGGAGTGATCTCGTCCTACTCTACAATTCTCCCCACGAGGTCGTACTCCTGCGCCTCGGTGAGCAGCACATTCACGAACTCCCCTGGGGCGGGGGCTAATCCTTCCGGCGCATCATTGATTAACACGCAACCATCTATATCCGGCGCCTGGGTCTCCATTCGACCCTGCCAGAGAAGTTCGCTTTCGTTTGACTCCCCTTCGAACAACACGCGGACAGTGTCTCCCACTCTTGCCTGGTTTCGACGGCGGGAGATGCGCAATTGCTCTTTCATCAAACGAGCACGGCGCTTATTGGCGATCTTCGGATCGACTTTGTCTCCCAGCTCGAATGCCGGAGTGCCCTCTTCGTCAGAGTATGAGAACACGCCAACACGATCGAATTCGACGTTTCTAACAAATGCCAGTAGCTCTTCAAAGTCTTCCTCAGTCTCTCCCGGAAACCCTGTGATGAACGTCGTCCGAACGGCAATGCCGGAAACGTGATTACGAACACGCCGAATCAAACGCTCCAGAGTAGAGCGGTTTCCGCCCCGTTTCATCAATTTGAGAACTTTCTGCGAGGCATGCTGCAACGGCATGTCCAGATACTTCACCGCCTTGGGCTCGGTAGCCAGCACATCGAGAAACGCATCGCTGATATGAGTTGGGTAGGTGTACATCACGCGCACCCACTCAATGCCGTCCGTATGTGAGAGTTCTCTGAGTAGGTGTGCGAGAGCGTCAGCCTTACCCAGATCCTCTCCGTAGCGTGACGAATCCTGGGCCACCAGGATCAATTCCTTCACGCCTTCCTCTGCCAGCTGTTGAGCTTCCGCGACAATCGACCCAAACCGACGGCTGCGGAAATGCCCACGCATTTGCGGAATGAAACAGAAAGCGCAGGGTCGATCGCAGCCCTCAGCAATTTTTATAAAAGCGTAATGACTCGGCGTAGCGAGAACCCTTGGTGTTGATTCGTCATACAGGTACGTCGCACTTTGATTACCCAGCGGAATCACAGGCAAAGAGCGGGTGTTAGTTTGCGGATCGCACACCGCAAGGATGTCGTTTATCTGGCTGGTGCCGATGAATGCGTCAACTTCCGGCATTTCAGCTTTCAAGTCATCACGGTAGCGCTCAACCAAACAGCCGGCAACGACGAGTCGCTTGGCTTTGCCGGTTGTCTTGAGACGCGCGGCTTCCAGAATCGCTTCGATGGACTCCATCTTAGCGGCTTCAATAAATCCGCACGTATTCACGACGACCGTATCAGCGTCGTCCGGGTTCGCGGTGATCTCAAATCCCTTTGCTTTGAGCTGACCCATCATTACCTCGCTATCGACGAGATTCTTTGGACAACCCAGACTTATAAATCCAATTTTGTTCATAAACGTAAACCTAAACAAGAACTGATAATTGGCAAAGACTCGTCTCTCGAGACGGTGGCAAAACTCAGCTATCGCAAAGGGACCGCTCAAGCCCAGTTAATTGCAGGTCGGGAAGGGCAGCTTGCCCCCGCTCGAGCGCCAACGGCGCGGCTCGTTACTTCAGCCATCAACTACATCACCACTGCTCAGGCGTGAGTGTTTTTACTAGAAAGACGCTTTCACTTCCTAGTTATATCCCCGATGTGATGTTATTCCGCCAATCGCGCCGTTGGCGCTCAAGCGGGGGCAAGCCACCCTTCCCGACCTGCAAATCAGCTTAGGACCTGCTGTGCCCCATACATTCTCTATCGCCGGTGGCTGATTCGGGTTAATTCGCGCCCTTCGCTTTCTCCACGAATATTTGAACAAGATTAATCAATGTCTGAGTGCTTTTCTCCAAACCCCCGCGCGAATTGAATTCCAGTTTGCCGTGAAAATTCGCGCCGCCGGTGAACAGGTTTGGAGTCGGCAAACCGCGGAAAGTCAGGTTGGAGCCATCCGTGCCACCGCGAATCGGTTTGATGAAGGGCTTTAGTCCGGCTCGTTTCGCCGCTTCAATCGCGTTGTTGGTGAGATCCGGAAAGTCCTTCAGCACTTCCTTCATGTTCTTATAGTTTTCTTTGACTTCAATGGAAATCTTAACGTCAGGAAACTTGCTCTGCGTCTGGGCCACCATGTCGCGTAGCAGCTTTTCCTTCGCGTCGAGCCCGCTCACATCAAAATCGCGCAGCAGAATTTTTACGCTCGATTGTTCGACGTCGGCGACCCCCGTATAAGGATGAACAAAACCAACGCGGCCTTCGGTCGTCTCGGGCAGCATGTCGTGCGGAAAGCGCGCCAGGTAATCAGAGAGCGCATACATGGAATTGATCATGATGCCTTTGGCGGTGCCGGGATGTGTGCTCTTGCCCTTGAAGACTACGGTAGCTGTGCGCGCGCTCCAGGTTTCGTTACTAATCTCACCCAGCGATTCGCCGTCAACGGTGTACGCGAGCTTGGCGCCGAAGCCGGCGACGTCAAACTTGTCAATGCCGCCACCAACCTCTTCATCCGGCGTGAACGCGACGGCGATCGTGCCGTGTCTCATTTGTGGGTTTTGCATGAAGGTATCGACCATTGTCATGATCTCGGCGATGCCTGACTTGTCATCGGATCCCAGCAGTGTCGTGCCGTCGGCGGTGATGATGTCATCGCCGATCAATTCCTTTAGCACCGGACTGCCGGCGACAGTGATTACTTGCGTCGGATCTTTCGGCAACACGATGTCGCCTCCCTGATAGTTTTTGTGAATTATGGGAGTGACATTTTCGCCAGACACTGCCGGCGAAGTGTCCATGTGCGAAATGAATCCAATCACCGGAACCTTGGAATTGTCGGACAGATTTCCCGGCACGGTCGCGTAGACGACACCGAATTCACTGACGCGTACGTTCTGAGCGCCTATTTCTTTCAACTCCTTTACCAGCAAGTTGGCGAGGTTGAGTTGCTTCTTGGTACTGGGAACGGTGTTTTGGTCTTCCGCTGATTGCGTGTCGATCTTTGCATAGCGTAGGAGGCGATCCATCGCCGTTTCTTTCGGCGGCTTAACCGCCTGGCCCTGGGCCGAACCGACGAAAAATAAAGCTAGTATGAGTGCGCAAACTGATTTCATTTCCTTACTCCCTCTGGAACTTTAAAATTGGGGGATTGGAAGAGGTGCTTAAGATAACCAAGGATGCGGATAAAACAAAGCGCGCTCCCCTTGGGAAAGTTGGCCGCTCCGAAGGCAGGACTTCAGAGTTTTTCGGCGGGCTCCGAGAACTCGGACGATATGACTATTTCTTCGGGCGGAACAATGACCACCCTGCCGTCTTTCCAGACTGCAATTGGATTGCCGAGACGCTTATGTGTAAGCAAGGCATGATTAACCGCTCGCCTGAGAACCTCCTCTATCTCCTTCGCGTGTACGACGACAAAGTCGTCCGTCAGTTTCAATTTTGTATGCTTACTCATGGATTTGTCTTAGAGAACGCTAACCACGCATCCGTCTGCAGAACTTCAAGCGTGCGGCCCTTTCCTCCGGAAGCAATTGAGATTGGCTGCGACAAGCCCGAATTATCGTACAGGGACCACCCGTCTGCCAATGGTTGATAGATTGTACGGAAATTCTTCAGGCCTCGCTGGTATCTTCGAATCACAATCGATCGGGCCACATCGTGACCTCCGGATTGCGCTCGTTCTCGTACCCGCTGAACTGCAAGCTCCGAGCTTTGCAGGAAGAGGAATATCAATTGAAAGTTATAACCGTCGCGGCGCAAGCTCCTGATCCAACGAGCATAAGAAAGAGTTGCCAGGGTAGTTTCAAAGGCGAAGCTTTTTCGTTGTGAAGCAAGATCATGGAGCCGGTTCATCATCACGCGGCCAGCCTTGAAGGCCACACTTGAGGGATTAAAACCGGAGAGTCCGAGAGCAATCGGATCGGCATTGACATAATCTTGAACGTCGAGCGTATCTCGAAGAAGAAAAGGAGCCAGGGTTGATTTACCGGCACCATTCGGGCCGGCAATGATCACGACCTGCGGTTTTTCTTCGGGCATGAAAATTGTCCCTACTGGCCTCCCCAGTTCTATCCTGGGAGATTGATGGCGTCTAATGCCTCTTGAAGCTCGTCGCGTTTCGCATTCAATGTGTTTTCGTCCGCATCGGCGGGAACAAAAATTGACGGCGCAATGGTCACGTGCGCCCGGCTGAACGGCTTTGGAACTTGAAAACCGTCCCAGCTCTTCTTCGCTTCCCAAAAACGATTGGCGGTGATCGTGAACGGCAAAATCGGTTGCCCGGTTTTCTTTGCCAAAAGCACCGCACCCATCTTCGCAATATTGCGCGGACCCTTTGGACCATCAATTGTAAAAGCCGTGGGGCAGCCGGCGCGCATCAGACGCGTCATTTCAATGACCGCGCCGACGGCGCCGCGCGTGCTGGAACCGCGCGCCGCGCCGTAACCGAAGCGCTGAATGAAACGCGCGATGTACTCGCCGTCAAAACTCTGCGACGTCATCACCACGATGCGGCGCCGGCGCCAGAAATACGTCGAGAGAAAAACGCGATTGTGCCAGAAGGTGTAAATGGGAATCCGTCCATCCCTGCTTGCTGCTTCCCAATTTTCCCAGCCGCTGATTTGCCATCTCACGGTGCTGGCAATCAGTTTTATCAAAAAGAAGAACGCCAGATCGGCAGCGCGAATCAAAAATCTTTCTTTAACTGGATAAGAGGAAAGATCGGCAAACTCGTAGGCGCGCGCAATGGTCTGCTCTGCGGGACGCGCACCTTTGAACTGTTCAGCGGAAGCTTGCATGGTTTATCGGTTGAGTTCGAAGAAGAGTATAGCGAAGTCAGTGGGCAGTGGGCAGTGTGAGGCCGCTACGGTTGCGGCTCTGCCGCCTTCCGTGCGGAAAGGCTCTGCCTTTCCGAAAGGGCGCATTAGGTTTTGAGGCTATGCCTCCAACGGCATGAGGCGCAGCCTCAAAACAATGGGGGCCTTGACCGGTAAGGCATAGCCTTACCGCACGGAAGGCCGCAAAGCCGCTGCCTTGCTTTTTACTCGGTCTCTCCTGCCTTTCGCCTACTCATAAACATCTGCCTTCCCCGGGGGCCGCGTCTTCCAGCGCTTATGAATCCACAGCCATTGATCGGGATAGAGACGAACCAGGCGCTCGATGGCGGCGGCGAAGTTGGCAGTGTTCACTTCAATGTCTTTTGCGTGATCGCCGGTGCGCACTAAATCAACCGGCGGATCGCCATGAAACAGATAACGCTTTCTCTTTTTGTTCCAGATAGCGCAAGTAGGAATCACGACGGCGTCGGTCTTCAGTGCCAGCGTAGCAATGCCGGCGGTGGTACAGGCAAGCTTGCCGAAGAAGGGAACGAACACGCCTTCGTTTGGCTGTGTGTTGAGGTCTGACAAAATGCCGAGCGTGCCGCCTTCGCGCAACACGCGCAGAGACTGGCGGGCTGCGCTTTTCTTATCAATCGCGCGATTGCCAAACCGGGTGCGAATTCGTTCCACCATTTCTTCGATGCGATCATTATCGAGGGGACGCACCAGAAAACTAATTGGATACTCAAGCGCTGACCAACCGAAACTAAGTAACTCCCAAACGCCAAGATGCCCAGTCAAAAAAATCACGCCGCGTTTGTTTTTCTCCGCCTCTCGCAAATGGCGCAGCCCAACCTCGTCGTATTCGATGAGCTTGCGCAGCTTTTCGGGCGTCGCTTTTGGTAGTTGGCTAAACTCGCCCAGCAACCGGCCCAGGCTTGAGAAGCTGGCGCGGAGCAATTGCCGCCGCTCGCTTTCTGATTTATCGGGAAAAGCGATCTCAAGGTTTCGCTGCCCGGTCAGTCGCAGCTTGCCCGGCAGGTGATAAGCGAGGTAGCCAACACCAAGGCCGACAGCGATTGCAGCACGACGTGGCAACGCACCGAGACTCAGGAGTATTGACCTTGCGAGTGCGTATTCGAGAGCTATTTGAAATTTGCTGTGTTTGGCCATGCGGTCGGGTTGGTGGCGTAGTGTAGCAAAGAGTGGGCAGTAAACAGCAGACAGCAGACAGCAAACAGTCAAAGGCTCTTTGTGCCCCGGCGACTCGCTATTTGCCCTTACGTCTTCGGCCTTTGGACTTACCTCTTTCCTTGGGCCAATGATATATTGCGGAACGTAGTGGCCAGAGTTCTCGTAAAGTTCGTTAGAAGTGCCCGCAAGTTGACGCTTCGGGCGCTTTTGAAACTCTCCCTAATTTTTCAGTGACAGAATGGAGCGGGATGAAGAAACGTAGGATTCTTGTCATCGATAATAACGATGAACTGCGTGCCATTCTCGCCCGGGTTCTCGGTGAATTGGGCAATGAAGTTGTTACTACCGGCAGTCGCGACGAGGCCCTCAGACGTCGTGACATAGACCATTTCGATTTGATCATCAGCGATTTGGCCGACGACTCACGTACAAACGGCCAACCTGTCAGCGAGCTGCAACGCAAACACTTATTGGCAGCCGTCGAAGCGAGCGCAAATGAACGGACCATCGTCAAGGCGTTCAAAGTAGGCGCCGTCAAATGCCTGCGACACCCCTACGCTGAAGGCGAGCTGCGTGAAATAATCGAACAGACACTTTCGCACAAGCTGCGTTATGTCGACGATCCCAGCCTGCTTGCTCATACTCACGAGAAGATTGAGTTTGAGTTGCCCAGCGACCTCGCGCTGATGAACGGCGTGCTGCAATATCTGCTGGCGCGCGTTTCGAAACTGGGTTTGGTTGCTGCCGAAGGCTCGAATCTGTACGTCGCGCTCGACGAAGCTTTTGTAAACGCAGTCAAGCATGGCAATAAAAACGACCCCACCAAGCTGGTGCGCATAGGTGCTGAACTGTCGCCGAAAGAGGCGTGCTTTACTATCGAAGATGAAGGCGAAGGCTTTGACGTGCAAACCATTCCCGATCCGCGCGACCCGGCAAATCTTTTCAAGTCGTCGGGCCGTGGCGTACTGCTTATCTACAACATCATGGACGAAGTTGAGTACAATGCGCAGGGCAATCGCGTAAAGATGGTAAAGAGACCGGACCGTTCGGCAGAAACTCAACTCGTTGAACCCGACACCGCTAACGACAAACATACCTCAAACGTCTGATACTTTAACTGGACGTCGCCAGTTCGCGCCTTTGGATTCTGAGGTTCCGGCGCAAATTTCATTTCTAAAATCGTGGCGTTGGTGGTCCAGCCCCGCACTACTGGGTCTGATCCTCGTGCTCTGGTTTGTCGACCCATTCATCGGCGACTGGGATGGGCTCGACTACACCATGCTGTCGCTGGCCGGTTATCCCTCGTCAATGGCGCTCGGTCGCAACCTATTTATTTTTGAAAACCATGCGCTTTATCAGTTGGCCCATCGCGTCTTTAATGTGCAACCGGAAAGCGCGTACCTGATTTTTAAGTACGCGGTTGTAGTACAGGCTCCGCTGGCATTGATAGCTTGTTGGGTTTTGGCACGTGACATTTCGCGATCGCTTTACGCGGCAACGCTAGCGTCGCTTTTCATTGTGGCCTCGCCGGTGTTTGTTCTCTACGGCGGTCAGGTGATGACCGATGTGCCGTCCGTGCTGCTGCTGGCGGTAGCTCTCATTCTTCATTATCGCGGATTGCAACAACGTCGCGTTTGGCTGGTGCTGGCGGGCGCGGCTTTATTGGGTTTGGGTGTAAACCTGCGCGAGACGATTGGTTTTTACGTGCCGTGGTTGGTGCTGGCCCCGTTCGTCTGCGGGTGGAAATTGCGCCGCCGGGAAATTCTGATTGTTGCCGCCTCATGTTTATTGTTTGGTTTCTTCGCGCTTGGCTGGTTCGGCTTTTGGTTCATAACTGATCCGCACTACCGCGGAATCTGGTACGGCTGGCGCGAGTCGATGCAGCAAGAGACGGCCCGACATCCGGTAACGGTGCGCAACCTGTGGCCGTATCTGGCGTATTTTTTCGTTAGCGGCCCATTGATTTTTATTTCTCTGCTGCCGGCGATGGTCAGCGAATGGCGCGCGCGCAAGTTGTCACCAATGCTTTTGCTTGCGGCGATCGGCCTGTTTGCCGATCTGCTGCTCTTTCTGAACTACAGCACCGCAGTTAACTGGCGTTATTTTTTAACTGGGCTGCCGGCCATAGCTCCGCTGTGTGCCGATTTTTTGATTCGCACTTTGCATCGGCGTCTGCACAGCTTTCGCCTTGCACTTGCCTCATGTCTGGTCGCGCTGCTTGTTCTCGTGGTTGTGTTCACCCTTTTACTGCGGCCCGCGAGCCAACAATTCATTGAGCGCCGGGCAATGAGCAAGAACTATCGCTATCAGTTGGAAAAACTTCCGCGCGATGCCGTCATGATTTCCGGCGCGCAGACCATCGCCGTCACTTACTGGAAAGCGATCGGTCTGGGCAAATGGGAAACGATAGGCACCGGGGGAGGTTGGCCCGGAAGTCAGTTCGTCCCGTCGATTGAAAACTATCTCGCGCAGGGTCGCCGCGTTTTCGTCGATACTGACCCGCGCTGGTGGTTGCCGTGTGGTTGGCAGCGTGACGAAATTCCGGCCATCGTTGATTTGCAACGGCGTTTTAGTTTTCGTCGCGTGACGGAAACAATTTATGAGATCAGACCGCGCGGCGAAAATGGAGCGACCGATTCGCCGAATCTTGAAAAACTACTTCCTGCGAACCGGCCGCAAGATACGAAGAAGTGTCCCCAAATAAGCGGCTAACCGCAGGGGGATTTTCAATTGAGAGACGAAGATGCCTTATGAAGTTTTTCTGGCGTTGCGCTATCTGCGTTCCCGGCGAAAGCACCGGCTGGCGCGCGCCACGACGTTGATTGCCGTGCTGGGAATCGCAGCGGGCGTGGCATCGCTGATTGTGGCCCTTGCCATAGCCGAAGGTTTTCGCGATGAGATGCGTGACAAAATCCTGCGCGGCACAGCTCACATTACGGTCATGCGTGCCGATGGCCAGCCGCTGGGAGATTATCGGCAGGTCGCGTCGCAGGTAGCGAGCGTGGCCGGAGTATCTGACGCTGCCGGTACCACGTATGACGGTGCGGTGATCATTGGCCCGAAGGGTTCGGCGTACGGCGTCTTGCGCGGCATCGATCAATCGTCTTCACAAGTGACTAAGGATGTCTCTGCCACGCTCGTTCGTGGATCTCTGGAACCAGTTTTCAGAAGAGACGAACAAACCGTGCCGTACGTTGTGCTGGGTGCCGAGCTGGCAGCGCGCTTGGGAGTTGATGTTGGGGATACAGCTGATGTGATTTCCGCTCAGTCCGCTTATTCATCCCCGAACGCCAACCGGCGGCGGGTTTGGGTTGCCGGCGTGTCTCGCTCGGGTTTGTTTGAATACGACTCGACCTGGATTTATGTGCCCCTTGAAACTATCGCTGCCTTCACCGGTAACGCTCACGCGGCGTCAATGGTCGCCGTCCAGGTCAAAGATATTTACGACGTCAAGCAAACGTCGGCGCAGATAAGGCAGAAACTCGGCAGGGCCTACCTCGTAATTGATTGGCAGGAAGCCAATCGGCCGTTGTTTACCGCACTCACGCTGGAACGACGCCTCGGCATCATAATAATCGCGCTAATAGTTTTGATCGCCGCGCTGAACATTACGACCACGCTCATCCTGCTGGTCATGGAACGACGGCGCGACATAGCGATCCTAAATGCCATGGGCGCGACGCCGAATGGCATCATGACAATCTTTGTGATCGAAGGAGCAATCCTTGGCTTGTGCGGCGCCGTAGCCGGGGTGCTGCTGGGCGCGTTCGCCACGTTCACCGCCAATCGTTATCACTTTATTAGTTTGCCGGCGGAGATCTATTCAATCAGCAGCGTGCCTTTGCACCTTAATAGTTACAACGTCATCTTATCGGCAGTGATCGCTTTAGCGCTGAGCATCCTGGCGACAATTTACCCAGCCCGCGCGGCCTCGAGGATTCATGCCGCTGAACTGTTGCGTAACTCTTAATAAGTCCAAAGTCCAATGTCCAAAGTCCAAAGTCAAAAGTCCGATGACGGGATACCCTCTTCAAGCATTGATGACCGGCGTGAACACAACTCCGACCAAGGGCAGCCTCATCTGCCGCCAGCGGACATTGGACATTGGACATTGGACTTTGGACTTACCGTCACGGATTTACGCAAGTCTTTCCTGTCTCCGAGTGGCGAGCGCATCGAGGTGTTGCGCGGGATTTCTTTCTCAGCGCGCCCGGGCGAAACCATTGCTATCGTGGGAGCGTCGGGCGCGGGCAAATCAACCCTGCTGCATCTTGTAGGCGGCATCGAAGCGCCAGATCATGGAACCATCAGGCTCGGAGAGTTTGCCGTCCACAGCGCCAGCCGCGCCGAGCTGGCGCGTTACCGCAACACCCGGGTTGGTGTTGTTTTTCAGTTTCATCATTTGTTGCCGGATTTGACCGCCGCCGAAAATGTTTGTTTTCCGCTGGTGCTGGGGCGTGACGACCGGCGCCAGGCGATGCGCAGTGCTCATGAAGCGCTCAACCGTTTGGGCCTGACGTCTCGAGCGTCGCATCGAATCACGGATCTTTCCGGCGGCGAGCAGCAGCGTATCGCGGTCTGTCGCGCGTTGATCACGGCGCCGTTACTGGTTTTGGCGGACGAGCCCACCGGAAACCTGGATTCAATTAGCGGCGGTTTATTAGAAACTGAACTGATGTCATATGCAGCTTCCCGTCCGGCTATCGTTATCATCGCGACGCACAACCAGGATTTGGCGCAGCGTTGCGATCGCGTTTTGACATTGGAGGCGGGAAGGATTGCCGAGAACTGAGGTTCAACTGAAAAGACACGTTGTTTAGCAGTTTATTACCGGGGAAACCAAACAAAGCTTTTGGCACTCTCAGTGTTGGGTTATAATGCCGCCCAGTTGCCGGGCGATTGGATTTTTCGCCCGGCATGGTAATCATTAGGCTTTTGCAGCGATAACAACCGAATGTTCGAACGCTATACCGAAAAAGCGCGCCGCGTTATCTTCTTCGCTCGCTACGAAGCGTCACAGTTTGGCGCGCCCGCAATTGAGCCCGAACATCTTCTGCTTGGCCTGATGCGCGAAGACAAAACGCTCACCGGCAGATTTTTCCCGCGCGCCCAAGTCTCCATAGAATCAATTCGCAAAGAAATCGAAGGTCGCACGCTTTTAAGAGAAAAAATCTCAACTTCAGTAGAGCTGCCGCTTGCCCCCGAAACAAAGCGAGTGCTGGCTTACGCGCATGAAGAAAGCGACCGCCTGCAACACCGTCACATCGGCACCGAACATCTGCTGCTTGGCCTGCTGCGTGAAGATCGCTCGATGGCTGCGGAAATTCTTTACGAGCGCGGCCTGCGACTCAATGCAGTGCGCGATGAGATTGCGCGACAGTCGGGCGCCGATGCGCGCAGCTCGCAGAAAAAAGACACACCGCATCTCGTCGAGTTCTCTCGCGATCTTACGGAAGACGCCGCAAACGATAAGCTCGATCCCTTAATCGGACGCGAAGCTGAAATCGAGCGCGTGGTTCAGATCCTTTGCCGTCGCACTAAAAACAATCCAGTGCTGATCGGTGAGCCGGGTGTTGGTAAAACGGCAATCGTCGAAGGCCTGGCGCAACGAATCGTGCGCGGCGAGGTGCCATCGTTCCTCGATAACAAACGAATCCTGTCGCTTGATCTTTCGCTGATAGTTGCCGGCACAAAATATCGCGGGCAGTTTGAAGAACGCTTGAAACAGATCATGCGCGAGTTGGTCGAGAATCCGCAGTACATAGTTTTCATAGACGAGTTGCACACGCTGGTTGGCGCTGGTTCCGCGGAGGGCTCGCTCGATGCTGCTAATATTCTGAAGCCGGCGCTGTCGCGGGGTGAACTGCAATGCATCGGCGCAACTACGCCTGCTGAGTTTCGTAAATCTATTGAGAAGGATCGCTCGCTCGAACGACGCTTTCAGGCCGTCAAAGTCCCGCCGCCATCGGAAGCGGAAGCAGTTGAAATTCTGGAAGGTGTGCGCGAACGCTACGAAAGTTTTCATCAGGTGCATTACACCGACGACGCGCTGGAAGCCGCCGTTTATCAATCGCATCGTTACATTCCCGATCGTTTCCTGCCGGACAAAGCTATTGACGTAATCGACGAGGCGGGCTCTCGCGTCAAACTGCGCGTGCGGCGCGAACAGGGAAGTTTGGCCGACTGGAATGAGATCAGTGAGTGGTCAGGCGAGCCGGGCGACGCAGTGAACCTTCAGAATGATCGAAACGAAGAGGAGCTGGTGTCGGCTCTCGTTACGCGTGACGACGTAGAGGAAGTGATTGCCCGCTGGACGGGAATCCCGGTCACCTCGCTAAAAGAGGAAGAAACAAACAAACTTTTGCGCATTGAAGCCGAGCTTCATCTGCGTGTGGTTTCGCAACGCCCGGCTATCTCGGCGCTGGCGCGCGCGATTCGCCGTTCGCGCGCCGGCTTAAAAAATCCGTTGCGGCCGGTCGGCTCGTTTCTTTTCCTCGGGCCAACAGGCGTTGGCAAAACCGAAGTGGCGCGCTCTTTGGCCCACGTTTTGTTTGGCAGTGAACGCTCGATGATTCGCTTCGACATGTCGGAATTCATGGAGAAGCATTCAGTCTCTAAACTCATCGGTTCGCCGCCGGGTTATGTCGGACACGAAGAAGGCGGTCAGTTAACCGAACGCATCAAGCGCGCGCCTTATTCGGTGTTGCTGTTTGATGAAATAGAAAAAGCGCATCCCGACATTTTCAATGTGCTGCTCCAGGTTTTCGAAGACGGCCTGCTGACCGACGCCCTGGGCAACGCCGTAGATTTCAAAAACGCTATCATCATCATGACCTCAAACATCGGCGCGCGCTTTATTCAAAAGAAGGGCACCATGGGCTTTCAGGGGAGCGGCGACGCATCGCGCGAGAAGATGGAAGAAATGGTGATGTCCCAGGTGCGACAGACATTCAACCCGGAATTTATCAACCGCCTTGACGAAATAATTATCTTTGACGAGTTGCTCAATCACGAGTTACTCGATGTAATCCAATTGCAGGTGGAACAGATTAACACCACGATGCTCAGGCATGGTTTTGAGGTCAGGCTAACGGATGAAGCGAAGCGCTGGATTGTCGATCGCACTTGCGCGGATCGATCATACGGAGCGCGGCCGCTACGGCGCGCACTGCAGAAATATGTCGAGGATCCGCTTTCTGAAGCGCTGATTCAGGGCCATCTGCGTGAAGCATCCCTGATCGAAGTCTTTTTGGATGGCGACGACCTGAATTATCGGCCGGTCGGAGTGGAGACCGCCGATGACGCTGTGCTGATTCATTAATTACCCGGTCCCGAGCGGCCGCGCCTCTAAAAACTAATAGGCAAAGGCGAGAACTGGCTATCCAGGGCCTTTAGTTGTTCTCCCCTTTGCCTTTTTACTTTTGCAGCGCTGGTTCGGTATAATGCGCGACTTTGCTGGACAAGGTTGGCAACGAGAGCGTTGTGCTTCTGAATCAAAGGGTTCCACAACCCGTTGAATTTAGTTGAAGTCGAGACCAGTACCGTTGGTTTTGCCTTTATTTTCGCAAAGATAATTAGTTACCCATTAGCTCCCCGAAGTATCCGAGATCCGGTAAGAACCTCTGAGGGAAAAGGCTCATATGCATTCATATCGCGGGTTTTTGCTCATGCTTGTGAGCGGAATTGTCCTGCTGACCGCCATTGTTTCCGCCCCGCGATCCACCTTTGCCCAGCAAAATCAACGGCTCGTCGAATCAGTCGACATTACTGGTAATCGCCGGTTGCGAAAAGACGACATCCTTTACTACGTCCAAACCCGTCCCGGCGACCCTTACAACGAACAACAAGTGCAGCGAGACCTTCAGGCAATCCTGGCGCTGGGCTTTTTTGATAAGACGAAAACCCGAGTGCTGACCGAAGAGGGCGCGCGCGGCGGCATCAACGTCATCTTTGAAGTTACAGAGCTGCCGATTATTCGCGATCTTCAGTTTGAAGGACTAAAGAGCGTTCCCGAATCCGACGTGCTCAAGGCTTTTCGCGAACGGCGCGTCGGCATCTCGAAGGAAAGCATTTACGATCCGGTCAAAGCTCGAAACGCCATACGCGTGCTGAAGGAGTTGCTCGCCGCGCATGGCCATCCTAATGCGACCATCGAACAAAGACGCGAAGAGGTTTCCAATACTTCGACGGCGCTGACGTTCGTGATCAACGAAGGCGATCGCGTGCGCGTTGTCGATGTGCAGTTCGAAGGCAATACGATTTTCAGCGACAGGAAACTGCGCGGCTCGATGAAGTATGTGAAAGAAGCGGGCTTGATGTCGCGATTGCGTGGCCAGGACATACTCGACCGTGAAAAGCTCGAGTATGACCTGAGGCAGGTCGATAACTACATGCGCTCGAAAGGCTATCTTCAGGCGCGACACGGCGAGCCGCGAGTGGAATCGGTGGGACCGAGACGAACAGGCTTTCCCATTCTGCCGCTGCCGTTTCTTTCTTCGACCGATGAAGGTTTGCGGGTGACTGTGCCCATCATCGAAGGCAAGCTCTATCGTCTGGGCGAAATGAAGATTGAAGGCAATTCGATTTTCTCGGAAGACGCAATTCGCGGCTACATCGGACTGCAAAAAAACGATGTCGCCAACGGCGAGAAAATCGGGAAGGCGCTGTACGAGAACCTAAAGAAAGTTTATGGCTCGCAAGGTTTTATCGAGTACACGGCTGAGCCCACACCAACCTTCAAGGACAATCCGCAAAAGCCGGACGAAGGCATCGTTGATTTTCTGATTACGATCGAGGAAGGCAAGCAGTTTTCGCTGCGCCGTCTTGAATTCATCGGCAACACTTTCACGCGAGACAACGTGCTGCGCCGCGAAGTATTGTTGAACGAAGGCGACATTTATAATCAGAGCGCCTGGGAATACTCAGTCGTAAAGCTCAACCAGCTTGGCTACTTTGATCCGATCGATAAGGATAAAGACGCTGACTTCAAAACAAACGAGGAAGAGGCGACGGTCGATATCAACCTGAAAGTAACTGAGCGCGGCCGGCAGCAAATCTCGTTCAATGGCGGCTTGTCGGGAATCGGTGGATCGTTTTTCGGGCTTGAGTATTCGACTAACAACCTGCTGGGCCGGGGCGAGATTCTTTCGCTTAACTTATCCGCAGGCAATCGTCAAAAATATCTGCAATTCTCATTTACCGAGCCATATATCAAGAACCGGCCGATAACAGCGGGCTTTTCGCTATTTGCCACCACGCAGAAGTTTTTCGGTGAAGGAACTTTTCTTTCGCAGAATCTGAACGCCCAGCAGGGCCTTTCAGGATCGCAATTGGATTTCTTCAACGTCAGCGAAGAAAATCTTTTCACGCGCAAATCCTATGGCGGCTCCCTTTTTCTCAGCGCTCCTTTGTCTGAGTTTTATCGTAAGCGCCGCTTCACGCAGTTTTCCCGGATCGGGGCGTCCTATCAAGTCTCGACGTCAAGCGTGACAGACCCGAAAGTAAATTCCGATCCGGCCAATGCGTCGAAGTTCATTCCGGTTATTTATTCTCAGCCGAACATTATTACCAGCCGCGGCACGCTCAGCTTTGTTTATGACACGCGTAACGCCAGCATCGATCCGACCCAGGGCAGAGAAGTTTCGCTGTCCGCGGCCGTGGCGGGTCTGGGTGGAGATGTTCGTACTTATCAACCGACGCTTTCGTACACGCAATTCTTCCCGGTTCATAACAAGCGCTCCGAGCGCCCCCACGTCTTCGGTTTTCGCCTGATCGCTTCTACTGTCGGCAGTTTTGCGACCAGCGCGAAGGTGAGAGGCGCAAACTCGCTTGCGTTTGTCGACGGCGTTCCCATTTTCGAGCGTTTCTTCCTTGGTGATGAATTTAGTATTCGCGGTTACAACGTTCGCTCAATTACGCCGTTAGCGCCGTTGGACACGTACCTCACCTCGCGAAATGTCGTGGTTGCCTCGAATGCGTCAGGAACGCCCGTTGTAATTCCGGGAGTGCCCACGTCAGTGGCGAACGTTGGCACCTTCACTGGATTCACGGGGAAGAATATCGCTCAGTTGCCGCGGTCATTTACGCCGGTCGGCGCCGACACGCAGCTGCTGGGAAACTTTGAATACCGCATCCCGGTCATCGGTCGCGCGCTTAGTTTGGCGGCGTTTGCCGATATAGGCTCGGCTTTCAATCTGCGCTCAAAAAGAGATCAACTCTTCTCCAGCAATTTTCTTGATGACCAGCCCTTCCTCACTTCGGTTGGATTGATCAGTTGTCCGCGAGCGCCAGGAGGAGCTGTTTTCATCAGTTTGTCAACGCTGGCGGCCTGCAATGCCAATACTGATCTGGCCCTGCTTGGCGGGTTGGGGCTGGTAATGCGTGACAATCGGCTGGTGACTACACAGGAGTTGGATAACGCGCGGGGTCTGGGACCATTCGATCCGCTTACCGGCCTGCCCTTTGGTTTTCAATCTGTCTTCCTGCGCGGCCAGGCACAAACCAACACCGCCGTGCGGCTATCGCAAAGCCTGTTCGCGAAGCTCGGCGATTTTCGCTCCAGCCTGGGCATGGAGGTTCGCATGCAGGTGCCAGTCATCAACGTGCCTTTTCGCCTGATTTTTGCGTATAATCCAAATGCGCGGAAAGATCAGATTATCGATGGTTTTCCATTCACCTTTAATGAGAAAAAGAAAGTTATCCGTTTCAGCGTTGGGCGCACCTTTTGATCATTTAAAGCCAACCTGCGCGGTAGTCTGAACAACTAAGTCAGTCGACTCACCGCTTTGATTTAAGGAGTATTACAAGAAAGTTATGAAGACAGATCGTTTAATAGCCGCCTCAGTCTTTCTGCTGGCGCTTAGTTTTTCCACGGTTTTCGCGCAAACAAAGCCTGCAACTCCAGCGCAGGCACCCGCGCAAACAGCCGCAACCGTTCCGGAAAGCAAAATAGCGTTGATTTACTCGGATGGTTTTCTGGATGCGAAGACCGGCATCGCTCGATTCAATACTCTGGTTACGACCTTGAATCGCGAGTTTCAGCCGCGCCAGACCGAGCTGCAAACAATGCAGGCGCGCATCACAACGCTGACCAGTGAAGTCAATCAGGCGCAAGCCGCCAGCTCGGTTGTCGATCCGAAATCAATCCAGGCAAAGATTGATACGCTTGAACAACTCAAAAAAGATTACCAGCGCAAGGGTGAAGATGCGCAGGCCGCCTACAACAAGCGCAAGCAGGACATCTTCCAGCCGCTTCAGGACGATATCGGCAAAGCGCTGGAGCTTTACGCGAAGCAACACAACATTAACGTGATAATCGATGGCAGCCAGGTGCCGCTGGTGTACGCCGCTGACGCATTGGATATCACCCGGGCTTTCATTAACGAGTTTAATAGCAAGAATCCGGCAACCGCATCGGTCACCCCGCAGCCCTAATTCTTCGGTGGAGACCAGGTGAGTTCAGACGCGGTGATGCGGCATTAGGTTCCGCGTCCCGCGTCTCTTTACATCATGGCAACCATTCTCGATTCCCAGGCCATTCAAGAATTACTGCCGCATCGTTATCCTTTCCTGTTAGTCGATCGGATAATTGAATTAGTGCCGCGCGAGCGTATCGTCGGCATTAAACAAGTCAGCATCAACGAGCCGTTTTTTCAGGGCCACTTTCCCGGCGCGCCGGTAATGCCCGGAGTGCTGGTAGTCGAGGCGCTGGCGCAGGTCGGAGCAGTGCTGGCGTTGCGTGAGATCGAGGATCGCGACTCCAAGCTCGTATTGTTTACGGGGATTCGCGAGGCGCGTTTTCGCAAGCCCGTCGTCCCCGGCGACACCTTGAGGCTCGAAGTTACGGCTCTGCGCATCGGTTCGCGGATACAGCGCATGCGCGGCGAAGCGAAAGTGGACGGCCAGTTGGTAGCCGACGCTGACATCATGAGCGTGATTGCCGATCGCGCTTCCGCAGTTTGAAGCGGTAACAGACTTTAGTACCTCTTTTCATTGTCCAAGCAACATGGCAGTTGCCACCAAGTCCAGTAACGTCCACCCGAGTGCTGTTGTCAGCACGCGCGCGCGCATCGGCAATGGCTGTTACATTGGGCCTTATTCAATCGTTGGCGACGACGTCGAGTTGGAAGACGACGTCAGGTTAGAGTCGCATTGCGTTGTTGAAGGCCGCACCTTTATCGGCGCCGGCACTCGTGTTTTTCCCTTTGTTTCGATCGGCATGGCGCCACAGGATTTGAAGTACAAAGGCGAGCCATCTGAAACTCGTATTGGCCGTCGCAATCACATTCGAGAATTTGTAACTATTCATCGTGGGACCGCGGGCGGCTGCATGAAGACCCAAATCGGAGACGATTGTTTACTCATGGCCCAGGCACACGTCGCGCATGACTGCATCATTGGAGACGGTGTGATCATGGCAAACGCAGCCACGCTGGCCGGTCATGTGACAATTGAAAACAATGCCAACGTTGGCGCCTATTCCGGCGTGCACCAATTTTGCCGCATCGGACGCGAGGCGTACGTCGGCGGCTATTCAGTAGTGGTTAAGGATGCCCTGCCGTTTGCTCTCACGGTCGGAAATCACGCGCGTTGTTATGGCCTGAATACTACCGGAATGAAGCGGCGCGCGTATTCGCCGGAAGCCATCGACGCAATGCGGCACGCTTTCCACCTGCTGCTTGCTGCAAAACTAAACACTTCGCAAGCGCTCGAAAGAATTCAACAAGAGCTTGTGCATTCTGAGGAAGTGCAGTACCTCGTTCAATTCATCGAGACTTCGAAACGCGGAGTCATTAAGTAGGGATGAAGTATGAAGGATGAAGGCGGAAGGATTGGGGTGGAAGTAGAGCACTGGATGATTGCTCGGACGCCAGTTTTTTGTGAGTGGACGTGTTCTCCTTCCTGTTTATCCTTAAGCCTTTATCCTTCATTCTTCCGCCTTCCGCCTTCCGCCTTCATCCTTTCCCCATGCGTTACGGTTTAATCGCCGGCAACGGCCGGTTTCCTTTTATGGTCGTGGCTGGCGCGCGGCGTGCCGGCGCGTCTCTCTCAGTTGCGGCGATTCGTGAAGAGACTGATCCGAAAATTGAGCAGGAAGTGGATCGCCTGGTTTGGGTGGGCATTGGCCAGCTTGGAAAAATGATTCGCTTTTTCAAAAGCGAAGGCGTGGATAAGGCGATCATGGCCGGTCAGGTCAAGCATGTGCAGATATTCAGTCGCGCCGTGCCGGATGCGCGCATGTTGAAAATGCTCTTAAAACTGCCGCGGCGAAACACAACTTCGCTCATCGGCGGCATTGCCGCCGAGCTGGCAAGCGAAGGCATCGACCTAATCGATTCCACCTATTTTCTTCAGGATTCTTTAGCAGCGATTGGCACGCTAACTCGTCGCAAGCCCAGCTCTGCGGAGCGCGCGGATATCGCTTATGGTCTGGAAGTCGCTGGGCAAATTGCACAACTCGATCTCGGTCAGACAATTGTGGTGCGCGGCAAGGCCTGCGTAGCAATCGAAGCCATGGAAGGCACGGACGCTACCATCTTGCGGGCTGGGGAATTAATAAGCGGGCATGGAAGCTCGCGTGGCAGAACGAATCTTAGCAGCGGCCCGTTGACAGTTTTGAAACTTGCTAAGCCGGATCAGGATATGAGGTTCGACGTGCCGGTGGTGGGTATTCCGACGATTCAAGCGATGGCGCAAGCCCGCGCCACCTGCCTCTGTCTTAACGCCGGTAAGACCCTTATGTTTGATCGAGAGGAAATGCTCGCGCTGGCGGATAAAAATAAGATTTCGATCGTTGCAGTTTGATTTTCAGTTCGGCATTCAAGAAGTTAAGAGTACAACCTTCAGGTTGCCGGTTGTGAGAAGCGGCAAACTAAAGTTTGGACTCTGAACTATTTGCTTCTGAGCCCGTCTGATCTTCATCATTCTCGACCGGTTCAGAAATAACCGCCTTGCCGGGAACGCGATATTCTTCGCTTACCCACCGTCCCAAATCGATAAGCTTACAGCGTTCTGAACAAAATGGACGAAAGGGATTGTCGTCCCATTCGACAAGCTTGTTGCAGGTAGGGCATTTCATTCGACGGTTAGTGTGACGGGAGTTTCTAGTTGATTCCTGCTTCGCGCAACAGCCACTCGGGTCGTTTGATCAGAATTCTTCGGTTAACAAATTCGATCGTACCCTCGCGGCGCATGGCGTTCAAGCGCACGGTAACGCTTTCCCGGGTGGAACCAACGATGGAGGCAATTTCCCGGTGCGGCAAAGGAATATCGATCAGTACACCGTCCAATTCGCGCACCCCGTAACGATCTGAGAAGTCGGCCAGCAATCGGTCCACGCGCGCGGGAATGGCGTTGAGCGCAAAATCAGCGAGACGCCGTTCAGCGTGTTCGAGACGTTGGCCAATCAAGCGGAAAGTGTAATCGTGCAGTCCTTGATCTTCAGCCATCGCTAATCTGAAATGCTCAGCGGATATCTTCAGCAACGAGCAGCTCTCGTAAGCAATAGCAGAGTTTTCCCGGCGGCCGGCTTTCGAGTAAAGAGCCGATTCGCCGAAGAGTGAGCCTTCAGGCAGGATATCGATTATGGCTTCGCGATCCGTGTGCGGCTCGATACGGCACAGCTTGACACGACCTTTGATAATCGCAAAAAGCGCGTCGGCCTCTTCAGCAGCACGATAGATGAATCGGCGCCGGCGAAATTCGACGATGCGAGCTTGTTCAGCTAGTTTGGCAATTACGGCGTCAGCCAAAGCTGGGCCGAATTCCAGGTTGCGAATAACCGTCATCCGATCTGAAATCGATATCTCGCGAGGGTTTCTGGGGAGTTTTGCCTTATCGTCTTTGTCGCTCATAGTAATTTGGCTTAAAACAAGATTCTTAGTTGGGGCGGCGGTAATAGCGTTGCTTAGATTGAACGCTTTCTGGTTATAGTAAGGAAACCCTGCTGGTGCGCCCAAGGCTAGAAATTCTTCAGGTATTGTACGGCTTTCGAAATTAGGCGAGTTGCAGTAAAGCGGACAACCACTGAATAACGGCACTCTAACATGAAGCCCATGAGGGCGCAAGATTATTTGCTAACAGATTATTAACAGATTATTAACGGGCTGGACCACGGATCAATGATCCATTGAAACCGTCGCCCCTGGCCGTTCGTACAGGTACCAGAACCAGGGCGTTGTATTGAAGGTCGAGAATTGGGAAATGGCTGATTACAAAGACAAAATTGATGAATGGCAAAAAACCGTGCGGCGCAAAGCCCGCGAGCTCGACGAGAAATATGCTATTTCAGACTTAGTGGATGAAGGAACAAAGGTCGCTGGCGACGCGGCAAAACGCGGCGCGGAAAGCTTGAGTTCAGGAGCGGATAAGGTGCGTGCCGAGGCCGAACGTTTGGCTGACGAAGGGAACCTTAGCGAGACGGCACGCCGGGCTGCAGACGATGCAATGCGCGGCGCCCGAAAAGCTGGTGAAGTGATTCGCGACGCGGCAGGCGATGCCGGGAAAAAAGCCGGCGATGTGTTGGGCGACGCGAAGAACTATTACGACCGCGCTGCAAAAGTTTACGACACTGGCGCGAAGATCACGCGCGCGTCGGCAGCGGCGACGGTGGGTGTCGCGAAGGCTCGTGATTGGATCAAAGAAAACCCGGGCAAGGCAGCTGCTGTTTCATTTTCACTCGTCCTTGGCATTCGTCTGGGCACAGCGTTGCCAGGTCTGGACGCGATACTGCTCGGCGCGCATCCGCATTGGCTGACGCATTCCGCGTTACCGATTTTCGGAGTGCGCAAACTCAGCGAGACTTTTGATGAGTACTTGAAGAAGAAGGAAGACTTGATTGCGCAGGGACAACTTACGGAAGCGGAACGCAGCCGGGTTGAGTTTGAACGCAACATCACAAAGTATGTGGGTGCGCCGTTGTTGGGCGCGTTTAGTTGTGCTGCGGGCGCCGTGATGTTTGCGCAGATCGCTTCCGGTGGTGGGTTGGCGGGCGCGCCGGTAAGTTGGCTGGTAGGTGGGAATCCTTTTCTCGGCGGCGTTTGGTTATTCGCAAACGGAGTGATCTGTTTCCATGAGGGCTATAAGTTTTTCATGATCGCACTCGCCGATCAGGATGAAGTGAACCGTATGGTGCGTGAGATTAAGGGCCTGCTGCCCGAAACCGCAACGGCTTAAATCATCAGGTTTCTTGTGATTGGCTTAAGTTAGCGTAATGGGAAAAGGAACGAACGAGAGCGCGAAAACGATCAAGGTGATGATTGCCCCGACGATGCGCGCCGAACCCAACGGTTCCATCTTCTCCGGCGCTGGATGGCGCACGCGCAGCATCACGGCCAGCAGTAAGGTATAAAGAAAACCGCTGGGACTGTGATGCCAGACGAACCCCAGAATTGCCATTGAGGCGACCGCAACAAATGCGGTCCTGCCGATCAGCTTGTGAGCGCGTTGACCAAAAAGCGAAAACGTTCCGTGCCCGCCGTCGAGTTGACCCACCGGCATCAAATTCAAACTCGTTACCAGCAACCCGATCCACGCGGCCATGTAAAACGGATTGGGTAATGCATTAGTCAGACTTGCGCCCGCGGCTTTCGCAAGTATCCGAAAGAGAAGCGGATCGTTAAAAACAATTACCGACCCAGCAAGAGGTGGCGCAGGTTGCAAGGTCAGGATTCCCGCAATCGCAACCGGCAGCAGCATTACAAAACCAGCCAAAGGACCTGCCAGTCCGATGTCGAACAATGCGCGCCGGGACAGAATCGGCGACTTCATTTTTATGAAGGCACCAAAAGTGCCCGCCAGGAATAAAGGCGGCGCTGGAATAAAGAAAGGCAGAGTCGCATCGACGCCGTAGAAGCGGCAGGCGAGATAGTGGCCCATCTCATGCGCGGTGAGTATTGCGAGTAAAGTTATCGAGAAGCTGACTGCCGCAACCAGAATGTGCGGGTGAAGAAAGGCAAAAGCAACCAGGGAAGTGACGATGCGCAGGTAGTATTCCGGAATGTACAAAACATAACTGAATACTCCCGAAAGAGCTGGTTCAGCAACATCCACTTCGGGCGCAGCGAGAACGATCCCCGCAAATGTTGTCGTTACAAAAGTGATCAGGAACAGCGCCGAATGACGAATCCATTCACGAATGGTAGGGCGCTGAGCGCGCGGCCGATCGATGAGCTGCGGCCGCGGAAAAAAGGGTGGAATTGTCTGTACCGATTCTGACATTGGCTGTAGAGAAGACTGTTAGTTTGCGTGATAAAGACGTCCCTTGAACATTTAAGGCTAGAGTCGCGACCGGCGCCGCAATCCTCTAGCCTCGTCAAGAAACTGAAAGAGTCCCAACTCTTAAAAATCCAAAATTTCCGAATCTGCGTCCACTGCAGGTTCGCCGTCTTCGCTCACCTGCAAATCCTTTCCCGGCTTGAAACGAATGGTCTTGCCTGAAGGAATCGCCACTTCTTCGCCGGTACGGGGATTGCGCCCGACGCCGCGCTTACGCGGCTTGACGACAAAGACACCGAACCCGCGTAGCTCGATTCGCTCGCCACGCGTGAGCGCTTCCTTCATCGAATGAAAGAGCGCATCCACCGCCTGCTCCGCTTTCATTTTGGGAACCCCGGTCTTTTCCGCCACGCGGTTGATGATATCCAGTTTGATCACGGCATTAAGCCTCCGTTCGCATCTCAAGGGGAGAATTTTCGAGCCGAACTTGCAGGCAGCGATGATAGAGAGCCGCGGTAAAGCCTGTCAACCATTGGCAGCGAGTGGATGCGGAATAGCACTGTTTTTTGGTCGCATATGCATCAGCGGATTCGCAACGCTCCGCAGTGAACGATAGCGCGCGGTGATGTTTGACAAGCAATCTGTCGAAAGCTAACCTCAAGCGGTTGCTATTAATGCATTGAATCGGAGGAAAAGCCGCACAGGCAGTGTCAATGTTAGGAATTAGAACTCGGCGGCCGCCGCCCTTTGGCGGCGTGCACATCAACGATGACAAGGACATTCAGGTTCATCGACCTGAAGAAGCGTCCCGGCAAAGTCTGTGGGCGGAGGGCCGTTTGCTGCTGCGGGATCTGATCTTTGCGTTGATGATTGCGGCGTTGGTGGTCGTTTTTATTGTCCAGCCGGTGAAGGTAGAAGGCACGTCGATGTTGCCGCGGCTGCACGACGGCGAGCGCATTTTTGTTAACAAGCTCATTTATTACGACGAGTATCGCTGGGCGCCGAAAGTCGAGCGCGGTGACATTGTAGTTTTTTGGTATCCGGACGATCCTTCCAAGAGTTACATCAAGCGCGTCATCGGACTGCCGGGCGACACTGTGGAAGTCCGGGACGGAGTGGTGCGCATCAACGGCAGCGACCTCGACGAAGGCTATCTTGACCATAAATACAACTTGTCATTAAAGAGCCAGTCACCTGTTTACGTTAGGCCAAATTACTATTTTGTGATGGGCGACAATCGCGACAATTCCTACGACTCGCGTAGTTGGGGGCTGGTTCCGAAGAAATACATTTACGGCAAGGCGCTGTTTCGCTATTGGCCGGTATCTGCGATCAGCGTAATTCATCACGAGGATATCTCGTCGCCGCCTCCCACGGCGTATCGTCCATACCTGGAACCAAACGCCGAGCGCTAAGCGCCCCTGCTGGAATTGAGAAATTGAAGTGAGCGCACTTGATTGGTTACGGCTGGCCCTGATGATTTTTTATGCACCCCTTCGCGGACTGCGGGAGGTGCGCGATCGGGCGCCACTCGCCGGGATCGGGTTGCTGGCCTTCATCAGTCAACTCTCTTACCACACGATAACGCAGTTGTTGTCAGGGAACCGAAGCTTTCTATTTGGTGGTCCAGGCGCGGTGCTGCGACTGCTTTTTCAGGCGACGCTTTCGCTCTTATTGATCGGCGGAATACTCGTTCCCTTGATTGCGTTTGTGGCCAATGTCTTTGAACGGCGCGGACGTTTTAGTCTGCTGCTGCAACAGGAATACGCGTCGCTGGCATCAACCTTTCTCTACGCACTAGCGCTTGCCAACTTTATCGCGATACTAATCTCCGTTTTCTTTCACTTCAGCGGAATCCAAGCTTCTTATGTGGCGCAGTCTTTTCAGTCGGCGGCGCAAGTTGAAAATCTATTCCGCTTGCCGGACGACTTGCGCGCTCAATTGCAGTTGCGCGATCCGCAGCTCGTTGCGGCCGGACTTTTCCGCACAGTAAAACTGACACTTTTCTTTGTTGCAGCCATTTGTGCGGTGCGCGAGGTTTTCCGCATCACTGTGCTGCGAGCGATTGCGATTTCCGTCATCGCGATGGTTCTGGTGCTATTCATCTCGCCGTTGTGGGTTTTGCTGCTGAGCCCCATTTTGGCATCGCCTTTCCTGCTGATAATTCTTTTCCTGCTAATCCGCGGTTATGTTAGCAATATCACGCGGTCTCAGCGCGCGCGCGAATCATTCAAACAAAATCTGGAAGCTGCAACTCTGAACCCGGCCGACGCTTCGGCGCATTACAATCTTGGTCTGATTCACCAGCAGCGCGGCGAGCTGGAAGCGGCACGCGAACGATTCGAGCGCGCAATTCAGATTGACGACGAAGAGATCGACGCGCATTACCAACTCGGGCGCATCGCGCGTGCCCAAAAACGCTTTGCCGATGCCATCAAAAACTTCGAACAGGTGGTGGCGCGTGACCGGTCGCATAGCCAGCTCGAAATTTGGCGCGAAGTGGGAGCGACCTACATTGCCGCCGAACAGTATGACGACGCGCGCAATGCCCTCGAACAGTTTCTCGAGCACCGGCCTTCAGATCCGGAAGGGCTTTATCTAATGGGACGCGCGCATGCTGGCCTGGGACACGGGCGCGAAGCCGCCAGCTCCATGCAAGCGTGCATCGAAGCTGTAAAAACAGCGCCTGCTTACAAGTATCGCGCTGATAAACGCTGGCTGAATGAAGCGCAACAGTTCCTGAAGGGCAACCGGCAGGAAGCAGTCGGCAGTAGGCAGTAGGTAGAAGGCGGAAGGCAGCAAGTCCAAAGTCCAACATCCAATGACAACACGCATGTTGGCCAAACAGACATTGGACTTTGGACAACAAGAAGGTCCGATGCTGAAAAAACTTCAACCAGCATTATTGGCGCTCGAAGACGGCGTCAGCTTTCGCGGTCGCTCGTGGGCGGCAGAAGGCGAGAGCACCGGCGAGATGGTCTTTAACACTTCCATGACTGGATATCAGGAAGTGTTAACCGATCCGTCGTATGCCGGCCAGATTGTTTGTATGACCTATCCGTTAATCGGTAACTACGGCGTGAACAGCGAAGACGAAGAATCTTCGCGTCCCTGGGTTGAAGGATTTGTCGTGCGCGAAGCCGCTCGCATGGCTTCGAGCTGGCGAGCGCGAGAAACGCTGGACGCCTATTTGAAACGCTGGAACATTGCGGCGATCGAAGGCATCGACACGCGCGCGCTCGTCAGGCACATCCGTGACAAAGGGGCAATGCGCGCCTGCCTTTCAACTACGGATCTCAATACCGAAAGTCTGGTAGAAAAAGCCAGGCAGTCGCCCTCGATGGAAAACCGTGAACTGGCAAGCGTGGTTACGACCGAAAGCCCTTATGAGGTTAAGGCGGAAGGTGACGAACGTTTTCACGTCGTCTGTTATGACTTTGGCGTAAAGCGGAATTCATTGCGCGAACTGGCAGCCCGTGGTTGCCGCATTACCGTGGTGCCCGCCGCAACATCTTCCGCTGAGGTGCTGGCGCTTAAGCCGGATGGGATATTTCTTTCTAATGGACCAGGCGACCCAGCGTCAATGGATCGAGAAGTTGAACAGATTCGAAAGCTGGTCCAGACGTCGGTGCCCACGTTTGGCATTTGTTTCGGCCATCAGTTGCTGGGCCGCGCGTTTGGCGGCAAGACCTTTAAGCTGGTCTTCGGCCATCGCGGCGGCAATCAGCCGGTGCAGGATTCAGCCGACGGCAAGGTGGAAATCACTTCTCACAACCATGGCTTTGCAGTCGAGGCCGGCAGTCTGCCCGCGGAGGTTGAAGTAACGCATATCAATCTTAACGACCGCTGCGTTGAAGGCATGCGGCATAAGACACTGCCGATAATCTCAGTGCAATATCACCCCGAAGCCGCACCCGGACCACACGATGCCGCTCATCACTTCCAACGTTTTATCGATCTGATGGAAAGTCGGACTTAGTTGTACAGACTTTAGTCTGTGTTTTGTGACCAACCGCGTTCCTCGGGCGAAAACACAGAACTGAAGTCTGGGCTACGTCAGTCCTCAACCGGCATTTTGAGTTCGCCGGTGGTGAGGTCTGGACGCGCGCGCGTCATCTCTTCCGGAGTCGTATCAGGAGATGGATGCTCGCGCAAACCATTTGGAGTCGTACCCGCTGATTCTGTTGCCGCTGTGGCTGGCGCTGGTTCGAGAAGATCAGCCAAGCCTTCACTGCCACGATGTTCCAGCCAGTGCCGGTAACTTACGGTAAGAATCGCGACCACGGGAATAGCCAGAAAGATTCCTGCAATGCCGGCGAGTTCCGCTCCGGAAAGTATCGCGATGATTACCGCCAGCGGATGCAGATGGATTCCCTGGCCAATCAAGCGCGGATAGACAACATAATCCTGAACAATGCGCAGCACCACCAAAAACACCAGCACCAAAAAAGCCAGGAACATACCACCGTGAATCAAGGCCGCCAGCGCCGCGATTATGGCCACCAGTAATGGACCAACCAGCGGAATGAATTCACAGACACCGGCGATAACGCCCAACACCAGCGGGCTCGGCAAGCCGAACAACGTGAAGCCAAGCGCGCAGATGACCCCGATAAAAACGCAAGCAGTGAGTTGCGCGCGGATGTAGGCGGCCAGGGTGCTGTTTATGTCCTGGAAAAATTCGTCACCGCGCCAGCGCCAACGTCCTTTGGGCAGCATCTGCAACGCGGACCGGCGAAACGTTTCGACGTCTTTCAGAAAGAAGAAACTCAAAATCGGAATTAGAACGAGCCAGGGAATGTAGATCACCCAGCCGGCCACACTCGTCAGCACCGCACTCACCGTCAAACTGACTTTTTCAATCACGCTCGGAATGGCGCCATTGATCGCGTCCAGCAGCGGCCCGGGCATGCGATGGGAACGAAAGTACTCGACAAAGCCCTGCGTTCTTGTGCCAACGGCAGTCCAGTAAGCGCGCGCCTGTTCGGTAAACTCGGGGAACTGATTTCCTAAACGAGGCGCCAGCAGATAAATGCCAACAACAATCACCGCCACAATGATGATGTACGAAAGCGCGATAGCCAGCGCGCGCGGCATAGTGCGTTCGCGTCCGGCGATGCGTACCGGACGGCGCAGAAACTCGACTAATGGTGATACGAAGTAGGCAAAGAAAATCGAGAGAACCAGAAGCAGAATGACGCCGGTCAGTTTTACGATTATCCAAAGCAGCAACGCCACGGTCAGAACAATGAAGATCACGCGAAATACAACTCGCGTCTGCGGCCAGGATGCGTCGGGAGCAACTTTCGGGGCCACTCCGGCAATCTCTTTAGTGTCTTGTTCGCGCACTCTTTGAATTGGTTAGGTGTAGAGCCGGGCGATGATACTGCCGACGGCTCGTTGGTCACTCGGTGTGACGCTGCGAAACTCCACGCCAAACGTGTCCGGCGTGGCGTGATGGACCACCTCGCCGCGCAAAGAAAGTGCTTCTTCCTGATCGATGAGCAACAGCCCTAGTTGATCGCCTACCCGCACGTTAGGGCAAGCGGGCAGATTGCAAACGCGCAAGCCACCAAGGCTGATGTAGCCCGGCTCACCCAATCCAATCGATTCATTCAAACTTTCATCTCCGATCGCCAGGGTCAGCCGCGTGTTGACGTCATAACGTGGATACTTGCGTCGTTCATCATAGGGCAACGTGTGGGCTGCACTCATCGGGAAACTCCTTCAGTTGGAGAAGTCATCGTCCTCTTCGTCCTCGTCGTCATCCTCAACCTTACGCGCGGGCGCAGAAACACGCGGCGCAGCTGGTTCCCAAATCAGTCCCTTCCATTCGTTTGTCTCGCCGAGAAGTTGTAGCGCCGCCAGCGGATGTCCCGGGTTGCGTTCGATACGCAGCACTTCAGCAATTACCTGTAACTTCTGGCCGTCCTCGCCTGCTACCTCCAGGCGCACCGTGCTGCCGACGTCCGGAAGCTGGCGCGGCAGATGGACCAACGTGCCTTCGGGGCCAACATTCTCGGTGGTTCCCTGAACGACTACGTGCGATCCGTCCGCCTCGTCCCACTCCGCGCGCACTTCGAATGATACTAGATAACGTGGTCCTGAACGAGTTTCTGTTTCCATATCACGAGACATTATTTGCTACTCCTGGGTCAGACGAAAGCGCTAAAGCGGAATTCAGAATTCAAGAAGACAGAATTCAGAAGTTCAAACTGAAAACTCAAAACAAAAGTCTCAAGCACCAGGCACAAAATGCAACGGAATTCAAAAACTACTCTTCGCCGGTCCTTAGTTTCTCGAGTACAGAAAAATCCTCGAGCGTGGTGACATCCCCGGCAACCGAGCCGGTGGTTGCAATCTCGCGCAGCAAGCGGCGCATGATTTTTCCGGATCGTGTTTTTGGCAGCGCGTCTGTAAACCGAAGGTCATCAGGTCGAGCCAGCGCGCCGATCTGTTTTGCCACGTGCGTGCGCAACTCTGCATTCAATTGGTCCGAGGGCGTGTGCGAACCTTCAAGCGTTACAAAAGCGACGATTGCCGAGCCTTTCAATTCATCCGGACGGGCGACTACGGCAGCTTCAGCTACTGCTTCATGCGAAACCAGCGCGCTTTCCACTTCTGCAGTTCCCAGCCTATGGCCGCTGACATTGATCACGTCGTCGATGCGTCCCATGATCCAGAAGTAGCCGTCTTCATCACGCCGGGCGCCATCCCCTGCAAAGTAAATATTCTCAATCTGCGACCAGTACTGCTCGCGATAACGCCCGTCGTCGCCCCAGATGGTCCGCAGCATCGAGGGCCAGGGGCGTTTGATAACCAGATAGCCGCCCTCGTTTGCGCCGACTTCTTGTCCGTCCCGCGTCATCACCGCCACATCGATTCCAGGGAAGGGTTTAGTTGCGGACCCGGGTTTTGTCGGCGTCGCGCCCGGCAACGGGGTGATCATAATCGCACCGGTTTCTGTTTGCCACCAGGTGTCGACGATCGGACAGGCGCCTTTGCCGATGATCTGGTGATACCACATCCACGCTTCCGGATTTATTGGCTCGCCCACTGTGCCCAACAAGCGCAGGCTCGAGAGATCGTGTTTAAGGGGCCACTGCTCGCCCCATTTTATGAAGGCGCGAATTGCAGTCGGGGCAGTATAAAGAATATTAACTCGATGACGTTCGACTATATCCCAAAAGCGATCAGGTTCGGGATGATTTGGCGCGCCTTCATACATCAAAACCGTGGCCCCGTTTGAGAGCGGACCATAGACAACGTAACTATGACCGGTCACCCAACCGATGTCCGCGGTACACCAGTAGACGTCTTCATCCTTGAGATCGAACACCCACTTTGTCGTCAAGTGTGCCTGTAATAAATAACCGGCAGTCGTGTGCAGAATGCCTTTCGGTTTTCCGGTGGTTCCCGAAGTGTACAGAATGTAAAGCGGATGCTCGCTGTCCAACTCGGCAGCCGGGCAGGTTAAAGCTGCATTGGCCATCAACTCATGCCACCAGTGATCGCGGCCGGGCTGCATATTAATATGCTCGCCGGTGCGCCGTACGACGATGCAGTTCTTGACGGAAGGAGTTTGTTTTAGTGCTTCATCAACCGCAGGTTTCAGTTTCACTTCCTTGCCGCGCCGCCAGCCGCCATCTGACGTTACGACAAGTTTGCAACTTGCGTCGTTGATGCGATCGACCAAGGCAGCGCTCGAGAAGCCGCCGAAGATGACCGAATGAGTGGCCCCGATGCGCGCGCAGGCCAGCATCGATATTGCCAACTCGGGAATTAACGGCATGTAAAGCGCGACGCGATCACCCGTCTCCACTCCCGCGCCTTTAAGAACGTTTGCGAATTTGCAGACTTCGGTGTGAAGCTGTTGGTAAGTTAAAGTCCGTGCGTCGCCCGGCTCGCCTTCCCAGATCAACGCCGCCTTGTTGCGCCGCCACGTTTGCAGATGGCGATCGAGGCAATTGTAGGAAACATTGATGCGCCCGCCTCCGAACCATTCAGCATGGGGCGGTTTCCAGTTTAGCACCGTGTCCCACTTCTTAAACCAGTGCAGCTCTTCGGCCATACGCGCCCAGAAGCTTTCCGGATCAGCGCTCGCCTCTGCGCGAAGCTTTTCCAGCTCGGCCATCGATTTGACGTAAGCTTTTCCCGAGAATTCTGGCGGCGGTGGAAAGACCCGATCTTCGCGCTGTAGCGATTCGATGTTTGTGACTGTAGACATAGACCTTGCTCGTGCTCGCGGAATTAATTACGTCGTCAGTATCTGTGCCGCTTGTGTACCACAGAAGCACTTGACGCGACAACGGGTTACCAGCACTATGACGGCAAAGCTCGGTTAACTGATGCAGTTAGACTGCCTTGATCCCTCCTATGAATCTCCACGTCGGCACCAGCGGTTACAGCTATAAAGAATGGAAAGGAAGTTTCTATCCCGAAAAGATTCCCGCGAAAGAAATGCTGCGTTTTTATTCCGAGCGCCTGAGCACGGTTGAGATAAATGCCACCTTCTACCGCTTGCCGCAAAAGAGCACGCTCGAAAATTGGAAAGAGCAGGTGCCGAAAACGTTTCGCTTCTCGCTCAAGGCGCCGCAACGCATCACTCATTTTAAGCGACTGAAAGAAGTGGGCGACGATGCAAAGTATTTCCTGGACATTGCCGCCATGCTGGAAGATCAACTTGGCGCGGTACTTTTCCAACTACCGCCCAATATGAAAAAAGATTTGCCGCGGCTGGAAACCTTTCTTGGCGAACTGCCCTCTCAGCCGCGCGCGGCTTTTGAGTTTCGTCATCCCACCTGGTTCGACGATGACGTGCTGGCGCTGTTACGAGCGAGAAATTGTGCGCTTTGCATTTCCGATACCGATGATTTGCCGGCGACGCACATCGACAAGACAGCGGATTGGGGTTATCTGCGTCTGCGGCGCGTGTTGTATTCAGAAGAGCATTTGAAGGATTGGCTAACGCGGATTCGGGAGCAGAATTGGAACGAGACTTTTGTATTTTTCAAACACGAAGATGAAGGAACGGGCCCGCGTTTGGCCGCGGAGTTTTTGCAACTAGCTGGGAGCTGATTGAAAATCAGATTGTTAAAACGACAACAGGCGAGGATGCGGAAACATTTGGCGTGATTGGTTGGTTATTTAGTCAAGACGACGCGATTTGCGAATGGTTGCACATTCTACAAATTTCAATGGTTACATAAGAGTCGCACTGGCTCGGTTGCCGGCACTCCTCTTTATTCTGGCGATCGTAGCGGGTGGCGTGGCCGCGCAACAGCAAAACGACGCAGCCAACGAAGTTGAGCGTTTAATGAGCGTCGCACAGACGGCGCAGGAAGAGGGTCATTACGATGATGCGATCCGCGCTTATCGCCAGGTAGTAGCGTTAAGTAAACAAGCGCCCAGAAGTGCGGCCCTGGCGTACTTCAACGCCGGCACCGTCTATCTACAGTTCAAAAAGTACACTGATGCTGTGAACGCGTTTCAGCACTCCATCCTGCTCGAACCGAATTCTGCGGAAGCTTACAACAACCTGGGTGAAGCGCTCGCGTATCTAAAACAATACTCGCAGGCGGTCACAGCTTTTCAGCGGGCCACCCAACTCGATCGCAATCTGCTTATTGCGCAATTCAACATGGGCCTCAGCTACAGCCAGATGGGCCAATTGCAATACGCCGAGTTTGTTTACCGTGTGCTGATGCGCGATCATCCCGATTACGATCTCGGTTACGACGGCATGGCCGTAACCTTTGCGAAATCGGGTCGAACGCGTGAAGCCATTGCGCTTCACGAAAAGGCTATCAGTCTGCGGCCTGATAACCCTTCGTTCTATTACAATCTCGGAATCAGTTATTTGGTTTTGGGCAATACTGAGAAGGCGCTGGAGCAGAAAGAAAAACTGCTCCAGCTTGATCCACTTGCAGCGAACCGCCTGGCGATTCTCATCGCGAAACATCAGAAGTGAGCCTACGCTGAATCCGGAAAATAATCAGAAGTTTCCTTGGCAGTCCGGATGGCCGCAATCGCAATCAAGTTCAAGAGTCTTGCCTGCGCCTTCGCATGAGGCGCTGCAATACTTGCCGTCGGGTTGGGGTGGACAGGTGCACACCGGGTTTTTGCATTGTTTCTCTTTTTGGTCCGCCATGATTTCCTCCTGCTGCTTGATGATTGGGCGCATAGAGTAACACACCCCGCGCTTCGCAGTTAATCCTGCTCAACCAGTCCCGGATTATTACGCTGAAAGCGTGTAGGCAATTTCTGCGGCCACGCGCGCGTTGTTTTCGAGCAACGCGATGTTGGCTCTCAGCGTGGCCCCTTTACTGGTTTCGGCCATGCGCGACAACAGAAACGGTGTTAACTCCCGTCCGGAAACGCTTTGCGCTTCCGCTTGCTTCAAAGCGGCAGCAAGCGTTTGCTGCAACTGATCAGCCGGGACTGCAAATTCCGCGGGCACTGGAACAGTTACCAACAATGCGCGATCCAGCTCCAATCCCTGCTGCGCGCGAAAAAGTTGCGCGACGTCGGATGGACCATCAACTGAAACGTCAACTGGCAAGCCGCTGCCTGGCGAATAGAATGCGGGCATTTCGTCGCAGCCGTAACCGACCACTGTGATGCCGTTGGTCTCAAGCCATTCGCGCGTCGCGGCCAGGTCAAGAACGATCTTGGCGCCGGAGCAAACAACAATGATCGACGTCGAAGCGAGCGCCGCCAAGTCGGCGGAAATATCCGGCAACGAGCCGCGATGTACGCCACCAATACCGCCGGTAGCAAAGACCTCGATGCCGGCGCGTTGAGCAATCCAACTCGTGGTCGCCACCGTCGTTGCGCCATTCCACTTCTGCGCGACAGCGATTGGCAGATCGCGAATGCTGACTTTCTTGATGTCGTTGTTTTCAGCGATGAAGCGAACTTGTTCTTCTGTTAGTCCAACCCGGAGTTTGCCATCGAGGATCGCAATCGTTGCCGGCATTGCGCCTGCTGCGCGAACAATTTCTTCAAGCCGGCGCGCCGTGGCGAGATTTTGCGGGCGTGGAAGGCCGTGCGCGATGACGGTTGACTCAAGCGCAACGATTGGCTCTTTTGATGAAATCGCTGATTCGACTTCCGGACTGAGATTAAAAAACGAATTATCCATTTTTCGATTTGCCCAGCTCAAGTCGGCGGGGGCAAGCCGCCCTTCCTGACCTTGAGACAATCTGAGTTAATACTTCTTCTTCCCTGAAAGCCCTTCAACCTTCATCTGCACCAATAAGTAGAATGGTCTCGAAGTCAGGAAGAGCGGCTTAGTTCTTCACTGAAGGTCCCTCAAGCTTCGTCTGCACTAACAATTAGAATAGTCTCGAAGTCAGGAAGGGTGGCTTGCCCCCGCTCTTTTGAGCTGCAAAGTAAAAACAGTTCCAGCGCCCTCCAGTTTTTCCCAACTAATCTTCGCATCGATCAAACTCGCGCGAGCGCGCATGTTTGCCAGACCCCGACCTTCCTTGCGCGTTTCCCGCGCGGGATCAAACTCCCGACCATTATCAGTGATCGTTAACTCAAAATCGCTGTTCGCCGTAACACCCACGTGCATCTTTACACGGCTCGCGCCCGAATGACGGCAAATGTTGTTCAAGGCCTCCTGCACGATACGATAGATTTGCATCTGCACGTTCGGCGTTAATTGCACTTGCTCTTCCAGCGCATCGTCGCAGACAAATTCGTACTCAAACTTTCGTTCTGCCGGCGCGTCCTGCACCGCATGTGACAAAGCAAACTCAAGCGCCGCGGCAAAACCAACATTTTGTAGCACCGACGGACTGAGGTCCTCGCAGATGCGGCGCACTTCCTGCGAGATGGATTCTATCTCGGTGCGCAACGTATCCGCGCCTGGAGACGGGCGTCCGTCTGCAACCGACTGATCACTCATCAACATCAGATGTCGCAAGTCAGCCAGCGTTTGATCGTGAAGGTCCCGAGCAATACGGCGTCGTTCGCGCTCGGCTTCGTTGGCGAGATTCAAACGCGCATCTGCGAGTTCACGATTTGCGGTGACCAATGCCGCGCTTGTTCTTGCGATCCTGCGCCGTTCTTCGATCGCCCAAAACAATGCCAGCAGAGCAAGCGTCAACAGGATCGCAAGCGCTGTTGAGGTCCATGGGAAAGGCGCTTTCGCAATCGTCAATTCAAATGACAGTGGTTCAGACGAGACGAGGTCCCGGCTGAAAGCACGGGCGGTCACGCGATATTTGCCCGGCGACAAACTCTCCATCGCGAATTGCGATTCATGCGAAACTTTCTGTTTGATCAGTTCGCCTTTTGCATTCGTCAACGTGAACGCATATTGAAACTGCTCCGGAAAAGTTCGGCTGCTAATGGCTGCTACATCGAGTAACAAACCGTTCTGCGGGTATTCGAGATAAATACCCGACTGCAATTCTGCAGGCGAGTGGACCCGTTTGCTAATGACGCGCGCAGCGTAGACTGTGGGCGCGAAAGTGTCCGGTGCGAAACGCGCAATGCCGCGGCTGGTGCCAACCAATAATGATGCGCGTCCATCCGCTCCCGTCAGCGGCAGCACGGTGAAAGCATTCTGCGAAGGCAAGCCCTGCTCGGCATCAAGTTGGGAGACGAGCGGCGCATCGAGTTTGTCGTCAAGTGAGATTTTCAAAAGGCCGCTTGCAGTCGTCGCGCACCACACGGCGTTATCTTTCTCGTTTGACCCTCGCTGCAAAAAACGTGCTTCATAGCCTGTGGCCGCGGCAACACAATCGTTGCCGGCGCGACAAAGAAACACGCCGCGACTGGTAGCAAACCAAAGTGTCTGCGCTGCTGTTTGAGTGATCGAGCGCACGGTTATGTTGTTTAGTTTTGCAAACTCCGGCTCGCTGCTCGCTTGTGCGCCGTCGAAACTAAGCACACCGTCCTTGCTCGTCCCCAGCAATAGTCTTAGGTCGCCATCAGCAAACAGACTGATTATTTCACGGCTGTTGTTGGCATCGTTGGGCCAGACGCTGGTCACGCGATTGTCCGCAAAGCGTTCGAGGCCGCGACCATAGCTGGCGAGATAAGTAGCGCCGCGAAAACGCGCTATCGCGCGAATGCTGCCAATTGCATCGGCCGCGCCGGAACTAATCTCGATGCGCGCGAAAGTTTGCGATTCGAGCTGCAGGTCGCCCGTCAGTTTTGGACCGACGAAGAATCCCGCCGCCGAGCCAATTAGCAATCTCCCGGCGTCGTCTTCGGCAATGCAATAAATAATGTTGCGCGAAAGGTCGCTGATTGAATTCCAACGCGCGGCCTTCGGATCGTAAACAAACAAGCCGCGATTTGTGCCCGCCAAAACGTGACCGCTGGAAGCTTGATACAGCGTGCGCACAAAATTGCTTTCCGCGTTGTCGCCAATATTTTCAACTCGCGGAGAGTTCGGGTCGTAACGGCTAACGCCGCGATCGGTGCCAAACCAGACTACATCCTCGCGATCGACAAAGATCGCGAATATATGATCCGAACGCAGGCCGCCCTCAGTGCCGTCAAACGTGAGGTTCACACTTTTTCTGGAAGCGGGAAAATAGAATACGCCGCGACCGTCAGTTCCTACCCACATGTCGTCAGCGCGGCCGGGACGCAATGCGACCACCGTTCTCGTCACCGTTCCGGCGCTCGCCATTTCTGAAAAGCCATCCTCCGAATGCAAGGCCTGCTGATCTTTCCGGCTCCTGGTTCCCACCCACAATTGCCCGCGCGCATCGGTGGCCAACGCGCGCACAAAAAAGGCCGGCCGCCGCGCCTGCATCTCTGTGGCCGAATTGTTTTCAATCGCCAGCAAACCACGGCTGAGCGAACCGACTAATAGCTTGTTGTTGGCGATTGTGAGACTCGTTAGTGGTAAAGCGCCGGGCTTGTCTTTGTCCGCGCTTTCAAGCGGCTTGGCGAGAAGTTGTTTTATCTGGAACGCACTGCTGTTTGTGCGGCATTCATAGACCATGCCTTGTTCGCTGGCCATCAGCAGATGGCCGTTTTCCGGTTCGATGATCGCATTGATGGTCTGGCCTTGAAGCTCTTTCACCGCATCGACTCTGCCGTTCAAGATACGCGCCGCGCCGTTGTCTGTTCCCACCCAAAGCGCGCCGTTCGCATCAGTCAAGAGAGAAAGTACTCGACCCTGCGGCATTTGCGCGTCGTTGATCGTTTGCATGCGACGACCATCGAATCTTGCGAGACCCGCTTCCGTTCCGAACCACATCATGCCGTCGAGTCCTTGCGTGATCGCGCGCACTCGATCCGATGGCAGACCATGAAACAGCGTTACCGCGCCCCATTGATGCAGACCGGTTAGAGGCGTCGGTGACGGCGAGGGCAACGGCGAGGGGGAAGGTAATGGCGATGGAGACGGTTGTGATTGTCCCGCTTCGTTTTGTGCTGAAGAGAAAGCAGCAGGCAGTAGGCAGATGGCAGAGAGCAGCAAGATGACGAACAATGAACGTTGAGCAAACATTAACGTTTCCGCGTTTTCGCCTCTTCCCGCTTTTGCTCTTCTGCAAACTTTTTCTGATCGCGTTCGATCCAGGCCTCTAAATCTTCCGCGGCTTTTTCCAGTTCATCATTATTCAGCAAGCCGCGACGCAAAGCTTCGAAGAAGGCGCGCGTGCGCACGTTGTAGGCCAGCTTTTCATAAGCCTCGTGCTCGGTGCCTTCGGCAAGCGACATGAAAAGTTTTTCATAGAGAGTGGCGAGACGACTCTCGACGCCGCGCAGACTTAGCGAACACTTGCGCGCGATGGCCCAGTTCGACAAGCCGAGCGCGAGGTAGTAAAGCGCTTCTGATTCAAACTCGGTAAGCAGCGGGCGTTTGAAGGAATCTTTGAATGCCGGATCGATCATGTCCGCGCCGTCTTCAAGCACGGCAGCGACAAAACGAAGGAAACGCGATTCAGGATTGTTTTTATGAATAAAGCCGTAAGCCGGAGGCGGATCGACTGACTTCACAATCTTGCGAATTTCGTTGATGTAGATCTCGTGCGGAAACTGCGTCCAGAAGATTATTCGCGCGGTCGGGAAGTCGCGCCAGATTGCGCGCGCGGCCTTCACCCCGGAAAGCTTGGGCATCTGAATGTCGAGAATGCAAAGCTCCGGCTTGCCTTCAAGCGCCAGCTTCACCGTCTCTTCGCCATCGGCAGCTTCAACCACGGGCGCGTGTGTCGGAAATTCTTTTTCGAGAATTTCTTTCAGGTAGTGGCGCTGGGCCACGTTGTCTTCGGCGATCAGGATGGACATTGTGCGGATCATAACGTGAAAGGCGCCTTTGCGTGAATGTGGCTTGCCACACCTGAGGATATGGCTCTGCCGCCTATATCAGACGGCACAGCCGCAGCATTTGTCTTCATTATTGGCGCGCGTGTTATAAACATCTCGCTCCTACGGAGCGAGAGCCGTGGTTGAGGATAATCAAATGAAAACTTGTGTTCCGGGCGGCCTGTTACTTCTGACTTTAATCTGCGGTTCAATGGTTTCCGCTCAAACCCCGCGCGATGAAAAGCTTTGGCAGAAAGCGTTGGCAATTCACCGGCGCGCGATCGTCATCGACACGCACAACGATGTGACGACGCCGATGACGAACGATGACTACGATCTCAGCGGCACGCCGCCGGTTCCTTATCGCACCAGCATTGAGCGCATGAAGCAGGGCGGCATGACTGCCGAATTCTTTTCGCTGTATGTGCGGCCCTGGTATGTGGAGCACGGCGGCGCCGCTCGACGCACGCTCGACATGATCGATTCCGTTTATCGCGCCGTCGAACGCCATCCAAACGATCTAATGCTGGCAACCTCTGCAGCTGACATTCGCCGCGCCAAGAAGCAGAAGAAGATTGCCGCGCTGATGGGCATTGAAGGGGGACATGCAATTGAGAATTCGCTTGCAACCTTGCGCGAGTTTCACCGACTGGGCGTGCGCTACATGACGCTGACGTGGAACAACACGAACGATTGGGCCGACTCCGCGCGAGATGTTGCGCGTGGCGAAGTCAAGCACAACGGCCTTTCTGAGTTTGGCAAAGATGTAGTGCGCGAGATGAACCGTCTGGGAATGCTGGTGGATGTTTCCCACGTTTCCGACGAAACGATGAGCGACGCGCTCGACGTTTCCAAAGCGCCGATCATCGCGTCGCATTCTTCGGCTCGCGCGCTCAGCAACGTGCCGCGAAACATTCCCGACGATCTGCTGCGGCGCATTGCAAAAAACGATGGGGTAGTTCAGGTGAATTTCTATAGCTACTTCCTCGATTCTGCGACGGTTGGCCCGCAAGGCGAGGCGCGGGACAAACGTTTGAAAGCCGAGCAGGATTCACTAAATGAAAAATACAAGAATGATCCGGAACGGCTGGCTGAAGAAGGCGACAAACTCGAGGCGGCAAATCCGTTGCCGCCTTTGCCGCTCTCCAAACTGATCGATCACATTGATTACATTGTGAAGATCGCGGGCATCGATCACGTTGGCTTAGGCGCCGACTTCGATGGCGCAATGGATTTTCCCGAAGGCGCGCAAGACGTCTCAATGCTGCCGAACATCACCTATGAACTTTTGAAACGCGGCTACAGCGAGAAAGACATTCGCAAGATACTCGGTGAAAATTTGCTGCGTGTGTTTGCTGACGCCGAAGGTGTCGCGCACAGCATAAGCAAAAACATTAGCGGCGACGGCAGCCTGCATCGCATTAAGTAAGCAAGCCCATTGTCTGAATCCTTCAAAATACAAAATCTCACAGGTTGGGAAGGGTGGCTTGCCCCCGCTCACGTAGAATGCCTCTCAATCTAAGCGGGGGCAAGCCACCCTTCCCAACCTGTGAGGTTAGCCAGCTAGAATTGTTTAGGTCAGCCAGCCGCGGTTGAAACCAGGGCTACAAACCGTCTTGAGCCGTCAGGGTTTGAAGAATCCACGTAATCTGCGTAATCTGCGGACTAGAGACTATGAAGCCAGCCGGTATCTACATTCACATTCCGTTTTGTCGTTCGCGCTGTTCGTATTGTGACTTTGCAACGGGGTTGTACGAGTCTGCACTTGCAGAGCGCTACGTCGCGAGCGTCATCAGCGAGATTGCGTTGTGGCGCGAAGTTGATCCGCCAGAAGCCGTGGACACGATCTACTTTGGCGGCGGCACTCCATCGCTGCTTTCGCCGGCGCAATTGGAAGGACTCATGAATGCGGTGCGCAAGCGTTTTGATGTTTCGTCTCACGCGGAAGTGACGATGGAGATGAACCCGGGCACGGTTACAGGTGAATCCCTGGCGGCGTTTAGGGAACTCGGAATCAATCGCGCCAGCTTTGGCGCGCAAACGTTCGACGATCGCGAGCTGGCTCGGCTGGGCCGTTCACATACAGTTGCCGACACGCGTCACACGTTTTCGCTTTTGCGTGAGGCCGGATTTAGTAACGTAAGTTTTGATTTGATTGCAGGCCTGCCCGGACAAAGTCTCAGTGCCTGGCTGCACAACCTTGATGAAGCTTTCGCGTTAAGACCGGAGCATTTGTCTTTTTACTTACTTGAAGTCCATGAGGGAACGCCGCTCGCGGGCCACATCAAATCGGGGCTGCAACAGTCGCCGGATGAAGATCTGGCGGCTGAAATGTATCGGGTGATGCTTGAGCGCGCCGCGGACGCTGGTTACGTACATTACGAAATATCGAATTTGTGTTTGCCAGGATTCGAATCGCGGCACAACACCAAGTACTGGACGAGCGCGCCGTATTATGGCTTTGGTTGTTCCGCGCACTCTTTTGACGGCGAGTCGCGGCGCTGGGCCAATGAACGCGATCTGGCAAAGTATGTGGCAATGGTGGAACGTAACGCTTCGCCGCTCGTGGAAGATCGCAGGCTGACCGAAGCTGACCGTCGCGCTGAAGCCGTGTTTCTCGGCATGCGCATGATGGCCGGGGTTAGAACCGGCAAATTCAAAGAGTTGTTCGGAGTTGATCTGGGCGCTGCGCATGCGAACGATCTGGAGAATTTTCAGCAGGCGGGCTTGATTGAGTTTGACGGCGATTTGTTGAAGCTGACGCGCGCCGGCGCGTTGCTATCGAACGAAGTGTTTGCAGCGTTTGTGTAAACCACTGACTACGAACCACTGACAACTGACGTTTTTATGATCATTGCCATTGATGGACCATCCGGGGCGGGCAAGTCGACGCTGGGCCGCATGCTGGCGGGCGCGCTGAACCTGCTTTACATCGATACGGGTTCGATGTACCGCGCGGTGGCGCTGGCGGTGATGGAATCCAGCGTTAATTCAAAAGATGATTTGGCGGTTGGGTCATTGGCGGAACGGGTGGATATTGATTTGGCCGGCGATCCCGATGCGCTGAAAGTCACGCTCGAAGGCCGCGACGTGACAGACGAGATACGCAGCGAAGAAGTAACCGAAATGTCGTCGATTGTGTCAACCATCCCGCAAGTGCGGCGCGCCATGGTCAAGCGACAGCGCGAGCTGGGCCGGCGTGGCGCGGTGATGAACGGGCGCGACATCGGCACCGTGGTTTTTCCTGACGCAGACATCAAGTTTTTTCTGACTGCCGTGGCGCAGGAGCGAGCGAAAAGACGCTTCAACGAAGAACGTGCCCAGGATCCAAACGTAAAGTTCGAAGAAACTTTTGCCGACATGGCGGAAAGAGATCGCCGCGACGAGACGCGCGCGGATTCGCCGCTGAAAGTTGCCAACGACGCGATCGTGGTTGACTCAACCGGGTTGTCGATCGAGGAAGTGTTTCAAAAGATGATGGCGGCGGTCCAAGAAAAGAGCGGGGGCATGCCCCCTTCCCGACCGAGGTTTTTAGAATGAATTCCTTAGAGCCGGCGAAGAGCGTCCAGGTTAGAAGCCACATCGCAAGTTGCATAGTCTCGAGGTCAGGAAGGCGGGCATGCCCCCGCCCATGATCCATGTTCATCAAGTTTTCATTTAAGCGCGAGCCGGTGTGGATGCTGCTGTTCTCATTTGCACCGGCACTGGTGGGCCTCTTCATTTTCCTAATCGTCTTGATTCTAAGACGTATGCTCTGACAAATCCGAAATTCGAAATTCAAAACATGTTTACTGGAATCATTGAAGAACTTGGCCGCGTGCGCAACGTCGAGCCGCGTGGCGAAAACGCTTACATCGTGGTTGAGGCGCACGCGGTGGTTGAAGATACAAAGCACGGCGACTCGATTGCGGTTAATGGGGTATGCCTGACAGCGCTTGATATCCAGCCAAATTCGTTTGCCGCGGATGTCTCGCGCGAAACTCTTGATCGGTCCACGCTGGGGCATTTGCAACCGGGCAGCGCCGTAAATCTCGAGCGCGCAGTCACACCCGTCACGCGCCTCGGCGGACACATCGTTCAGGGTCACGTCGATGCATGCGGAAAGTTTTTGAGTGTTGCTGATCACGAAGGTTCATGGACGATCCGTATTGAATATCCAAAGGACATTGCGCGTTATCTTATCTTCAAAGGTTCGGTTGCAGTGGAAGGCATCAGCCTTACCATTGCCGCGTTGACTGACAATTATTTTGAAGTTGCCATCATTCCGAAAACCTGGGAAGTGACAAACTTTTCTCAACTCAAACCCGGCGATGAAGTGAATCTTGAAGTCGACATGATCGCCAAATATGTCGAACGCATCCTGCGTTTCGCAGAAACCCCTCCGCAACAGTAAACTCGCTAGGTAGATCAAGAGGTGGCATAGACTTTAGTAAGGTCTGAACAAGTAATGCGAGCTGGCGTTTCCAAACCCGCGTAGCGGGTGGAAGCATAAAGTCTAGCACCCCAGCCGAGATGCTCGGCCGGGGACCCCGCCCTGGGGTGTAGCGGAGCGGAACCCCAGGACGACGATAGTCAAAAAACCGGAGCGCGCGAAGCGTGCGATAGCGCAAACGCTGCGATTTAGCAGTCATACAAAGCTGTCGCCCACTTTCCGTGGGCTTTTCGTTTTTTACTTCAACGAACCTGGGGTTCCCCTCCGCTACACCCCAGGCTTTATGCTATCGCCGCGCTTCGCGGGCTCAGTGCAGACTTTCACCAGCTTGTTCAAAGTCTCCTTCAGTCGTGTCATCTACGAAGAGACAGACTAAATAGTCTGTGACGCGCACGAAAGCACAGACTTAAGTCTGTGCTACTAACTACTATGAGCACGCGTTATCGAGTCATCAAGAATGCGGAAGAACTGCGCCAGGCAGTGGAGGTGTTGTCTGCGCATCAGGTGATTGGGCTCGACACGGAAACTACAGAACTCGACCCTTATTTTGGCCGCCTGCGCCTGATTCAGCTCGCGACCCCGGCGGGTGTAGAGGTTATTGACCTCGATGCTTTTGCCAACGGTGATCTGAAGAACAATGAGGCACTCAATCCGCTGAAACGGTTGTTGCAAGCCGCTCGTCCCATCAAGATTGCGCACAACGCAAAGTTCGATGCGAAATTTATCAAGCACACACTCGGCGTGGATCTGGGCGGGCTATTTGACACTCTGCTGGCCAGCCAAATCGTCAGCGCCGGTGACATCGAAGAACGGCATGGACTGGAAACCGTTGCCTCGCGGTACCTGAACGAAGCGGTCGATAAAACGGAACGGCTCAGCAATTGGAATTTTGAGTTGTCCGAAGCACAACTCGAATACGCCGCGCGCGACGCCGCGGTTCTTTTGCCGTTACGAGAAAAGCTGATCGAGCGGCTGCGCAGCGATTCACTCATTGCCTGTGCGCAGCTTGAGTTTGAGTGTGTAACCACCGTTGCCGACATTGAGCTGGCCGGTTTTTACATGCATAAGGATCGTTGGCTCGAGCAGTTGTCATTAATTGAGAAGAGAAGAGAGCAGTTAGCGGATGAGTTGCAAGATATTCTGGCGGAGGAGTCTTCGCAGGGCTCGCTATTTGGCGGACCGCAGCGCGATGACATCAATTTGGATTCGCACCAGCAATTAACGCAAGCACTGAATCGCCTTGGCATTCCTGTTCCCGATTCAACGCGCAACTGGAAACTTCAGCCGCTGGCTGCCGTGTATCCCGTTATCGCCACGCTATTGGAATACCGCACCGTGCAGAAGGCGTTGACGAGTTACGGTCAGAACATGATTGACTTGATCAATCCAACAACCGGACGGCTGCATGCTGACTTTCGCCAGATTGGCGCGCCGACCGGAAGATTCTCATGCACCAATCCCAACATTCAGCAGGTGCCGCACGCGGTTGAATATCGCCGCTGCTTTTCCGGTTATCCGGAAGGCAGAAAATTGATCATTGCGGACTATTCGCAGATCGAGCTGCGCATTCTGGCGGAGTTTTCCGGCGATCAAGGCTTCATCAAGGCGTTTAATTCCGGCGCCGATCTGCATCGCGTAACGGCCGCCGAAGTTTTCAATACGCCGTTGGACCAGGTCACGAAAGAACAGCGCGACTTTGCCAAGCGGCTCAATTTCGGTGTGGTCTATGGCATCGGCGCGCAGCGCTTTTCGATTATGACCGGCTTGAGCGTAGGGGAAGCTGAAAACGTTTTGCGCAAGTATTTTGGCACCTATCGTCAGCTCGACACCTATCTTCATGAAGCAGCGAATCGCGCCGTACGCGAGCGTCAGGCGCGAACGGCATCCGGCCGTTTGGTGCGTTTCCGCTACGACGAACAGGACCGCCAACAGATTTCCATGACCAAGCGCAACGGCAAGAACACGCCCATCCAGGGCACCAGTGCCGACATTCTCAAGCGCGCGCTGCGGCTGCTAAACGATGAGCTCCGCAATACAAACGCGCAGATCGTCAACATCATTCACGACGAAATAGTCGTTGAAGCTGATTCGGACGAAGCTGAAGAGGTTGCGGAAAAAGTGGAGCGAACGATGCGCGTCGCAGGTGAAGAGTATGTGAAAACTGTACCAGTGAAAGTGGAGACAGAAATCGCCGAGGAATGGGTGAAGTAGGTGTCAACCGCGAAGACTGAAAGTAGTGCAGGTAAGAGCGGGGGTAAACCCACCTTCCCGACCATGAGGTTAGTCTCGTTGCAAATCGACTCCTTCCTTGAGAGCCTTTCAGATCAGAAATTCGCGCAACTGTGATCAGCTCATGGTTGGGAAGGTGGGTTTACCCCCTCTTGGAACTGCGCGCTTGCGCCAGATGAAGAAGATCGGAATTCCGGTTAGAACTAATAAGTAGCCAATGCCGGATGTTTGTGCCTTTAGCAAAGCAAGATCGATCACCAGCAACAGCGCGAGTGAAATGTAGATCAGTGGCACAACCGGATAACCGAAGGTGCGATAAGGGCGCTCGAGCGCCGGAGACTTGCGCCGCATGACGATCACCGCTCCCACCATCAGCGCATAAAAAACTAGATCAGCGGAAACAATGTATTCGAGTAGCTGCGTGTAGACGTTGCTGTAGCTCACCGTAGTTGCACCGGCTTGTGTGTTGGTTGCTGTAGAAATCGTACGCGGCAATGTCAGTAGTGATGCCCAAATACCTTGCACTACCAGCGCGACCGCCGGGACTTGCCGGGAGTTGAGAATGCCGATGCGTGAGAAAAACAAACGGTCGCGCGCCATGGCGTAATACACGCGCGCGCCTGCGAGAATCAGGCCGTTGTTGCATCCAAATGTCGAGATCATAATCGCCACGGCCATCAGGATCGTGCCCGGGCGATTAAAGACAGCCTGCATCGTGGCAGTCGCAACACTATTCGGCGGCTTTTGAATTGTCCCGAGTGGCAGCGTCACGATGTATGCGACATTAGCGAGAAGATATAGAGCCACCACCGCAAGACAACCTATGAGCAGAGCACGCGGCAGGTTGCGGCCGGGATCCCGAATCTCGCTGCCGGTGAATGTGACATTGTTCCACGCCGATTGTGCAAACAGCGGCCCCACCATCGCCAGGCCTAACAGCATCAGCAGGGCGGTCGTTCCGGTCGCCGTCAGGCCCGGCTGGACCACCTGCGGATTCCAACCGTTAGCGGCCGGATGCCACCAGTTGGAAGTATAAGCAGCGCTGTTGCTGTTCCAGCCCAATAACAGGCCAACCAGAATGAGGCCGGCGAGCGCGGCAGTTTTCGTCAAGGTAAAAGTATTCTGAATGAGCTTGCCCGTTTTTAGACCGCGCGTGTTGGTCGCAGTCAACAACATAATCAGAACGATCGCGACCAGTTGCGCAGTCGACAGGCTGATGGCGTAACTGCCGAACAAATGCACCGGCGCGACAATGTAATTTGATTCTGAGACCTGCGGTGCGAGCACGCCCATGAAGCGCGCAAAAGCAACAGCGACGGCCGCGATAGTGCCGGTTTGTATAACCAGCAGGAAGGACCAGCCAAAAAGAAATCCGGCTGCTGGTCCGTAGGCTTCGCGCAGAAAGACGTACTGCCCGCCGGCATGTGGCATCATCGCCGCCAACTCCGCGCAGCAGAGTGCCCCCGTAATAGTCAGTAGTCCGGCCAGTGCCCAGGCGACGAGTAACCAACCGGGGGATGCTACCAGCCGCGCCGACTCAGCCGAGGTAATGAAAATTCCCGAGCCAATCATCGACCCGACGACAATCATACTGGCGTCGAGCAGGCCCAGGCCGCGGACGAGTTTAGGAGAAGAATTTTCAGCCGCTTCGCTCATAAATTTGTGTGGGTATAGTTGTGTTCATGGGTCAGTGTCAAGAAAAAGCTCGCTTGACACTCCGCGCGACGCTCCAATAGTCTTGCCTCTTTGAATCTTGTGCGCGTTTTCGCTCCGATGGGCTGAGGAAAAACTGATTACATGGTCAAGGAACAAATAACTGCTTCAATTAAAGCGAAACGTGCCCGTATCGGGGTCGTGGGCCTGGGCTACGTTGGCTTGCCCCTACTTACAGAGTTCGCACGCGCTGGATTTCAAGCCATTGGTTTCGAAGTTGATTCGGATAAAGCCGCGCGGATCAATGCCGGCGATTCATACATCGGTGATGTGCCCCGGTCAGTCATCAAGGAGCTGGTTGACAGTAAGCGTCTCAGCGCTACCACTGATTTTGATCAACTTCAGGATTGCGACGCCGTCATCATTTGCGTGCCGACGCCTTTGCGCAAGACCAAGGAGCCGGATGTCTCCTACATTCTTGCCGCCGCTGACGAAATCAAACAGCGCCTTCATCGCGGTCAGTTAATCATTCTTGAATCCACCACGTATCCGGGCACGACTGATGAAGTGTTGTTGCCGATGTTTGAAGCGAGCGGATTGAAGCTTGACGAGGATTTTCTGCTCGCCTTCTCGCCGGAACGCGTCGATCCGGGTAATCCGCAATTTCAAACGCATAACATTCCAAAAGTTGTTGGCGGCGTGACCTCGGATTCAACCGACGTTGCCGCATTTCTATATTCGCAGATCGTCAACGAGGTACACGCAGTCAGCTCAGCCCGCGTTGCCGAAACCGCAAAGTTGTTGGAAAACACTTTTCGCGCGGTAAATATTGGCATGGCAAACGAGATGGCGCGACTCTGTTACGCGCTGAACATCGACACCTGGGAAGTGATTCGCGCGGCCGCCACCAAGCCGTTTGGTTTTATGGCTTTTTATCCGGGTCCGGGCATTGGCGGCCATTGCATTCCGCTGGACCCGCATTACCTGTCCTGGAAGGCCCGCCAACATGGTTTCGATTCTCGCTTCATCGGGCTGGCGGAAGAAGTAAATTCACGCATGCCCGATCATGTGGTCCAACTCGTCGCGGACGGCCTGAACGACGAAAGCAAGTCGATGAAAGGTTCGCGCATCCTGCTGCTCGGCGTGGCTTACAAGCAGGACATAGACGATGTCCGCGAGAGCCCGGCGTTGTCTATTATCGATCGGTTGCGCACGAAAGGCGCTGAGGTGAGTTATCACGATCCATTCGTAAAGGAAGTGCGATTTGAAGACGCCCACACGGAAGGCGGTGGGCAGCCCCTCGACTCAGTACCGTTAACAGATGATGAGTTGCGCACGGCCGACTGCATCGTGATCGTTACAAACCATTCCGGGATTGATTACCAGCGGGTTTGCCGGCTTGGTTCGCTAATCGTCGATACGCGAAACGCACTGAACGGTGATTTGAGACGTGATAGTAGCGCGCGGATAATCAGGTTGTAATACGTTAGTGGTCAGTGGTCCGTAGTCAGTTGGAAAGGATTACGACGAGCAACTGGCCACTGACAACTGACGGTTTTCATGCTCAAGATAATTAACGTCGTCGGCGCGCGGCCAAACTTCATGAAAGTCGCGCCAATCGTGGAAGCAATGACGCGGCGCGAACGAGAGTTTTCGCCGCTTGTCGTTCATACGGGACAGCACTACGACGCAACCATGTCCGACGCCTTCTTCCACGATCTGGAGCTGCCGCAACCTGATGTTTATCTTGGCGTCGGTTCGGCCTCGCATGCGGCGCAAACAGCGGCGGTCATGGCAAGCTTTGAACCAGTTGTCGTGCGCGAAAAACCCGACTGGGTGCTGGTGGTTGGGGATGTCAATTCAACGCTCGCCTGCGCGCTTGTTTGTGCGAAGCTGGGTGTTAAAGTTGCGCACGTAGAAGCGGGGCTACGCAGCCGCGACCGCGCCATGCCGGAAGAGATCAATCGAGTCCTGACTGATCAGATCGCGGATCTACTTTTTACGCCTTCCGAGGATGCCGATCAAAATCTGGCCAACGAAGGCATTCCGTCGGAACGAATACGTTTTGTGGGCAACGTGATGATTGACTCACTGCTCAAGTATCTTCCGCTTGCGGATAAATCAACCACCAAAGAAGACCTGGGACTACGCGGCAAAGATTATGCGGTCCTGACGCTGCATCGGCCCGCAAATGTTGATGACCGGCAAACTCTCACGCGCATCCTCGAAGCGTTGGAAGAAATTGGCCGTCGAATTTCAATAGTGTTCCCGGTCCATCCACGTACGCTGAAGATGATTGCGGAACTGGGACTAAGAGACCGAATTACAAATACCCCGGGCTTGCGGTTGATCGATCCGCTGGGCTATTTGGACTTCCTCAGTCTCTACAGCAGCGCGCGGCTGGTGCTGACAGACTCCGGCGGCATTCAGGAGGAGACGACCGTCCTGGGCATTCCCTGTTTGACGTTAAGGGAAAATACCGAACGACCGATCACGGTTTCGATGGGAACAAATCAGATCGTCGGAAGAGATCCCGAAAAGATCATTGCTGCGGCTTTAACCGCGCTTAGCGAAACCTCGAAAAAACCTGTTAGCATTCCGCTCTGGGATGGCCACACCGCAGAGCGCATTGTCGACGCCCTTTGAAGAGTTTGCATCGAGCCCGCGAAGCGTGGCGTGAGCATAAAGCCTGGGGTGGAGCGGAGCGTAACCCCAGGATCGTTGGACATACGATGTAAGAGCCCGCGTGGGCGACAGCGACACGCGATGAATAAATCGTAGCCATTGCGCTATCTCACGCTCCGCGCGCTCGGTCTTCTTACCTTCGTTATCCTGGGGTTCCGCTCCGCTCTACCCCCGGGCTTTATGCTTCCACCCGCTACGCGGGTTTTGGAGAAGTAAGGGCGAGTTAATTCGAAAGCACTCTCAATTGCCAAACTCTTCCGAGCGTTCCAACAAACTACGCATTAAGTTCCTGCTGACGGGTATTCGCAGCGTGCTTAGTGGCCGAATAAGCTTCATCGGAGGTCTGCGCGAGGCTTTTCGCCGAGAGCGAGCGAGGGTGAAATCGCGCCGCGAATGCGCGATGCTTGACGAACTTAGTTCGCAAAGCGCGCGGCTGCGACCGGAATTTGAAAGCCTCTCCTCATCCGATCTCCTAAAGCACTTTCGCGAACGAGCTGCGCCTTCATTTCTGCCCGGTTTTGAACTGTCGCGCTCCACCGCGGCGAGGCAGCAAGATCTTTTTCCTAATGAATCCGAGCGACTGATCGAATCGGCCCGGGTCATTGTTAAAGAACATCGCTGGCCGCTGTTGGGTTTTGGCGAAAAGGATTTTGGGCACTCGATTGACTGGCATCGCGATCCTCTTTCCGGAAGAACCTGGCCGCTTGATTATCACGCTGACATTTCCCGGTGGCACAACGACGGGTCGGACATTCGAGTTTTGTGGGAACTAAATCGCCTTGGTCAACTCCTAACCCTGGGACGCGCTTATGCTCTAACCGAAGACGAGGAGTTTGCAGGAGAATATTTTTCGCAGTTCGAAAGTTGGCGAGAACAAAACCCGGTCGGGCGCGGTGCTAACTGGTCGTGCCCGATGGAAGTCGCATTGCGGGCCATGAATCTGCTGGGAGCGTTCTCGCTCTTCCGCCACTCTCCCGGTCTCACCGCAGAAAGGTTAGCGGGTTTTCTCACCATGCTCGACCAGCACGGAGCGCACATTCGCCGCAACCTCGAGTTTTCCCACATCGGCACCAGCAATCATTACTTATCAGACGTTGCGGGCTTGTTATGGATTGGAATCGCGTTGCCTGAGCTGAAGACAGCGGCTGAATGGCGCGAATGGGCGCTCGGCCAAATGCTAAGCGAGATGGACAAACAGATTCTTGCTGATGGAGCCGACTTCGAAGCATCAACTGGTTATCATCGTTTCGTGCTGGAGTTATTCCTCTACTCCTTCATTCTGTGTCGCACGACTAATCTCGTCATCGAAGAAAAATATTGGCGTACGCTTCACTCGATGCTCGTTTATTTACGTGGTTACTTGCGGCCCGATCAAACAGCGCCCCTGGTCGGCGATACCGATGGCGGGCAAGTCTTTCCGCTGGTTTCTCGCGCGGCGGATGAACACGATTATCTGCTGCCAATCGGGGCGGTTGTCTTCGGAGACTCGCAATTCAAACTTCCGGGGCAGCCGGTTTCTGAAGAACTGTTATGGATATTGGGCGAGAAAGGGCTGAGGGAATACGAGAGCCTGAAGACCAATCCTGACCCGCTGCAGTCGCAGGCTTTCCCTGAGGCGGGAATCCATTCGCTTAGGAGCGAGGATCTGTTTCTTCTTTTCAATGCCGGCGGCGCCGGTGCAAACGGTCGCGGATCCCATGGGCATAACGATGCGCTCAGCATCGACGTCAGCGCTTGTGGCTGTCCGTTCATCGTCGATCCCGGCGCTTATGTTTACACCGCCGATTTGCACGAGCGTCACCTCTTTCGCTCGACGGCCTATCATTCGACGATCCAATTAGACGGCGTCGAACAAAACACGACTGAGGAATTGGTTCCGTTTGTAATTGGCGACGAGGCCCGTCCCAAGGTGCTGCTTTGGGAAACAGGGCCGGAGAGCGATCATGTTGTCGCGGAGCACGCCGGCTACGAACGACTAACGAACGGCGTGAGACATCGCCGGTCGGTCAAGTTTTTCAAAAGGGATCATTGGTGGCTGATTGAAGACGAGCTGTTGGGCAAAGGAAAGCATGTGATAGCCGCGCGATTTCACTTTAACTCCGGCCTGGACATCGCCATCGAGAGGGAAGGTGTTGTTTCGGCACGTGATAACACGACCGGTTCACAGTTGCTGGTGCAAGCTATAGGTTTGCCTCAGCAGCCAGTCTTCGAGAGCCTTTTTAGCTCGAGGCATTACGGTTCCAGGAATCCTTCGATTTCGGCCTGTTGGACGCTCGAGCGAAGCGTGCCGACGAAGTTGCTGTGGGCGCTTGTGCCGGTGTGCGCTGGTGAAAATTTGGAGGTGCGACTGAGAGTAGTTCCAAAGGCGGTTGCCAATTGAGTGCGGGAATTCATGAAGCAGTAGAAGTCATAATGACAACGAACCAAAGACAGGAAATCAGGAATAACTAATGTGTGGCATCTGCGGAGTTTGGGAGTATGGAGCTAGCGAAGGCCGCATCGAGCGTGCGCTGGTCGAGCGGATGCGCGATGTGATGACACACCGTGGGCCGGACGATGCCGGCGCGCATATCTTTGACGAAGGTCGCGGTGGTTTAGGCTTTCGCCGTTTGTCGATCATCGATTTGTCCGCGGCCGGCCACCAGCCGATGCGAGGTTGCACCGATCGCGTCTGGTTGGTTTTCAACGGCGAGATTTACAACCACGCTTCGCTGCGCGCAGGCCTGGAACAGCGCGGCCACGTTTATGCCTCCCACACCGATTCAGAAACCATTCTGCATCTGTACGAAGAGCGCGGTCTCGATTTTGTTAATGAGATCGAGGGCGACTATGCCATCGCGCTTTGGGATGCTAAGCGCGAGCAACTGGTGCTGGCGCGTGATCGCCTCGGAGTAAAACCGCTCTACTTTTATCAACGCGATGGGCGCTTTATCTTCGCTTCCGAAATCAAAGCCATTCTGGCCCACCCGGCGGTGACCGCCGAGGTTGACGAAGAGTCGCTCTATCATTATTTAACTTTCGTTACTACGCCAGGACCACAAACTCTCTTTCGCGACATCCAGAAGTTGCCGGCGGGACACATGCTGGTAGTGGGCCGGGACGGCTCGACACGCATCCGGCAATACTGGGATGCGTTGCCGCCCGCGGCTGCCCTCCCACCCCGTAACGATGAAGAACACAAAGCAGAGGTGTTGCGACTGTTGCGGGAATCTATCTCGAAGCGAATGATGTCTGATGTGCCATTCGGCGTGTTTTTATCCGGCGGGGTTGATTCATCAGCGAACGTTGCCTTGATGGCGGAGCAGATGTCGCGTCCGGTTCAGACTTTCACTGTCGGTTTCAAGGATGCCGAGTATCTTAACGAGCTTGATTCAGCGCGGCGCATCGCAAACGAGTTTGGGACGAATCATCATGAAGTAATCATCTCAGAAAAAGAGATGCAGGAGTTTCTGCCGGCTTTGGTATTCCATCAGGACGAGCCGATTGCCGATCCGGTTTGTATTCCTCTGTATTACGTATCGAAACTCGCTCGCGATTCGGGAACCATCGTAGTGCAGGTAGGCGAGGGCGCAGATGAAATTTTCAGTGGCTACGCGAACTACGTAACGTACTTGAATATCTACGAAAAGTTCTGGCGGCACGCCGAAAAGTTTCCACGGTCAATGCGGCGTGCCGCAAGCGCGCTGGCGCGGCCCGCCCTCGAGGCCACGGGAAGTAAACGCGGGGCTATTGAGTTGATCCGCCGGCTGGGTGCAAACGAGCCTTTATTCTGGGGCGGAGCCGTGGTCTACGATGAAACGTTTAAGCCGCGAGTGCTCTCGCCCGGGATGCGTAAGCGCTGGCAAGGCAGCTCTTCGCTTGAGGCCATCAATCGTCACCTCGAGCATATTGCTCATGAGCGTCCCGAGTCTGATTTCTTAACGCGCATGACATATCTCGAATTGAAACTGCGGTTGCCTGAGCTGTTGCTGATGCGGGTGGACAAAATAACGATGGCCACTTCAGTTGAGGCGCGCGTTCCTTTCCTCGATCACAAGTTGGTGGAATATGCGATGGCGTTGCCGCGCTCGCTGAAAGTGGAAGGCGCGAGTGGCAAGCACATCCTTAAACGCTCTCTGGAAGATATTTTGCCGCACGATCTTCTCTACAGCCGCAAGCGCGGGTTTGGCGCGCCGATTCGCGAGTGGTTCCGAAACGATCTGGGCCCATGGTTTGATGCGCACCTTATGAACTCCAAAATGCGACGACGCGACTTCCTGGACTACTCATTCGTGGCGCGCCTTTTAGATGAGCATCGGCGCGGCGCTCGTGATTGGGGTGCTCATCTATGGGTCCTGCTAAATTTAAGTTTGTGGTATGAGCGCTGGATCGATGGCGAGCGGTGAATGGAGAGCGGAACTGTACTGCCACAGGACCACGGCGAGCAAGGAGGCTCAAGCTGTTCACCCCCACGCAATCGTGCTGTTCAAATGACCGCCAATAAACTCTACCGCCGGCTGATGGGTTCCGATTTCACACGCAAAGTGGCTGAAACTTTCGGCACCCGCCTCATACTTGTCGGAATCGGCATCGCGATGAACGTGCTGATTGCCCGAACTCTCGGGCCTGAAGGTCGCGGCTTGTATGCGCTTGCTGCTACCGTCGGAGCCCTGGGCATGCAGTTTGGCAACCTCGGACTCCACGCTTCAAATACTTATCATGTCGCGCGGGACCGTAGCTTGCTCGCGCCTCTGTTGGGAAATTCTCTCCTGCTTAGCTTTGTTTTCGGAGGTGCGGGCGCGGGCCTGGCGTGGATCGTCTTTTCTGTGTGGCCTCATTCGGCTCCAGTGCACGGCTTGCTTCTGGGCCTGGCTCTCGTGTGGATACCCTTTGGTCTCGCTTTCATGTTGCTGCAGAACTTACTGCTCGGCATTCAGGAAGTTCGCGCATTCAACAAGATTGAGTTGGCGAGCAGGATCCTGGCACTGGTCTTCGTCGGATGCGTGGCGGTCTCAGGGTTTGCAACCGTAGAGAATATTTTTGCCGCCAGCCTGGTCGCGATGTTCGCAAGTTTTTTGGGATGTTTGTGGCAATTGCGCGCCCGCATCGAGAGGAGTTTGCGACCTTCGTTTCTGCTTCTCAAGGCGAATCTTGGTTACGGCATCAAACTTTACCTCGGGGCCTTCTTCGCTTTTTTGATGCTGCGCGTAGATTTGCTGATGATTCGGTATCTGCTCGGCACAACCGAGACTGGCTATTATTCGATTGCGGCCAACATGGCGGATTTGATCTATCTTCTGCCGGCGGTGGTTGGCAGTATTTTGTTCCCGAAGCTTTCCGCGCTCGCGGATGTACAGGCGAAATGGCAGATGACTCGAAAAGCGGCTCTGGGCGTTGGACTGTTAGTCTGCCCGCTCGTCGTGTTGCTCATGTTGTTGGCCCAGCCCTTGATTCGCATCCTGTACGGAGCGGCCTTTCTTCCGTCGGTAGGTCCTTTTTTGATTCTGAGCGTGGCGATGATATTTTACGCCGTGAACAATATGTTCGCTAACTATCTGGCTTCCATCGGTTCACCCTGGTTCTCCGTTTACATTTGGATCATCGGTGCGGCTTTGAATGTTTTGCTGAACGCATTGACCATCCCTCGCCTGGGGATTCGCGGCGCGGCTCTATCTTCCCTGATTAGTTACGGCGTGGTGCTCCTGCTTTGTTACATTTATGCCAGCCAGGGCGTTAAGAGTTATGAAGGTCACGCGAAACTTTGAAAAGATTTACCAGACAGAGTCAGACCCCTGGGGCATCGGGCGCGCCGATTCCGACAGGTACAATTTCTATTACAAGCTCATCACGGCCCATGCCCGCGCCAACGGAACCGTCCTCGACATAGGCTGCGGCATGGCCGCTTTCCTCTCGCGCCTGGAAAATGATTTTCAGGAATTGTTCGGCGTCGAAGTGAGCCGGGAAGCGATTACCAAAGCCCGAGAGCTACATCCACGCATCAAATTTATTCAAGGCTCAGCCGACCGGTTGGATCAGACCGAGGCCGGCGAGCGCCTCTACGACGCCATCATCTACAGCGATGTAATCTACTATCTCGACGAGCGCGGCAAGCGTACATCGCTTAAATGGATCGCGGAGCATCTGGAAAAAGATGGTCTGGCGTTCATCGCCGGATGGAGCCCCGGTAGCAAGTATTTAAAGTTCGACGAATTCAAGCGGCTGGTGGAAAAGTACTTCGTCATTGAGAAGAAGTATTTTTTGGAGAGCCAGCATGCTGTCTTTGTCGCGCGCCGGAAAAGACATCTCATCGCCATCACCATCGATTACGAAACCTGGCATCCCATCCCCGAAGGTAAGACTATCGACTGGGAGCGGGATGTCTTTCAGCCTACGGATCAATTGCTTCGGATCAGCGATGGGGAGCAGGTGAAGCTGACGTTAATGGCTGAGCTGGGAGAGTATTTCTGGCTTAGAGAGAACCGCCCGACGCTCGCCGAACGCATGGAGCAACAGTGGGCCCAGGCGATCCGTCGCGGCCACGATGTGCAAATGCACTTGCATCCGAACTGGCTACCCGAGTTGGGCGCAAGCCACGCGAACGGCGAATGGTTTTGGGATTGGTCGTTGGCTCGCATCTGCAATTATCCAGGTGACGTGGTGGAGTTGATCGGCAGGTGCAAAGCGGCGCTTGAGAATGTGCTGCGCCGGGTTGCCCCGGCCTATCGCGTGACCTGCTTTCGCGCCGGGGCTTACGCGACGCAGCCTTTCAGAAAATTGCACGATGCTCTGGTCGCAAACGGAATCTTCTGCGAGACGTCTGTCTATGCCGGAGGCGTCTCCAGCGAGAGAGGGTACGATTACTCGCTCGCTTATTCGAGTCATCGTCCATATTTCGCTAACCCTTACGACCCGCAGCTAAAAGCGCCGCCGAGCGAACAGAGTCTGATCGAATTGCCGGTCTTCACTTATGAGTGGAATCAGCGATGGTCTTTAGACGGCGAGGAAGGGAAGCGGTTCGCCACGCGTCTCCTTAGCTTTGTAAATAAGGCGGAGAGTGCGCCTGGAAGCGAAGATTACCGTCGGCGTCAATGGCTCAAATCAGCTCTGAGCGCCGCGCACCGGCGCCTGACGCCTGCGCATCGCGGCCTGCATTCGCTCTTGCCCAGGAAGCTGACTGATTTCATGACGGGTTTCGAACAGGAAAATCTTGCCGGTCATGAATTTTTTGTGATGATAAGCCATTCGAAAGCCGATTTACATTTTGATGCCATCGCAAAGAACTTTCGACGGCTTAAGGCCGATGCGCGTTTTGAGTTTCTCACGCTTTCCGAGATGGCAGCGATAGCGCTGGAAGAACTTAAGGCAAGAGCGCGCCGCAACGCTCTGGAAGAAGATGAACATCCAGTCGAGAAGAAGTATCAGGCGATTCTCGGTGAGGAGCGCAATGAGGCACAGAGCCATCACCTGCAAGAAATGATTCCGCTTGATCGTGGACAGGTGTTGGATCTCGGTTGTGGCGAGGGTTACTCGTCGGCTCGTATCGCAGAATTGTATCCGTGGATGCGGCTCATCGGTGTGGATTGCGGCGCGGATTTGATCAGACAGGCTCAAAGCCGGTACGCTTCCGCGAAGATTTCTTTTCTGGCGGGAGACTTTGCTGTACTCCCATTTTCAGACGGCTCCCTTGATTGTGTATTCGCCGACAACGTTCTGGAATATTCGTATGACGTGGATCGAGCGTTACTCGAAGTCAACCGGGTGCTCAAATATGGCGGCGTCCTGGTGGCGGCTATCGCGAGCGACGCGCGTAACCCGAAGCGCGGGCGTGACAATCACACCTGGAAAACCGCGCCGCATGAAGTGAGCCTGCGGCTGGCGCGAGCCGGTTTCGTCAATGTCGAGATTGATGAGATTGACACGCGTCGCCGATTCGGGCTTGCTCCCTATCCACCTTCAAACGACAAGATGATCTATTTGCGGGGCTGGAAGCGTGCGGGAGCGGCTTCCGAGGTAGAGCGTCTGCTGGAAATAATGGACTGGGTTTATCATCATCTCCACCCGGAGCAGAACCAGTCCTCTAATCGTCCGCTGGAGATCATCGCCGGTGGCTTCGCCTGGTGTGCGGGCTACACAAAAGTTTTCCAGTACCTGCTGGAGCGCGAGAATTATCGAACCCGAAGAGTGACCTTCTTAATGAAGCCACACCCGCGCGGGCGCGGGGCCGAGCAGACAGATACGCACTCGATGATCGAAGTGGAAATAGACGGGCGCTGGCATCTGACAGACCCGACGTGCAACGTCTACTTCAACGGGCGTGCTTTCACAGAATTGGTCGCTGACCCTGAGTTGGCCTTGCCGGTGTTTGAGCAGCGCGAGCCGGATGAGCGATTCCGGGAGCGTGGCTATGAGTTGTACTGTACGAAGTGGGCTTTTGAGAGATGCTTCAAGGTTGACTACGAGACCCGTTCGGCGGCCGGGCGGGCCCGTCAAGCTTTCTGGAAGATTAAAGCGGGCTATGAAAATCATCCTGCTAGTGCTCAATAGCCGAGTTCAGAATGCACTCGAAGCGCTCGAAGAGCGTTTCCCGCAAGCCTCGATCGAGGAAATCACGCGCGCAGAGTTTGAAGGCGGCAGTCTCCCTCAGCGTTTTGCTACCTTGCGTGCGCGCCGTCCAGACATATTCATTGTGGCTACAGAGCGGCTTGAGTGGCAGCGCGGGCAAAACCTCTTCATGTTGTTTGGCGCGCTGGCGGGCGCGTCACAAAGTGGGATTCTGGATGCTTATGGTGCGTTACGATTAGAGTCGCGCGCTCGTCTTCTCTTACGCGCGTTCCCAAGAATCGTAGGTGAAGCCATGTCGAGTGCAGCCACGTTGACAAGGGCGCGGCGCGAGTTGCGACAACTCGAAACTGAGATAGAAAAAAGAGCGGCCCTATCCGCTGGCCCTGACAGTATTCTGCCAAAGCACACGAGGGTTGCGGACCCTCAGCACCGCATCATCTACCTGCGCGCTACACCTGCTCCAGGAACGCAGGGAGGTGGAGCATCGAGTCATATCAAGGGCGTAATCGAAGGGTTGCTTGAGCTTGGCGCGCACGTACACCTCATCAGCAACGACACGATAGCCGGCATTGCTGAGACGAAGATTCCGTTGACGATCATTGGTCCGGAGCCCCAGGGGACGACCCGTCCCGTATTCGACATTCACAACAACCAGGTCTTAACGCGCGGCGCTGTCGATCTTATTGAAGAGGACCCGCCCGATTTTATCTATCAACGTTACGCTCGATTTAGCTGGGCCGGCGTAGTCGCAACCTTGCGCACAAATCGTCCACTCTTTCTCGAATACAACGGATCGGAAGTGTGGCTCGGACGCCACTGGGATCGTGTCGGTAAGCTTGACCTGCTGGCGCGCTACGAGCGTTTGAACCTGGCCGCGGCTGCGCGTATTTTTGTCGTCTCCAACGTCGAGCGAAACAACCTGGAAGTCGCCGGCGTCCCACCCGAAAAGATCGTCGTCAATCCAAATGGCGTAGACATCGACGTATTCCGTCCTGGTGTTGGTGGTGATCGGATGCGTGTTGAGTTGAGTATCCAAGACGGTGAAGTGCTGGTTGGCTTTGTCGGTACGTTTGGGCCGTGGCACGGTGTGTTGGAGTTGGCGGAAGCGATCAAATTGATTCCGGCTGAATTGCCGCTGCGCTTTGTCCTGATTGGCGCCGGCGCCCTGCAGGGTGAGATGAGCCGTCGCCTGGGCACAGAGGTCAAAGCCGGGCGCGTGATCTTCACCGGCGCCGTTGAGCACGGACGGGTGCCGGCATTTCTTGACGCTTGTGACATTCTGGTATCGCCGCATGTCCCGCTCGCTGAAGGAGCTGACTTTTTTGGCTCGCCTACGAAGCTCTTCGAGTATATGGGGATGGGCAAAGGGATCGTTGCCAGCAGGCTGGGCCAAATTGGAGATCTGCTGGATCATGAGCAGACTGCGTTACTGGTAGAACCAGGTAATGTGCGAGAGTTGGCGGATGCAATTATGCGTCTTGCAGGTTCGCGCGAGTTGCGCGAACGTCTCGGTTCAGCGGCAAGAAAAGCAGTTGCGTTGCATTACACCTGGAAACACAATGCCGAGCGCGTGCTGACCGCTTATGAATCGTGGCTAAACGGCAACTAAATATTTTTCGCGGAATCTCATCATCGCCTCCGCAAATAAACCTATAAAGCCAAAGCCGAATGAACAAAGCGCTTTCTTTCAAACGATGCCTGCTGATCCTTTTGGCGATTAGCGCGCTGTCGTTTGCCGTGCGTGGTCTAACGATGCGCTTCATTCGAGATCGCCTGACGGACCGGGGATGGTTTCAGTCCGGATCCTACGCGATCGTGGACAGAACTGCGCAAAGCATACTCGACGGAAAATCATCAATTCTTTGGATGGACGATCCGTCGCAAATCGAAAGCGCAATTTATCCACCCGGCTACCCGCTGTGGATCGCTTTCATTTACAAAGTGACTGGTGAACGATCCGCTGCCGCAGTGCAAAGAGTTCAATGGATACTTGATGCGCTTTCCTTATTGCTTGTCGTTGGGATCGGAATGAGCGCTTTCAATTGGCGGGTTGGATTGTGGGCCGGGCTTTTAGCCGCTCTATCTCCACTGCTCGCCTTGTATGGAGTTGCGCCGGGCGCCGACGCGCCCACGAGTTGGATTGTGCTGGTTGGCGTGTGGTGCTTAGTAATCTCAGCAAAGCGACAATGTTGGAGATGGGCGCTGGCTGCCGGTTTGATAGCGGGCACATCCTGTTGGTTCAGAGCTAATGCGATGTTGCTGGTTTTCTTTTGGGCGCTCGCTCTCCTGCTGGTAATAAAATCCGATGTGAGAAGGAGGAGTTTATTAGCCGGCTCCGCGGTCCTGGGAATGGTGTTGGTTGTGACACCAATCATTGTGCGCAATGCAAAAGCCTTTCAGGCATTTGTGCCTACCGGCCTCGGCCTCGGAACAAATCTTTGGGAAGGCATCGGCGAAACCGAGCGGGCCGCGGAGTTTGGCGCGGTATATGGCGATGACGCTGTTGTGGAGCAGGAACGTGCCGCGCGCGGCCTGCCGGCCGATGCGCCATTCGGTCTTTATTCGCCTGACGGCGTCCAGAGGGATCGCGAGCGAACGCGGAAAGCGATCCATGTGATCGCTTCACATCCACTGTGGTATCTAAAGGTCATGGCGCGACGAATGTGGGGCACGCTCAACTTTGCCGGCGAGCCGTCACCATTTTATGGCTATCTCGGAATCAATCTGACGAGTAAAAGGCTTCTGCCGCCAGACCGGCAAACTGGAATTTTGGCTCTCGTTGTCAACGTATTAGGCATGGCCCAAAGCGTGATGCGGCACGTTTTACTGTTTCTGGTTATCCTGGGGTTATGGTTCGCATTCAAGAGTGACTGGCGAATGGCGAGTTTGGTGATCAGCACGCCGCTTTACTACCTGTCGGCAGGTTCTGCCATGCACATGGAGATTCGTTATGGGTTGCCGATGCAGGCGATCCTGCTGGTGATTGCGGGTGTCGCGATTTCTGAATTGCTCTCCCTGGCGAATATACTCAGACATAAGCTGGCTGCGCCCGCAAGTCACCTGGAACACTGAGAGAGAAGCGGGCAATTGCCTGGGTGACCGCTCTCTTTGAAGAAAAGACTTTTAGACTGTCCGGCATTCCCATCGTGTGCAAGTTTCACTTTCTTCGCGGCTTGCGTGAAGCCTTCGCCCTAAAGGAGAACCATGGCTAATCGAGAAAAGATTATGAAGGCGATTTACGGCGCGGTGGATGAGATTAACCGCAAGCTTCCAAAAGCGGTTCAGCTGGAGAAGTCGCCGGAAACTATTTTGTACGGAAAATCGAGCGCCTTTGAAACGTCGCTGGATTTCGTAGAGTTTATTATGGAAGTTGAAGAGAAGATCAAAGAGGACTTCAACCTCGAAATAGCGATTAGAGTAGACGATGATCTGATATCGAAAGAAAATAGCCCGTTCACCACTCTCGGAAGTTTAACGGACTATCTCGAAAGCCTGTTGCCGAGAGAGATTGGTTAGCGCCGGGAAGTGCCGGTTGTTAAGCACATGAAAAGGAGCGTTCAAGCTTTTGCGAGGAGAGTATTACCGGCAAGCGCAGTCGCGTCGCTTAGGCGCTCCAAACATAAACTTCAACAGGCTCGAATCGCTCGGCTCCCAGTTCTCGGTGAAACTGATTTTTCAGATATTCTGGCAAACGATCTGGGTTTAGGTAAGCGAGACACTGTCTTTGTTCACAGCTCGGTCGATAAGCTCAATCTGGGCTTCCCTTTTTATCGTATCATCGCGTTGATTCGAGACGCGATTGGCCCGCAAGGCACAGTTCTTTTCCCCACCTACTCCAATCATCGCATTTCTTCTTACCAATACCTGCTGCAAGGACATGTGTTTAATGTGCGCCGGACGCCTTCTTATATGGGACTCCTGTCGGAGTTTGCCCGGAGGCACGCTGATGCCGTAAGAAGTCTTCATCCCACAAAATCAGTTTGCGCCATCGGCCCGCTGGCCAAAGAGTTGACCGCCACGCACCAACATTCGCCGTACCCCTATGACAAGGGCAGCCCTTTTTTCAAGCTCGTTGAACATAACGCCAAAATTATTGGACTCGGAGTGGGCCATGCCAGTCTCTCGTTCACGTACTGCGTGGCCGATGCCTTAAAGGATGATTTCCCGGTCCGGATATATCATTCGCAGCTTTTCAAAGCGCCTTGTATTAACTATTGCGGCGAGACGGAAATTGTTGAGACCTATGCGCAAAACATGGACATCGGGAATCGTCACAATGCGGAGCGCTACATGAAGAGTTACATTCCGGAGGCGTTGAGCCAGGAACTGGACATCAAGGGGATGAAGTTCTTGAGAGTCGATGCGGCCGGACTTTTTGTCGAGATGCTGCGGCTTGCGAAGAACGGAATCACTTGCTACCCGCGGGCTGTTTACTCTCAGGAATATCTCGCAAGCCATCACTAAACTACACCGCCTTCACGGCCGGGCGACTAACTCCCGGTCCTTCGAACCTAAAAGTTCAAATTGAACCAAGTTACTCACTCACTTATCGTGTGAGCGCCTCGCCACGTAGAACTCCCCGTCTTGTAACTTAGACGTCAATTCCGAGAGGGTGATGAACTTGATGTCGTCGGCCCGCGCGGCTTCGCTGATGAAGCGTTCAATTGCGGAATAGTTGTTGATCTCTTTCGGATGGTTTATCAGCACCACGGGTACCTGGGCCAAGCCATAGGCCAACGCACGGCGGCGAATGTCTTTAAGCATCTCATCCAGCAGCGAATAGCTGAGGCGGGCTGTGTCGGAAACAAAATGCTTTCCTTTAAGACCGGGAAGGATGACCTTTTCATAAGCCTGTGCGAGTGGGGACGAGCGGCCCTTAGGCAGCCATTGTTTATTTCCATAGTCTTCAGCGGTTTTTCGATCTGCGCCCGAAAGCATCACTTCCATGTCGTTTTTGATTTTCCTTCCTAGGAGGGACAGGTTTTGTTTGGAAACACCGTAACGCGACGCCCGAAATGTGTGAATCGGTGCGCAGATTATTGGCTCCCGGTTGCGTGAGATTCGACGAGCGTCGTCCATTTGCGGATAGAACGGAAGAAATGTTGAATCACATTCCCGATAGTCAAGTTCCAGATTTTGCGTGTTTAGGTGAAGGCCTGGAGCCAGACTCACGTCGAGAGTTATTCCCAGGTTGACCAGTTGCTGAAGCAGATGAGGAGAAGGAGCGAGGGCGAGCGCGCTCGCGCGAAAGGCCTGGCAACGATATGCTGGATCGATAGAACGTAAAGTCCGCTCCAAATATTCTTTGGATGATTTCAACATCCGATACGCAACGCCCGGGTCATAATCCAGGATGGACCACTTGCCGCGCAGTTGCCATTTGCCGGAATCGTAGACTGCATCATCCCACTGGGAATGAAGATGCAATTGAACGTCGTGACCCTGCTGATAGGCATCGCGCACGTGTTGATCCCATGAATCGGCTCGTTTCTTTAGTTCAGGGTGCCCGCTCTCCAGTTCTCTGAAGGCAAGTTGCTGCATCACATCCGGAAAAAACGTGGTGCGGATTCCGAAGGCGCCATAAAGTTTCAGCAAACGCCGCATCGGCGCAAACTGAATCTGTTCGATATCGCCCGAACCGTCGCCACGCAGTTCCCAATCATGTGTGAGCGCTAAATGGATTACAGGCTTCATGGTATTTGTGCGATTAACGAGGCGGCTATTGTACTATCTCCCGTCGGCCAATCGGGCCGTTTCGCTTGATGACTCGCAATCGTTCACGTCTTGTGCTTTTCGGACTGATGGTTTTCCTCGCCGCATTGGGCGTGCGTCTCTTGTTGCGGCAAGAGGCGGGAGCCGACGTCTGGAAAGTACAAACCGGAGTTGTGAATGACTACTGGAATACGGCCAGGTTGATTCTGGCGGGCGGACCTGGCTCTTTGTTCAATCCGGCGAGCCCGCTCGCTGACACTAATTTGCTGGGACACCCACCAGGTTATCCGATTTTGCTGGCACTTATCTTTCGGTTCTTTGGGGAGTCAAGTACAGCGATACAACTTTTGCAGATCACGCTTGATGCCCTGGCCGCCTTGATTGTTTTCCTAATCGCAAAGGAGTTGCTGGCCACGAGCACGGCGATAGTATCCGGATTGCTGGTTGCTTTGTCGCCGCAGTTTACCTGGAACTCAGTGCTGCTTCTGCCTGACACTCTTTCGGTTGTGCCCATCTTGCTTGCGACCTACTTTCTCGCGAAGGCCTACAAAAATCCGCGCGTTGAATTCATCATTGTTGCCGGCGCATGCGCGGGTCTCTCGTGCTGGCTAAGGGCAAATGCGTTACTTCTGGCGCCGTTCATGCTTCTCGTGTTACCTCTCTTGTTTCGACGCGGCCAGAGGCTTCGTTTCGCGGCAGCATTGTTAGGGAGCGCCATCGTCGTAATCGCGCCAATGACCGTGCGAAACTGGATCGTGTTTCATCGTTTTGTTCCGGTCTCCCTGGGCGCTGGACAGACAATGCTCGAAGGCATCGGCGACTACGATCCCGAGCGCAGGTTTGGAATACCAAATACCGATATCGAGTTGATGAAGATGGAGGCTGAAGAACTAAACCGGCCGGATTACTATGGAACGCTGTGGCAGCCTGAGGGAATCAAACGCGACCGAATGCGCATTTCTCGCTGGTTAGGGATTGTGCGTGCGCACCCAGCATGGTTTCTTGGGGTGATGATTCAGCGTGGCGCCTCCATGCTGAGATTGGAAAGGGCAAGGAGGATTTCCACTGGTCCGCCTGTGACTTATCTGACGCTAGTCCCGCGTTTTGTAATCGGCAAAATACAAAACCTATTCATAACGGCCATCGATCTTCCGCTAATCTTATTAGGGGCTTTCCTGCTTTTCAGGCGCGGAAAAACCCACGCACTCGCGATCTTGCTTATAGTTCCCGCCTACTTTGTCTGCATCCAGTCGGCAGTTCATACGGAATATCGGTACGTGTTGGCAGTGCACTATTTTCTTTTCATACTCGCGGCGGTCTCTTTAACCTGGGCCGCCAAACGTTTTTGGCAGATTCGCACACGCAAGGCTGTAGCGTGAATTGATTTATTAGTGATTCGGGATCGATCCATTATCTGTTTCGGTGGCGAAGACTGGTGGTATCACCATCCTCACTCCAAAAAACACTTGATGCGACGCTTCGCGCGCGCCGGTAACCGCGTGCTTTTCGTCAACTCTATCTCGATGGGGCTCGCCCCTATCGCGAACAAAGACTTCGTGCCGCGAATCGCGCGCAAGTTACGCAGCTACGCAAAACTTGCGCGCCAAACCGCGGAAGGAATCACCGTCGTTTCGCCGGCGGCGATACCATTTTACGGCAGCAGGTCCGCGCGGTTTGCCAATCGCCATTTGCTAACTACGCAGATTGCGGCGCTCGCAAAACGTCGTGGACTAAGAAATCCGATTCTCTGGATTGCGATTCCGACCGCGGTCGAAATGATGGGCCGGTTGGATGAGTCGTTGGTGGTCTACCAGGTGTCTGACAAGTATGATTCGAACGCGATGGACCATGCCACCGATCCGGCGCTAATTACGACTTTGCATGAAAAGGCAATTGCCGGCGCTGACATAATTCTCTATTCGGGCCGGAAACTTCTTGCCGAAGCAACTCGAGGCCGAGAGCGTTCATACCTGTTGGAGCAGGCAGTAGATTTTGACCACTGGGCGAGCGTGCGCGGCGGCGAATTGACCAAAGTGAGGGTCGCGCGGGAGTTGGAAAAAATTGCCGGACCGCGCCTGGGCTATTTTGGCGCCATTGAACCCTGGCTGATTGACCAGGAGTTGATCAAACGTGCGGCGCGCGAACGGCCGGAGTGGCAATGGGTTTTCATCGGCAATAAGTCGCGCGGACTGGAAATAGAAGCGCTGCAAAATACGCATTTCCTCCCACCGGTTGCTTACGAAGAACTACCGCGCTACGCTGCGGGCTTCGATGTCTGCGTGCTGCCCTGGGACATTCAGAACGCCTTTACGAGTTATGGCTCGGCAATCAAGGTGCGGGAATATCTGGCAACCGGAAAGCCGGTAGTGATTGCGGCCTTGCCGGAATATGAGTCGCTCGGCGATGTGCTGCGCATCGCGCGCAGCCGCGAAGACTTTTTTAATTTGATTGATGATGCACTGGCAGAAACTGACCCGGCCGCCCCGGGCAGACGACAAGCAGCCGTCAAAGATGGCACCTGGGACGCCCGGGCTGAATGGGTGAGCGATCTCATTGAGAAGAAGCTAGCGGAAAAAGAGTCGGCAAACATGAGCGCATGAAACAAGTTATCCAAAATAGAAAGACTGGAAAGGCGGCAGCGATGGATGTGCCGGTGCCGGCCCTACAGCGCGGACGTGTCCTGGTGCGCAGCGTGGCGTCATTGATCAGTGCGGGGACGGAACGGGTGGCCGTGGAGACTGTGCGCAAAAGCCTGTTGCAGGAAGCGCGGGAGCGTCCTGACCTGGTGCGATCTGTGATCGATAAAGCGCGCAGTGCAGGACTGCGCCAGACATTCAATTCGGTGCGAGAGAAACTGGCGGCATCGCAGGCCCTGGGCTATAGCGCGGCGGGTATTGTGATTGAGGTTGCCGAGGATGTAACTGACTTCCGAATTGGTGATCGCGTCGCTTGCGCGGGCGTGGGTTACGCATCACACGCTGAAGTGCTTTCAGTGCCGCGGAATCTTTGCGTGCGCTTGCCTGAAGAGGTCGACTTTGAAGCGGGAGCATTTGGCACGCTCGGCGCGATCGCGCTGCAGGGCGTACGTTTGGCTGAGCCGACGCTGGGCGAGTCGATAGTAGTTATCGGCCTGGGTTTGGTGGGCCAATTGGCAGTGCAACTGTTGAAGGCGAACGGCTGTCGCGTGTTTGGAATAGATTTGCATTCGGCGCGCGTTGACTTGGCGCGTCGACTTGGCGCTGAGGCTGGAGGTACTACGGGTGGAACACCGGGCACGGAAATTAAAGACGCGGTGATGAGTTGGACGCGCGGGAGAGGCGCCGATGCAGTTGTAATCACGACCGCAACCGATTCTAACCAGCCGGTGGAGTTGGCCGGCGAGATATCGCGTGTGAAAGGCAGAGTGGTCGTGGTTGGGGTCGCGGGTTTGCAGATTCCGCGACAGAGCTATTACACGCGTGAGTTGTCTCTACAGCTTTCAATGTCTTATGGCCCGGGGCGGTACGATCCGGATTACGAAGAGCGGGGACAGGATTATCCTTTCGGTTATGTCCGTTGGACTGAGAATAGAAATATCGAAGCGTTTCTGGAGCTCGTGGGCCAGCGGCGGATAGATGTCGAGCCATTGATCAGTCATCGGTTTGAAATTGACGATGCGGAGCGAGCTTATCAACTGATCGCAGGCGACGTTGCCGAGCCTTATCTCGGTGTCTTGCTTCGTTACGATCCCGAGCGGCAACTTGATTGGGATGTGGCGATATCAGAAGGCCGTAAGCCGGGGAAAGAAGCTCGGTCTGTAAGCGTGGGCATGATCGGTGCGGGCAACTACGTGCGCGCGATGTTGCTGCCGCTTTTCAAAAGTGAGGGCGCGAATCTAATTTCCATCGCCACTGCCTCCGGCGTGACTGCTCTGGATGCCGCAAAAAACTTTGGCTTCGCGCGGGCAGTTTCCGGAACCGATGAAATCATTCAGGACGCGGATATTAACCTCGTCGTGATTGGCACCCACCACAACCTGCACGCCGAGCTCGCGGCCAGGGCGCTCAAGCGCAACAAGCATGTGTTTGTCGAAAAACCGCTCGCAATGAACGCGCAGGAGTTGGACGAGGTTATTCGTGCCGCCAGCGGTTCTGAGGCGCAGTTGATGGTTGGGTTCAATCGGCGCTTTTCTCCGCTAGCGGTCAAAGCGAAAGAGTTCTTTTCCGGACGGCGCGCGCCGCTATCGATTCTTTATCGCGTAAACGCCGGACGAGTTTCGCCGCAGGATTGGATCCAGGATCCAGTGGAGGGTGGCGGCAGGATCATCGGCGAGGTTTGTCACTTCGTCGACCTGATGCAGTTCTGGACCGGCTCAGTTCCAGTTTCCGTGTTCGCCGAAGCGGTCAACGCCGATAGAGCCGACATTACCAACGACGACTCTGTCTTTATCACGCTCCGATTTGCGGATGGCTCGAATGGCTGCATCGCTTATCTGGCGGAAGGCGACAAAGCTTTAGCGAAAGAGCGCGTGGAGATTTTCGGTGAAGGCAAAACTTTCGTACTCGACGATTTTCGCAGCGCCAGCCTTTACTACAAGGGCCACGAAGAGAAGACGCGCGCAGGCTCGCAGGACAAGGGTCAGGCCGCCGAGGTGCGTGCCATCTGCGAGGTCGTCCTTAATGGAGGTCCCGCGCCTATTTCGTTAAAGGATCTGGCGGCGACAGCGCGCGCGACTTTTGCTATTCGAGAATCTCTCCGTACCGGGCAAGCTAGAAAAGTGATGAGTGATGAGTGATAAGGGATGAGTGATGAGTGATGAGCGTCAAGAAGTTCAGATTCCAACCTTCAGGTTGCTCTTGCGCTGGTAAAACACAAGCTAAAGCTTGAACTCTGAACTTCTTGACGCTCATAACTCAACTCATAACTCAGCACTATTTTTATTTATGTGCGGCATTGCTGGAATAATCTCTGCTGAGCCAACCAAGCACATCGCCGGAATGTCGCTGGCAATAGAGCATCGTGGCCGTGACGATGAAGGCGTCTGGACCTCAGAAATAATTGACGATTCCGGACGTCGCGCCTGCCTGGGCCATCGCCGTCTGGCAATCATCGATACCAGCTCGGCCGGCCACCAACCAATGCTTTCGGCTGACGGCCGTTACGTTCTGACTTTTGGCGGCGAGATTTATAATTATCGCGAGCTGCGCGCAGAACTTGAAAGCAAAGGCCATGTCTTTCAAACGGAAACCGACACGGAAGTTCTGCTAAACGCATTTGCGGAGTGGGGCAAGGAATGTCTGCCGCGTCTCAACGGCATGTTTCACTTCGCCGTTTGGGACAACCACGAACGGGCGCTGACACTTGCCCGCGATCACGTCGGCATTAAGCCGCTTTATTATTTCTACCAACCCGCGGCAGGAACCCAACCGGGTTTGTTCATTTTCGCCTCGGAAGTTAAAGCAATACTCGCGACGGGCCTCGTTGAACGGGCGCTCGATCCCGAAGCACTTCACCAGTTTCTGACCTTCCTTTGGGCGCCCGATCCGAACACCTTGTTTCGCGGAGTCAAAACGTTGCCTCCGGCTCACGCACTTACGTTCCAGCAGGACCAAATCAAGATCGACGAATGGTGGGATGTCTCGTTTGACGAAATTGAAGAAGGGCGCAGCGAGAGGTGGTGGCAGGACCGCGTGCTGGAAACGCTGGATGAAGTAGTAAACATGGAGATGGTTGCCGACGTGCCGCTCGGATCGTTTCTGTCAGGCGGGATCGATTCTTCAGGCATCGTGGCGATGATGAAGCGTCATAGCAACGGGCGCAGAGTTTCCACCTACACGGTCGGCATCGAATCGGAGGACCTGAGATACGACATCATTCCCGACGACGTCGAATGGGCTCGCCGCGTTAACAAACATCTGGACACCGATTATCACGAGACCATGTTGCAACCGGCAGTCGCCGAGTTGCTGCCGAAACTCGTCTATCACCTGGACGAGCCGGCGATAGACATGGCCATACCGAGTTATCTGGTTTCTCAAGCCGCGCGCGAAACGCTGCGCGTCATGTTGTCCGGCATGGGTGGTGATGAAGTTTTCGCCGGCTATCCACGCCAGCTCGCAATGAAGATTGCCGGCGCCTTTGATCCAGTGCCCGGAATGTTGCGCCGTCCGCTGATGAAGACGTTGGCGCGGACGTTGCCGGGCGGATTACCGGGACGCTTGACGGCGCCATTGCGTAACGCCAAAAAGTTTGCGCGCAGTGCGGGTCTCGACTTTGAAGAACGATACCTGGGATACGGCACTTACTTTACCGATGAGATGAAGCAGCGACTTTATTCCGACGGGATGCGCAGCTCCACGCGCGACCTTGATGCTTATGCCGCGCATCGTCGTTACTTTGCGCGCGTGGAAAACGCCGCGCCGTTGAATCGTTTGCTTTACGTCGATCTAAAAACTTTTCTGCCTTGTTTGAATTTGATAACTACAGATAAAACTTCGATGGCCGCAAATCTTGAGGTGCGCGTGCCTTTTCTCAATCGCAAGATGATTGAGCTCACTGCCTCTATGCCGCCGGAACTGAAACTGCGCGGCTTCAAACGGAAATATATCCTCAAGCGCGCGCTGGAAAAATTGTTGCCGCATGATGTTGTGTGGCGTAAGAAGGCGGGCTTTGGCGCGCCAATTCGTTCCTGGCTGCGCGGTCCGCTGCGTCCAATGGTTGACGATCTCTTGTCGGAAGAAACAATCCGCCGCCGGGGATTGTTTCGGCCCGACGAAGTGCGTCCCATCATCGACGCGAATCTTTCCGGCCGCGAGGATTACAATCTTCAGGTGTTTCAGTTGTTGACACTTGAGCTTTGGCAGCGACAGTTTTTGGATTAACGATGCAAGGAGCCGCGAACACTGGTACTGATGCAGTTTCAGCAGCCTCGCGATTATCGGAACGCCGTTAAATCCCTTTCATTGCGGTGACATGAAGTCAGTACCACCTCGCGGTAGCGGGTGGGTTCCGCGCGCCTTCAGCGATTTCACAGCATCATGAATCTCCGCCGTGCCGAGCACCGAATCTAAGACCCACCCGCTACCGCGAGGTGGTACTGACCTCATGCTACTCAGGGACAAATAGGAATCGACAATAATCTGGAAGCGAATCCAAAGCTGCATGAGGATCCCAAATTTGAAACGTTGACAATGCGTCTGCGCCAGTCTTATTCTGAAGTTGGTTGAGCGCGTCGCGTGAAGCCTTCGTAACCTTACTCACGCAACTCCCCTAGTTAGTTAGATGGCCCAGAAAAAGATTTCATTACGAGAATCAACTAGTATCGCGCCCCAGGTGCAAACGCCAGGCGCGCGCGTGTTGCTTGCAGAAGATGACCGCGCTCTGCGCCGCTTCTTACAAGTGATCCTGGAGCGTGCCGGTTACACAGTGGTGGCGGCGGCTGACGGTCTTGAAGCAATGAAGATTGCGCTCTCGTCGCCCGTCGATGTTGTGGTAACTGATGCGATGATGCCGAACCTCAGCGGCCACGAGCTTTGCCGCTTTATTCGCAACAGTCAGACGCTGGCTCACCTGCCGGTTATTTTGTTGAGCGCTTTGGAACAAAAAGAACCGCGCGAGGGAGAACAGGTTGACGCGTTCCTCTCCAAGCCTGTCGCCGGCGAAGATTTGGTTGGCTGCATCGAAAAATTGTTGGCGCGCCAGCGAGCGAACTAACTAATCCCTTTCCAATGAAACTAATTTGCGGCTTTGCCGCGTTCCGTGCGGAATGGCTGTGCCTTACCGCACGGAAAACGGCGGAGCCGTAAGTCAAGAACAAAAAAAGGCGACCCGAAACTATCAGGGTCGCCTTCCTTATTTCGGAATTCAATCTCGATTATGCAGTAGTTGCGCTGGTAACTTCGATCAGCGCATCCAGGCCGGTGTAGGGTATCTGCTGCGCCTGCGCTACCGCTTCGTAAGTGCAGTGACCTGCGTAGGTGTTTACACCCGCCTTTAATCCGGCGTCGTTGCGGATGGCGTCGAGGAAACCAAGATTCGCCAGCTTAACAGCATAAGGCAGCGTCGCATTCGTCAGCGCGAATGTTGACGTGCGTGGCACTGCGCCGGGCATGTTGGCGACGCAATAATGCAGCACGCCTTCAACATAATAAGTGGGATTCGAGTGGGTGGTCGGATGCGTTGTCTCGATGCAGCCGCCCTGGTCGACCGCCACATCAACTATCACCGCGCCGTTTGGCACGTCTTTGAGCATATTTCGCGTTACCAGCATTGGCGCCGCAGCGCCGGGAACCAATACTGCGCCAATGATCAAATCGGCATTTGAAACCGCGTCGTGGATCATGTAGGCGCTGGAAGCCAGCGTGGAAATTTTCGACAGAAAAATATCGTCCAGCTCGCGCAGCCGCTCGAGATTGTTATCGATCATCGTAACGTGCGCACCCATGCCCACCGCAATCTTCGCGGCGTTTGTTCCCACCACGCCGCCGCCGATAATTACGACCCTGGCCGCGGGCACGCCCGGAACGCCGCCCAGCAAAATGCCGCGGCCGCCGGCCATCTTTTCCAGATAATGGGCACCAACCTGTATCGCCATTCGTCCGGCCACTTCAGACATTGGCGTGAGCAACGGCAGGCCGCCGCGTCGATCCGTAATTGTTTCGTAAGCAATGCCCGTGACTTTGCGTTGAACAAGTTGTTCCGTGAGCTTTCGGTCTGGAGCAAGATGGAGGTAAGTAAACAGCAGCTGGCCTTCGCGCATGCGCGGGTATTCAGGCTCGATCGGCTCCTTCACCTTGACGATCATGTCAGCTTTGGCCCAGACGTCGTCGGCTGAATCAATGATCTGCGCACCGGCCCTCTGGTAAAGAGCATCCGCAAAGCCCGAGCCTTCACCGGCGCTAGGTTCGACGATCACCTGATGATTGCTGTCACTTAGCGCGCGCACGCCCGCAGGCGTCAAACCAACTCGGTATTCGTTGTCCTTAATTTCTTTCGGCAGGCCGACAATCACGTGCGGAGTCCTCCAGGGTTAGAAGTCAGAGATCAGAGGTCAGAAGTCAGAGGTCAGAGGTCAGAGATCAGAAGTCGGAGGTCAGAAGAAGAGCCGATCTTAGTTTTCTGACTTCTGATCTCTGACTTCTGACCTCTGTTTCTTATCCCATCCCTTCCACCATGTCGATCTGCGCGCGTTGCAGTTTGCCGCTGTAGTCAACATAGATGGATTTCCATTCGGAAAAAATATCCAGCACCTGCGTGCCAGCTTCGCGGTGGCCATTACCGGTAGCCTTGGTGCCGCCGAACGGCAGATGCACCTCAGCGCCAATCGTCGAGGCGTTCACATAAAAGATGCCGGTGTACATATCGTTCATGGCGCGAAAGGCGCGATTGACGTCGGTAGTGTAAATCGCAGCGGACAGACCATAACGAACGCCATTAGCGATCTCTACCGCCTCGTCCAACGAGCGCGTGGGAATGACTGTGGTAACTGGACCGAAAATTTCTTCCTGAGCGATGCGCATATCCGGCGCGACGTCGGTAAAGACAGTCGGCTCGATGAAGAACCCGCGCGCATACTCGCCGCGCGTCAGTCGCTTGCCGCCGCATGCCAGCGTAGCGCCGTCTTCCTTTTGACCGATGTCGATATAACCCATGATCTTCTTTACTGCGTCAGCGTTGATTACCGGCCCCATGTCGGTTTTCGCGTCAGCACCGTTACCGACGCGCAAACGTTTCGCATGCTCGACGAGTTTCTTGCAAAACTGCTTATAGATCTTTTTATGGACCACCAGTCGTGACGATGCGGTGCAGCGTTGTCCGGAAGTCCCAAACGCGCCCCAGACCGCGCCTTCGATCGCGAGGTCGATGTCGGCATCTTCCATGACGATGATGACGTTCTTGCCGCCCATCTCAAGCGAACAGATCGCATTGCGTTCGGCACAAGCGGACGCAACGGTTCGCCCGGTTTCAGTTGAACCGGTAAAAGAAATAAGCCGCAGCGCAGTGTGATTCGTAATGGCTGCACCGGCGTTTTCACCGTAGCCGGTAACGAGATTCACGACCCCGGGCGGAATGCCTGCCTGCTCGCAAGCCTCAACCAGGTTGTAAGTTGAGAATGGCGTATCTTCGGCAGGCTTCAGCACCACGGTGTTGCCACATACCAGCGCCGGAATTAATTTCCAGGAGGGAATCGCCATCGGAAAATTCCACGGCGTGATCAGGCCGCAGAGTCCAACCGGCTGCCGCACGCACATCGCAAACTTGTCGGGCATTTCCGCCGGCGTGGTAAAGCCGTGCAGCCGCCGGCCTTCACCAGCAGTGTAGTAGGTGCAGTCGATCGCTTCCTGCACGTCGCCGCCGGCTTCCTTTAAAACCTTGCCCATCTCGCGGGTCATGTCGGCTGTAAAGCGTGGTTTGTTTCCCAGCAGAATTTCGCCCAGTCGAAAAAGAATTTCAGCGCGCCTTGGAGCGGGCGTATTGCGCCAGCCGTCGAAAGCTTCGCGCGCAGCATTCACCGCAGCGTTCACATCCTTACTGGTCGACAGCGCGAAACGTCCGATGATGTCATTGGTGTCCGCAGGGTTGATGTTTTCGAAGTGTTCTCCTGATTCGCTCGGCACCCATTTGCCGCCGATGTAATTGTCGTAGGTCTTAACAGACGAGCGGACGATGCGCGGAGATGTTTGCCGCGAATTGTTTTTTGCGAGAGCTTTTTTTGCCTGGGCCATGGTTGGGTGTCGGGTGTCGGGTGTCGGTTTGGTTAGGTGTCGGGTATCAGGTGTCAGGTGTCGGTTTCGGCGATTTTTAACTGACACCCGGCACCTGACACCCGACACCCATTTTTTACTGATAGGTAAACTGCACGATTCTGGTTGTTATGCGATCGAGGTCTCGGGAGTAGCGCGAGACCTGCATTACCACCGGATCGCCCGGTTTCAATGAGTTGATGACCCTTTGAAAATCGGCAAGCGCAGTTACCGGCACGCGATTGATGCGCGTGATGACGTCGCCTTCGACGAGTGTCGGCTGTCCGCTGACACCTCTTACTTCCGCCGCCAGTCCGCTGGGATCAACCTCTTTAACGTAGAGACCCCGCACGCCAGCGAGGTGCTTGTCAGCGATCAGCGCTTGCGTTAATTCGGCGAGGGTAACGCCGAGATGCAAGCCATTGCCCTTCGGATCCGATTCCTTGCGCTTCGGCTGCACTGAATCCGCCGGGTCGCGCAGTTGTGCCAGCCCGGGACGCTCCCCAAGGACTATGTCCGCGCTATGCTTCTCAAACTTGTTGTCACGCTCGCGGAGATAGGTTAACGCCACAGACTGCCCGATCGGGCTGCCGGCTACTTTTTGAATCAGGTCCTGGGCGTTTGCAATCGGTTGTCCGTTGAATTCGATGATGATGTCGCTTGACTGTAGGCCTGATTTCGCCGCCGGTGTTGGTTGGCCATCTTTTGTTTGCTGCACGTCGAGAATGATCGCGCCCTTTGCCTCAGGCAAACTATAAACGCGCGCGAATTCGTCCCTGACGGAGTCCAGCGTTACGCCCAGGTAACCGCGGCGCACTTTGCCCTGGTCCACAATCTGCCGATAAACGAAGTTTGCTTCCGAGGCAGGCAGCGCAAAGCCGATGCCGTTATAGTCGCCGGTCGAAGTTGCAATCTGGGAATTAATGCCGATGACTTCGCCGCGCATGTTTACCAACGGACCACCGCTGTTGCCGCGATTAATGGCGGCGTCCGTCTGGATGAAGCGCTGGAAATTTGAATTAGCGGATGGAGTTTCTCGTTCCTTCTTGGAGATGATGCCGGCGGTAACTGTTTGATCCAAACCAAAAGGAGAGCCAACTGCCAGCACCCAGTCGCCCACCTGCGCTGCATTCGAGTCGCCCAGCGTCACTGTTGGCAGATCCTGCGGCGCATCGATTTTTATTACCGCTACGTCAGTTTCTTCATCAATGCCGACGATCTTTCCGATATAGGTTTGACCGTTTTGCAAGCCGACGATTATTCGTGACGATCCCTGGACCACGTGTTCATTCGTCAGGATATAGCCCTTGGGACTAACGATGAATCCGCTGCCCACGCCGTGCGATGGTCGGCGGGATTGCCGTCGAAACATATCAAGCAATGGGTTGTTCGAAGGCAGGTCTTCCTGGTCCTCGTTATCTTTCTCGTTAACTTCAGGCGCGGCGGTAATGGTATCGATATTCACCACCGCAGGCTCGACCCGCCGGGCAACTTCCGCAAACGAAGCGGACAAGGCTTCAGGCGCGCGCGCGATTTGCATTTCGTTCTGCGCCACCGTGGGCCGTCCCGAAAGCATTGCGCCGATGCCGACGCCGGCCAACAGGCAGGCGGTCCCGAGCGCCACAATCCAGACCCGAAGCTTTCGCAGGATCGCCCGTTCGTTGACAGTTGCGTGATCTTTGTTAGGTTCGAGCATAAAACACCGCCTTCAAGAAAAGCTGCACGTCGCGACCTTTGGAAACGCCAGTAACCTGGGTGTCATTCAGGCCGCAGAAGGGAAGGGTTGAAGTATAGCTAAAGGTCAATCAGGGAGCAAAACATACGAGCGCAGCGAGCAAAGGGCTCAGGGCAGGTTAAAGGAGATTTCCCATTTTCCATTTCTCATTTACTATTTTTCATTGGAATGATTGCCTTGTTCCCCAAAACTCCAGTTCTAACTCGATCGGTCGTGAGCTGCAATGGCCAATGAAAAATGGTAAATGGAAAATGGAAAATTTTCTTTCTGCGCGTCTCAGTTATGAACCTCAAGGTCGTAAGAAAACCTTAAGCGCGCCTTTCTTTCCGGCGCGTTCCATCCCATACACACCGCGCGCGAGCGGATACTCTTCACTTATCAAACTATCGATATCGATAGCGCCTTTTTTGAGCAGATCGAGCGCTGGTTGAAAACGCCCGCAGCGAGAGCCAACAATGCTGATCTCGTCAACGACCAGCGGCGCCTGGACGAACTCCGCCTTGCCTTCAAACGTTGATTTCAAAACCAGTACTCCGCGCGGACGCAACAACTGAAGTGCACCGGCAAATCCAGACGGCGAGCCCGAGGCTTCGACCACCACGTCAAATTCCCGCTTGCGCTTCGCTGCGCTCTTCGTCGTAACGGTTTCAATGCCGCGACGTTCGGCAATGCGCAACTTCTCGGCATGCTTGCCAATCAAGACAACCTGGGCGCCCGTTAGGGCCAGTACTTGCGCGCAAAGCAGGCCGAGTTTGCCGTCACCGATCACCGCCACCCGATCCGTTGGTTTAGTTTCAACGCATTCCAAAACGCCGCAAGCGGCTGCCAGTGGTTCAGTGAAAACCGCGTGCTCATCAAGCACCATGTCCGGAACTTTGAAAAGATTTTTTTGCGGCAGCTTTAGAAATTCGGCGTGAGCGCCATCGCGACCAACGATTCCCAACACAGTTCGCGCGGAGCAATGACGTGGGTCACCGGCGCTGCATAGCTCGCACTCTCCGCAACCAGCATTAATTTCGCCCACGACGCGCTGACCGATTAGGGATGCGTCCGCGGCTTCTTCAACGACCCCGACAAACTCGTGTCCAATGGTTCCTTTGAAGCTGGCATAACCGCGCGCGATTTCCAGATCTGTATTACAGATGCCGGAAAGCAGCACGCGCACCAGTGTCTCATCTTCGCGCGCAGGTTTTTCAACCTCGCGCACAGCCAGCTTTTTCTTGTCTACGCGAAGGGCTTTCATTTGCGGGTGGTCAGTTTGTCAGTAGTCAGTAGTCAGTTGTCAGTAGTCAGTTGTTAGTTGCCAATTTGAATCGAGGATCGGTTGGAACTCAGCCCGTTAGCTTCGCATGCAACTGACAACTGACCAATCTTCAAAAACTCTTTGTACGCGTGTAGACGTTCTGTGAGGTGAGCTCCACAATTTGTCTATTACCCGCAACATTAATCGGCAGACGCCACTCCAAATTTTCTTCGCCCGGTAGGACAGCGTTGAGCCACCAACTGCCGGCAGTGACAACCACTGTTGCCTGACCATCCTTATCGAGTTTGGCATTGATCGGATGCCGACCCTGCATGCTTTCGTTCAAGAAATCGTCAAAGCGTTTGCCGGCCCGACGTTCGGTAAAGTATTCGTGTCGCACCGCAACGATATCGACCGGATAGAGTTCCACCGGAATGTCCAGTGCCGCGGCATTTATGCCGAGCGGCCGCAACATGATCTGCAGCGAGGTTTCATTATGCGACGCGCGGGCGTCGGTGTTTGAGCGGTGCGGGAGTTTCGAGTAGATCAGCCAACCTGAAAACAAGAGTGCCGCCACGAGCGTCGCCCGCAGAAGCAAAACAGTTAGGCGCCATAATGTGTTTGGAAGTTTCACCTTAATGAAATCCAAAAGGCTTCAACGGACGGCACGCAGAGCGATTAAAGATTTGCGCAAGCATAAAGGTTATTTCTTAAAGGCGCGAACGTAAGTGACGAGTGCCTCGATTTGTTCCTGGGAGAGTTTTTTCCCGTAAGCCGGCATTTTTTCCTTGCCGTTCGTTATTGAATTGAAGACGCGCTCGTCGCTGACTGTTTCCTGCCACTCCGCAGCTGTCAGGTTTCGCGCGTGTTTTAGTTTGCCCTTGATTGTTTTTGCGCGACCATCCTTGCCATGACACGAGGCGCATTGCTTTGCGTATAGTTGCGCGGCATTTACCGCCGGGACAGTGCCGGCATTCGTTGTCAACGACGTTGCCGTGAGGAGACTGGGATAACTGATTGCGAATGCTGCCAGCAAAATAACAAAAAAGACATGTTTCATTTGAGCCTGTTCTCCTCGTTTACGCTTTAGAATTGTGCGCAAGTTTTGGCGCGGGCCCGCATCTTCTAAACTTATGATACCCAACTGAGAATGTTTTGTGTATCCGTGGATCGCGTACGTGAGTTGAATCGTGCGGTAATGCGAAGTAAGCTCGCGTTGCAAAGAAATTCCAATATCCAAAAAAGGCATAACGGTGCAGTTCGAATTGACGCAGGACAAATTCAGAGATGAGTGTGGCGTATTCGGGATCTACGGACATGCCGATGCTGCGCGACTAACTTATCTCGGATTGTACGCGCTGCAACATCGCGGTCAGGAATCGTGCGGCATCACGGCGTCGAACGGTACGGAGTTGCGGCTTGAGCGCGCGATGGGCCATGTAGCAGATGCGTTTGATCAGTCAACGCTCGATCGCTTGCCGGGCGCCAGCGCCATTGGTCATGTGCGCTATTCGACTGCCGGCGAAGTTTCAATCCGCGAAGCGCAACCATTCCTGGTGACCTGCCAGCACGGTCAGATTGCAATCTGTCATAACGGCAACTTGCCGTTCGCGCGCGAAGAGCGGCGCAAGCTGGAACGTGAAGGCGCGATCTTTTCTGCGACTTCAGACACTGAAGTCATTCTGCACGGCGTAGCGCGATCAAAGGCGTCGTCTGTACGCGAAGCGATCCCGGAAGTCTTGCGCGAGACTGAAGGCGCATTCTCGATGTTATTTCTAACACCGAATGAACTGATCGCGATTCGCGATCCGCGCGGCTTTCGTCCGCTGGCCCTGGGCCGTTTGGGCGACGGCTGGGTAGTTGCTTCGGAAACCTGTGCTTTTGATTTGATCGACGCGCAGTATGTTCGCGACGTCGAGCCCGGAGAGATGTTGGTAATCGATCAGGATGGCTTGCGGTCTTCGCATCCCTTGCCGGTACAGCAGCCCTCGATGTGTTTGTTTGAACACGTCTATTTTGCGCGGCCCGATTCGCTTATCTATGGCCGGTCGGTGAACGAATCACGGCACCGCATGGGCGCGCAACTCGCCATCGAACAACCCGCGGACGCTGATGTAGTGGTGCCGGTTCCGGATTCGGGAACAGTTGCAGCGATTGGTTATTCCGCGCAAAGCGGTGTCAGCTTTCGTTTCGGCTTGGTAAGAAATCACTACGTCGGCCGCACCTTCATCGAACCGCGCCAGTCGATTCGTTCGTTTGGCGTGCGCATCAAGTTGAACCCGGTGCGCGAGTTGATCGCCGGCAAGCGAGTGGTGCTGATCGATGATTCGATTGTGCGCGGCACGACCTCCAAGAAAATTGTGCGCCTGGTGCGTGAGGCTGGCGCCAGCGAAGTTCACATGCGCATTAGTTGTCCGCCGACGATTAGTCCGTGTTACTACGGCATCGACACTCCGAATAAAGCCGACTTGATCGCCGCGCAAATGTCGATCGAAGAGATTCGCAAGTTTATCGAGGCTGATTCGCTTGGTTACCTTTCGCTTGAGGGCATGATTGAGGCGATTGGGATTAGCCGCGATTCGTCGTGCGTCGCGTGTTGGACCGAACAGTATCCCACCCGCATCACTAGTGAAGCCGAGACGATGTGGGAGCGCGATCACGAAGCCCTGGCGGCTGACAACTAAAACTGGCGTTGCTTCGGTTGGCCTTTTCAAACTCAATTACAAGGAACCTTTCAGTGAGTCGAGCGACAAAAGGATGTGGGTGCGCCGGGGCAGTTTTGGTTCTGCTGATGATTCCGGCGGGCTACATCGGCTGGAAATATGTAGTGCCCTGGTGGAAAACGAAACCACCAACGCCATCCGGCAAAGAACTTCAAGTGCACATTCTTGATGTTGGCCCGGTTGAAGGCGATTCAATTCTGATTATCTCGCCGACCGGCACCTCTGTGCTAATCGATGCCGGCGACACTAACAAAGGCAAAGTTGTCCTGGAAGCGCTGAAGCGTTACAACGTGCAACAGCTGGACTTCTTTATCGCCACTCATCCGCATCCCGATCACATTGGTGGCGCTGACGAAGTAATGAAGGGCACGAAAGTTCTGCGCGTCATCGATAACGGCACTGAGCCGGACGTTCCCGAATCGCTCGCCGTGAAACAAAATCCGAAAGCGGTTCAAAAGAAATCTGCTCAGGACAAGAAACCCGCAACATCCCTCCCCAAGTCCAGTTCGATTACAAAGTTTTACGATGATTACAAAGACGCGATCACGCAAAGCGGCGCGAGCTATGAGAAAGCTCAAGCCGGCACGAAATACGATATCGGTGGCGGCGCTCTGCTGACAATGCTCGCGCCGACCGAACCGTTGTTTACGAAAGGCCAGATGAAGACCGGCGGCAACCTGCCTAACGCGAATTCGATTGTCATCAGGCTCGACTACGGCGATTTCTCGATGCTGTTGACGGGCGACGCGGAAGAGCAAACTGAACACCGCATGCTGACGAAAGACGTAAACCTTCGGTCAACGATCTTGAAAGTTAGTCATCACGGGTCGAAGTATGCAACCGCCCAGGACTTCATGGATCGCGTGAAGCCGGAAGTGGCTGTCATCTCTTGCGGCGAATGGAATCGTTATGGCCATCCTTCGCAGGTAGTGCTCGATCGATTGAAGGCGGCGAATGCGAAGTTGTTCAGGACTGACTTACAAGGCGAGATAACGATTACGACCCGCGGCAAGGAGAAGGATTACGTGATCAAGACTGCAAAAGAAGGCGCGGTCGACGTGTGGGTGGGGCGGGTCGGGCAGAAAGATGATGCCACGCGGTCCGGGTTCATTGCCTACGGTGACTTTGGACCCCCACCGAAAAAGAGCGATAAATAGTGAATCGTAAATCGTAAATGGTGAAGACAGACATTATCACAGGTTGAGACTCGCAATTGAGTTGAAGCCCAAGTAAGTTATTCGGATTTTTCTATTTACGATTTACGATTCACGATTTACGAACCAATGACAAAGCCAATTTCATATGCGGATGCCGGTGTTGATATCGACGCCGCCACGCGTGCCACCGACAGGATCAAGCTGCTCGCGAAACAGACCTTCAATGCGCAGACGCTTTCCGAGATTGGCAGCTTTGGAGGAATGTTTGCCGGCGCCTTTCCCAAGCTGATGCAACCGGTGCTGGTTGCTTCGGCTGATGGCGTCGGCACGAAACTGAAGATTGCGTTTCTGGCCGGCGTTCACAATACCATCGGGCGCGATTTGGTTAACCACTGCGTCAACGACATTCTGGTCCAGGGCGCGCGCCCGCTCTTTTTTCTCGACTACATCGCTACCCCAAAGCTTTTACCCGACGTGGTTGCCGCAATTGTTGGAGGCATAGCCCGAGGCTGTCGCGAAAACGGTTGTGTCCTGCTCGGCGGTGAAACCGCGGAGATGCCGGATTTTTATGCGGAGGGTGAATATGACGTTGCCGGCTTCATCGTTGGAGTTGTGGATAAAGAAAAAATCATCGACGGTAAACAAATTGCTGCGGGAGATGTGCTGCTGGCATTACCATCAGTTGGATTGCACACCAATGGTTACTCGCTCGCGCGCAAATTGTTTTTCGAAGTAGCCGGCTACGATGTCAACACGCGCGTTGATGAGTTGAACATGACGGTTGGTGAAGCGCTGTTGCGGCCGCACGCCAGTTATTTGAAACCGCTCGAGGGCTTGCTTGATTCGGGAATGATAAAAGGTCTCGCCCACATCACGGGTGGCGGGCTGACAGACAATATTCCGCGCATCCTGCCGCCGGGAACAGCCGTGGAGATCAAAAAAGGAAGTTGGCCCGTGCTGCCGGTTTTTCAGCTTATGCGGCGGCTCGGGAACGTGTCTGAAGCGGAGATGTATCGAACGTTCAATATGGGCGCGGGCATGGTGATTGTTCTTTCGCAATCAGACGCTGATGCGGTCAAGTTGCATTTACAACAACGCGATGAACAGGTCTTCGAAGTTGGCCGCGTAGTCGAGGGCGAACGCTTCGTCAATTTGATCTAATCGGCTCGCCGAAGATTCGGCTTTGCCGTCAGATAGTGCGGTAGCGGCTTGCCCCCACCGCGAAGTCATCTGGAAATTTTAAGACTAAGCTCTGAACCCAAGGACGTAGCCCTAAATTAATTGAAACGCCCGGAAGGTCACAGACCTTCCGCACATCAGACGGCAGAGCCATTGCGAGGTTGAAGCTGCAGCGATGCGAACTTTTAATGTCAGTGCCTGAATACTCGACATCGGCCAACCAAGCCATGCCACGCGAAGTTAAATCCAGAATCGCCATTCTCATTTCCGGGCGCGGTTCAAACATGCTGGCGCTTGCCGATGCCGTTCGTGAGGGAAGTGTTCCGCAGATGGAGATTGCGATAGTCATCAGCGACCAACCAAACGCCGCTGGTCTCGCGCATGCTCAGTCACAAAATCTGCCGACAGCAGTTGTTGAAAGAAGGGGCCGCTCGCGCGACGAACACGATCGTGAACTCGTAACTGTGCTGCAGGAACACCAGGTTGATTTCGTGTGTCTTGCCGGTTACATGCGGCTCTTGTCTTCGCATTTTCTTTCAGCTTATCGCAATCGCATCTTGAATATTCACCCAAGCCTGCTGCCGGCCTTTCCCGGACTCGACGCACAGCGGCAGGCGCTCGAGCATGGCGCAAAGTTTACCGGGTGCACAGTGCATTTCGTTGATCAGACACTTGACGGCGGACCAATCATCGCGCAACGAATCGTTCCCGTTCGCGACGACGATACCGAAGAGACGCTTTCCGCGCGCATACTGGATGAGGAGCACACGCTGTATGCAGAAGCACTTGCTATCGTTAACGGCGGCGCTTACGAGATTGTTGGCAGGCGAGTGGTGCTCAAGTAAAGTCGCTGATACAAGACGCGCCGCCTCTTATTCTATTTACGATTCACGATTGACGATTTACGATTAGCCAATGACGATCGATGAACAGCTCGACTACCTTCGCAAAGGCACCACGGAGATCATCCGCAAGGAAGAGTTGCGCGCCAAGCTGGAAAAGTCTGCCAAAACAGGCAAGCCGTTGCGCGTGAAGCTTGGGGTCGATCCAACGGCGCCTGACATTCATCTGGGACACACGGTTGTCATTCGCAAGCTGCGCGCCTTTCAGGAATTGGGCCACACGGTTATTTTTCTGATAGGCGATTTCACCGGGCTCATCGGCGACCCTTCCGGCAATTCCGCGACGCGGCCGCAACTCACCCGCGAGGAAATAAACGCCAACGCTGAAACCTACAAGCAACAAATATTTAAGTTGCTTGATCCTGTAAAGACCGAGATCCGTTTTAACTCGGAGTGGATGGACAAGCTCGGTTCCGGCGGCTTTATACGTCTGGCTGCGCACGTCACAGTCAAACAGATTCTGGAACGCGACGATTTTACGAAGCGCTTGAATGAAGAAAAGCCGATTGCGTTGCACGAGCTGCTGTATCCGCTGACGCAGGCATACGATTCAGTCGCGCTTGATGCCGATGTCGAGCTCGGCGGCACGGATCAGAAATTCAATTTGTTAATGGGCCGAAATCTGCAGCGCGAGTACAAACAGGACGCGCAAGTCTGCGTCATCATGCCGCTGTTGCAAGGCACGGACGGCGTGCAGAAGATGTCCAAGAGTTTGGGAAACTACATCGGCATCAATGAACCGCCTGCGGAAATCTTCGGCAAAGTAATGTCGATCTCGGATGAGCTGATGTGGCGCTATTACGAACTGCTTACTGATCTAACAAGTGAACAAATAGCTGCTCTGAAGAATCAGGCCGAGAAGGGAGAACGCAATCCGCGGGATATTAAAGCGGAGCTTGCGAAGTCAATCATTTCTGATTTTTATTCGAGCGATGATGCCCAAAATGCTGAAGAAGAATTCGTTAAGGTCTTTCGTGCGAAGCAAACTCCTGATGTAGTTGAAGAAGCATCGCTTGAATCTGGCCTTTGGAAATTACCACGCTTGCTGGTTAGTTCTGATCTGGTCGCGTCAATGGCTGAAGCTCGTCGCTTGATAGAGCAAGGGGGAGTTTCTGTTGATGGGACAAAACGAGCGGACAGCGGGTTTGAGCTGAACCTAAGTCCCGATAAATCGATTTTGCTTCAAGTTGGCAAGCGAAGATTCATGCGTGTGCGCGGTTTATAGAGAAAGAATTCCAGAGCAGACATGTCGGCAGCACTAGCCACTGAAGACATCCTCGTAATTGAAACGCCGGAGCGCGTGCCACTTCACTTTGCGCTCGCCTCTATTGGCAATCGTTTCCTTGCCTGCGCGATTGATCATGCTTTGCAGATACTCGTCCTCATCCTGATGATCATCGCGTTTACGTTGGTTGCAAACTATTCAAGCTTCGGCGAGAAACTTACCAATGCGCCAAAATGGGTGCTGGCCGCGCTAGTGGTGATCCTCTTTTTTATTCTGTCCGGCTACTTCGCTTTCTTTGAGTGGATCTGGAATGGGCAAACACCCGGCAAGCGCTGGCTCAAGCTTCGCGTTATTCGCGAAGATGGACGCCCGGTCACTTTTTGGGAGGCCGCAGTCAGGAACTTGCTGCGGACTTTCGACATGATGCCCGCGCCTTTTTATTCAATCGGCCTGATCTCGGTTTTTGTTAGTTCTTCGGACCAGCGCGTGGGCGACATGATTGCGGGCACCGTCGTGGTGCGCGAACGCGAAGCCGAAGCGCCGGCATTTACTCAGGTGTTTGAATCATCGGTGAGTGACGTGGCATTGCGAAGATCGTTCAAGCCAGTGGATTTTTCCGGCGAACTCACCAGCCTCACCGAGCGCGAAATCGAAGTTGTAGAAACTTTCCTGCGCCGGCGTTGGGATCTGTCGGATGTTCCAAGGCAGTGGATGGCCTGGCGCGTTTCGCTCCCGCTTATGTACAAGATTCGCCCGACATATGATCTGGCGACGTTTACCTACGAAGGATTTCTTGAAGAACTGCTACACCGTTATCGAGCTCATCATAGATTTTCAGAATAAGAAAAAACTTTTCTCATCGCTGGCGCAAGAAACCTGCTGCTTCTTCCATTCAAATCACATTTCAGGCCGAACACGCTGGGTGTCCTAAATTAAAATTTCCTCTGTGCTTCAAACTACGACACCACACTGAGGTTTCTAAATTGATCCGGCGATCCATTCTTTGTTAATCTTTCCGTTTCTAACCTGAGCGGAATTCGAAACCATGGAAGGGTTGATTATTTGAGATGAGCACAAATGTTTTCATATTGGGTGGCAAGCGAACGCCGATGGGCGAGTATGTGGGCGCGTTGAAAGACATTTCGGCAATCGATCTTGGTGCGACTGCGGCAAGAGCTGCTTTGGAGACGACCGGGGTCGCTCCCGAAGAGATCGATCACACGGTTTTTGGAAATGCGTTACAAACTTCGGGCGACGCGATCTATGGCGCACGTCACGTGGCGCTTAAAGCAGGCGTTCCTTTTGATCGACCGGCACTCACGGTCAATCGCCTCTGCGGCAGCGGGATTCAATCGATTGTTTCGGGCGCGCAGATGATTCAGCTTGGTGAAGCGCAGACGGCGCTAGTCGGCGGCATGGAGTCGATGTCGCAGGCGCCGCACGTCATTCGTGGCGCGCGGTCGGGCTTTGCGTTGGGCGAAGGCAAACTCGAAGACAGCCTGACGGTTGCGTTGCTTGACACCTATTGCAACACGCCTATGGCGGGAACCGCCGAGAATCTGGCGCGCAAGTTTTCCATTTCACGCGAAGAGCAGGACCAGTACGCCTTGCGCTCACAACAAGAAGCGAAGCGGGCCAGTGATGTCGGATATTTTGCCGAGGAGATCGTTCCGGTTGAAGTTAAATCCCGGAAGTCGAGTTTTATTTTCGACCATGACGATCACATGCGACCCGAGACCACAATGGAGGTGCTGGCCAGGTTACGACCGGCGTTCGCCAAAGACGGCTTTGTAACTGCTGGTAACGCCTCAGGAATTGTGGATGGTGCGGCAGCGTTGGTCATATGCGGCGAAGACTATTTGAAGCAGGCAGACAAGAAACCGATGGGCCGGATCGTGAGTTGGGCATATGCCGGTGTCGAACCTGAAATCATGGGCATTGGCCCAGTGCCTGCTACGCGCCAGGCTTTGAAGAAAGCGAAACTCGATCTCTCCGACATGGATCTGATTGAAGTGAATGAAGCATTCGCCGGTCAGTATCTTGCCGTCGAAAAGGAATTGGGTTTGGATCGGTCGCGGACGAACGTCAACGGTGGTGCGATCGCACTCGGACATCCGCTAGGGGCAACTGGCACCCGGCTGGTGCTCACCTTGCTTCATGAATTGCGCCGCCGCTCCGGTCGCTATGGTCTTGCGACCGCATGCATCGGTGGCGGCCAGGGCATTGCCATGATCGTCGAGAGCTTCTCTGGGTAGTCGCTCGACCCAAACTGCAATTTCCTGATTTTCCAATATTGATCCAAATTCTCGGCCACGTTTATGCCGGGGTGGAAGCAAAATTTTCAGATAAGCCTTGAAAAGTGAGGAGTTCTGCGGAGCGAGCGGTGCACTTCAATTCGGCATGCATTTTGCGAACAGGAATGCGATCAAGACATGCCCAAGTGGGTCTTCTCGGAACACGAAACTGCGATGATGTATTTTTACTCAGCTTTAACACGTATCAGGCTTGCGAAAGTTGCTTCAGGCGTGCTAAAAGCTTGCCTCTAATTAGGGTCTACGGATCGTTTCCTTCTTGTTTTGCATAACTTCAATTTGCTCTCAATTTTAAGACATCAACCTGCGCCCAAATCGGCTGCGCACAATCTTCAACGTCAACTCATGCTTAAGGAGTTCCCCATGTCGAAATTTGTACGACTACCCCTTGTTATTTTCTCGATACTCGCGCTCAGCACCATCGCCTTCGCACAGTCAACGCTTACTGGCGGTATCAGCGGGAAGGTCGCCGACCCGCAAGGTGCATCGATTCCCAATGCTGCTGTGACGGTAACCAATGTGGGAACAAACAAAGAAGCAACGGCCACGAGCGATTCCGATGGTGGCTTTCGCGTTGTCAACCTTGAACCGGGAACATACACCGTTAAGGTCGCAGTGGGGGGCTTCGCTGATTTTGTCCAGGAAAAAGTCGTAGTCGAAGTTGGACAGGTTACCTCGCTGAATGTTCCGCTAGGTGTTGCTGGAACTACGGCGAGCGTCGAGATTACCGCAGAAGCGCCGGTAATCAATACCAACTCGCAGGAGTTTTCCACCAATATCAATCAGACCTCAATCAACGAGCTGCCGGTTAACGGTCGTCGTGTTACCGACTTTGTGCTCTTGACGCCGGCTTCGGTTCCCGATGGCCCATTCGGACTGATTAGTTTCCGTGGTGTTTCAGGTTTGCTGAACAATAGCACGGTGGATGGTGGTGACAACAATCAATCGTTCCACTCAGAAGAACGTGGCCGCACGCGCATCCCGTACGTTGTTAGCCAGTCCGCAGTTCGCGAGTTTCAGGTTAACTCCTCGAACTACTCGGCTGAATATGGACGTTCGGCCGGTGCCGTCGTCAATTCAGTTACCAAGAGCGGCACGAACGAGTTTCATGGGGATCTCTTTGAGTATTATCGCAATAACAAATTTGGCGCGCGAAACCCACGCGCCACCCGAAGCGTCTTGATCAATGGCATCTCGACACCCGTCGGAATCAAGCCGTTGGACATTCGCCATCAATTCGGCGGCAACATCGGTGGCCCAATTGTCAAGAACAAAGCGTTCTTCTTCTTCAGCTACGATCAGCAAAAACGCAACTTCCCGGGTCTGGCGGTTTTCTTTGCACCCGGTTACCTGAATACACTAGTTCCCTCGACCACCGGACGAACGGCTTTGCTCGCCAAGGGTCTAAGTGCCACTCAGATCGACAACACTCTGGCCTTTCTTACTTCGCTGACTGGCGAAACACCTCGTCGTGGCGACCAGAAAATAATCTTTCCGAAGTTTGATTGGCAGGTGAACAGCAACAACCTGTTCACTCTTTCTTACAACCGTTTGCGCTGGGCCTCGCCTGCTGGTTTGCAAACACAGGCGACGAACACCAACGCCCGACATAGTTTCGGCGATGACTTTGTCCGGGTCGACACGATTAACTCGCGCTTTCAGTCAACGCTTACACCGAACCTGCTAAATGAAGCGCGTTTTCAGTATTCGAAAGACTTTGAATTTGCTTTCAGCCAGCCGCCTCTGGCCGGCGAACCGTCAACCGCAACCACTGAATTGGGCGCGCGTTCGCCTCAGGTGCGTTTGACGAATGGCTTAACCTTTGGCACGACGACCAACTTTGAACGCATCAAGTATCCGGACGAGCGACGCATTCAATTTGCGGATACGGTAACCTGGACCAAGGGTATTCATACCCTCAAGTTTGGCGCTGACTATAATCACGTAACCGACGAAATCCTAAACCGGGGTTCTGAAGCGGGTTCTTATTCCTACGCCAACATCACAGACTTTGTGATTGACTACGTCAATTGGCAGACGCCATTACCGGGAACTACAACGTGCACTTCCGACACCGCCGCAGTGCGACGTTTCGCGGGCCGGTGCTATACCTCCACTTACCTTCAGGGTATTGGCATTCAGGGCGTGAAGTTTAAGGAAGACGAGTATAGCTTCTTTGGCCAGCTTGACACTCGCGTAACGCCACGTTTCACCGTGAATTCCGGCTTGCGTTACGAATACCAAAAGTTGCCTGCCGCCATCCTGCCTAACCCTAGTACGGTGGTCATTCCGAATGACGGCAGAACGCTTGCTCAAGCGACCTCCACGATGCCGAGCGACAAGAATAACTTTGGTCCGCGTGTTGGTTTTGCTTACGACGTTAACGGTGATGGCAAAACTTCAATCCGCGGCGGGTTCGGAGTTTATTTTGGCCGCATCCTTGGCGGGCACATTTGGAACAACCTGTTAAAGACGGGTAATTTAGCGGGACAGGGAACGATCACCGTAGCGCAGACCGTGACTGCCAGTTGCTTCCCGCTCGTTGCTGCGGCGACGGTTCCATGCGCCCCAGTCTTCCCCAATGTCCTACCCAACACGACGGCACTTACGTCGTCAGGGACGATCTTCTTCTTCCAAAGAAATTTCCAAACGCCGAAGATTGTTCAGTACGACTTCATTCTGGAGCGTGAGATTGCCAAGAATACGGTCGCTTCAGTCTCGTTCGTCGGGGCTAGAGGTTATGACTTGCCCACCTTCGTCGACATGAATCTTGCTCCAACCGGCGTAATCAAGACCTACACGATTGTTGGTGGACCTCAAGACGGGACGACTTTTACAGTCCCGCAGTACGCCAAGGCCATTTCTTCGCAACCATCGATGCTTCGCGAAGAGAGTTCAGTAAAGTCGGAATACAGCGGTCTGGTTTTTCAGGTCAACCGTCGCTTTACTAATGGTCTCCAATTCCAGTCGAGCTACACCTTTTCAAAGGCGACTGATACCGGACAAACCTCGCTGATCACCACGAGCATCTTTAATCAGCCCGTGGATGTATTTAACCGCCAGGCCTACGATTTCGGGCCGAGTAACTTTGATACGCGACATAAGTTCGTAGCCAGCGCAGTGTATGCGCCTACGCTTTACAAGGGCGGCGGCGATTCGTTCGGCGACTATGTGCTAAACGGTTGGTCGATTTCTCCAATCTTTGTGCTCTACAGCGGCCAGCCATACAGTGCTGAAACGTCGGGTGTGACTAACGGTCTGAACGGCTCAAACGGCGACTTCCGTTACTTCCGTCTGCCGCGTAACTCGTTCCGTCTGCCGGCAGTCAAGAATATCGATCTGAGACTTTCGAAGCGTATCAATTTCTCAGAAAGATATAATCTTGAACTGCTCGGAGAGGCCTTTAACCTGTTCAATCGCACCCAGGTGTTTGGTAAGAGCGGAACGCTATACACCGGAACCAACACTAATTGTGGAGGCATTAACGGCATCACCACACCGGTTACTAATGGGTTGTGCTACACGCCCACTTTCGGAAGTGTGACCTCGACGGACAGTAACAAGTATTCCCAGCGCCAGGTCCAGTTCGCGGTGCGTTTCCACTTCTAGTTTCTAAACTGGAAAGCAAACAAAACCGGGTGTGCCTTTTTAAGGGCCACCCGGTTTTTTCTTTGGCTACAGTGTAGATGATCTAAATTAATCGATCGCCTTCGACGGCTACAGAATCCTGCCGGTAGTGGCAGCCGCGACTCTGTCGATTGTGCAGTGCAGCTTGGGCGATGATGAGTGCTACTTCCACGGCATTGCGTAGACCGATCAAGCCATCGTCAAGTTTGGTGGTTCGATAAAAAGTCTCGATCTCATTCCAAAGGTGGCGCAGCTCGCGAATGGCTCGTGAGATTCGTTCCGCGCTCCGCACCAAACCCACGTAGTGCCACATAATATTTTGAATGGTCTGCATGTCGCCCTGTATTAAGGCCGGGTCCGCGTCGGCCACCAGACCGCTTTCATCCCATGGCGGCACGTTGTCAAACTCAGCCCGCACGAGGTTCTCCTGGTCCAGCAGTTGTTCGATATGTTGTGCGGCACGGTTTCCCCACACCAAACCTTCCAACAGCGAAGTCGAAGCCAAACGGTTGGCGCCGTGCACGCCCGTGCAACTGACTTCGCCAACGCCGTATAGCCGCGCGACGCTGGAGCGACCCCATTCATCCACAAGCACGCCGCCGCAAAAGTAGTGAGCGGCGGGAACAACTGGAATAGGCTCCTTCGTGATGTCGAGGCCGGCTTTTAGACAGCGGCTGTAAATATTGGGAAAGCGCTCGCGAATCCTGTCCGCCGGCATTCGTGAGGCAATATCGAGCAGCACGTAAGAGTAGCCGTTACGTTCCATCTCATGATGAATAGCGCGGGCCACGATATCGCGGGGAGCAAGGTCGCCCCATTCGGGCGCATAACTCATCATGAACGGCTGTCCCTCCGGCGTAATCAAGACGCCGCCTTCACCGCGAACTGCTTCGCTTATTAGGAAACCTTCAGCACCAGGGACAGCCAATGCGGTCGGATGAAACTGCACGTACTCTGCGTTTGTGATCCGCGCGCCGGCCCGGTTAGCCATCGCCAGACCGTCACCGCGCGCCCCCAGCGGATTCGTGGTGTTGCGGTAAATGCGTCCCAGGCCACCGGTCGCGAGTACCGTGGTGGTTGCGAGGCAGCGATGTACAGTTCGTTCCTGGCGGTCAAACATGTAAGCGCCGTGACAGGTGATGCCTTCGTAATTGTCCAGCGGGTTACGCGAATGGTGCGGGAAAGTGATCAGATCAACCGCAGTCATCTGCGATTCGATAGTTACATTTGGATAGTCGTTTAAGGCATTGATTAGGCCATGCATGATGGCTTTGCCGGTGCCATCGCCGACGTGAAGTATTCGCCGTTGTGAATGGGCAGCTTCCTGAGTAAAGAGCGGCTGGCCATTGCTGTCCCGATCAAACGTAACCTGCGCCAGTCCTTCCAGCACCTCATGAAGCAGCGTTGGGCCTTCTTCCGAAAGAATGCGAGCGGCCTTGGGTGAGCTAACGCCGGCGCCTGCTTGCAAGATATCAGCCAGCAGCAACTCGGAAGTGTCCCCGGCGCTCCGGCCAACGATGCCACCCTGTGCGTAGAAAGTATTTGATTCATGCGCATCGCGCGCACGAGTAACGATAGTGACGAGACGGTTCGGATTGCGTGCCAGCCGCAGCGCGGCGGTTGCGCCGGCTATGCCACAACCGATGATTAAAACATCGGTCCTGTTCAATAGGGTTCCTTCATGACGGACTCAGCCGATTGCTATCATTCTTTCAACTGACCGAGCGGCCCGTTGCAAAATGTCTTCAGGTATCTCGATCACGTACTGGTTTTTTCTGAGCGACTCGAGCGTGTCTTCAAGCGTGATCTGATTCATGTGGGGACATCTGACACTGCAAAGGCGCAGCATGTCTTTATCAGGATTGGCGGCGGCAATGTTATCGCCCATAGCGCATTCAGTGAGAAGCAGATAATGGGGGGCAGAACTATTTTCGACGAACCTGATCATCGCCCCGGTGCTTCCGGAGAAATCTGAAGCGGCGACTACCTCGGGACTACATTCGGGATGGGCCAGAATCGTGACATCCGGAAACTGCTTCCTGACGTTCTCGATATCTTCGACAGTAAACTTGTCGTGAACTTCGCATCGTCCTAACCAACCGATCATCTGGTAGTCCAGTTCTCCTTCAAACTTTTTCCGCGGATCCATGGTTGGAAAGATAATGTGCTTACCGGTTTCCTTTGCGACATTCTTCGCGAGGTACTCGTCCGGAATGAAGATGACAGTTTCGGTGTTGAGCGACTCTACGACCGCCTGGGCGTTCCCAGAAGTGCAACAGATATCCGATTCAGCTTTCACATCAGCATAGGTATTAACGTAGGTGACAACTGGCACGCCGGGAAACCTTCGCTTCAGTTCGCGCACGTCCTCAGCGGTAATGCTGGCCGCCAGCGAACAGCCCGCCTTCTCGGAAGGCAACAAAACGGTCTTGCCCGGATTGAGGATCTTCGCCGTCTCCGCCATAAACCTCACCCCACAAAAGACGATGATGTCCTTGTCGGTTTGGGCTGCTTTTCGAGCGAGTTCAAGTGAGTCGCCAACAAAATCCGGCACCGAGTTGAAAAGCGCCGCTTCCATATAATTGTGTCCGAGAATAACGGCATTTTTCTCGGCTTTCAGGCGATTAATTTCTGCCGCCAGCTCTGCCTTGATCTTTAGCTCAAAGTCCGGCACGACGTTGGCGAGCTTCGCCTTCATTGCCTGGTACATCTTCTCGGGGTTTGTTTCAGCGATCATTTAGTTGAGTTGTTAAATCAGCTGTGCGCTGCTTCAAGCTGGTCAAATTTCAAACTGACATCAAAAACTTTCGCCGAGTGAGTAAGCGCACCAACTGAGATGTAGTCAACTCCCGTATCGGCGATCTCACGGACACTTTCAAGTGTTACGTTTCCTGACGCCTCCAGCTTGGCGCGCTTGCCCGTTAGTTTCACCGCTTCCTTCATCATTGTAAGCGACATATTGTCGAGTAAGATGCGCTGAATCCCTAATTCGATACCTGCTTCCACGTCCTGGAGGCTCGCCGCTTCGATCTCAATCTCGAGATTTGTGCCGCAATCCCTGACGCGATGCACCGCTTGGGCCAGCGAACCGGCGGCGGCGATATGGTTGTCTTTAATTAAAATCATGTCGAACAAACCCTGGCGATGATTGTGTCCGCCGCCACGCAATACCGACAACTTATCAATGACGCGCAGTCCGGGAGCAGTTTTGCGAGTATCGAGAATCTTCGCTGATGTGCCCGCAACCTTATCTACAAACTGTTTCGTAAGCGTGGCTATTCCCGACATCCGTCCAAGAAAATTAAGAGCGGTACGCTCTGCCGACAAAAGTGCCCGGGCTGGTCCAAAGAGCTTGGCAACGACGGCTCCATCCGCAACACGTTCGCCTTCGCTTACATTCGTCTCGAAAACCACCGTCTCATCTAACGTGAAGAACACCTTTGCAGCAACGTCGAGACCGGCGATGATTCCATTCTGTTTTGCAATTATGTCTCCGTGAATCTTCAAGCCCGGGAAAACGATAGCGTTTGTGGTCGCGTCGCCTGAGCCCAAGTCTTCGGCCAGCGCATGCTTTATGCAAGCGGCTATTTCCGAAGACACGTCGCGCATAAGTTGAGGTTCACTAACCATAATTATTAGATGATTCAGATGATACTGGCTGAACGAACAGGCATCAAACAGGGTGCCAATTGCTCCCTCCTTCCGCCCAAAATGGCGAAATAGCTGAGAAACGCCACGGTTGGCATTCCTACTCCGTCCATTTCTTGTCCGGGAACGATTTTTCTGGCCCGTTTACAGAGGTTTTTGCTAGTATGTGAGTGCCTGTTCAGGCCTACCTCGAGTTTTTCATTTCCTCCCCCAAGAAATAAATGCCACATCGACACGCGATTAGTTTGCTTGAAGCTTTGCCAGAAGACTCTCCCCCGGTGAGCCAGCGGACGGTTGAGCAAATGCTGGAGTATGCATTCAAGGTTTTGCCCGACAGCGCCTTTCTTTTTGGCAGTGACCGCCGCTTGATCAAAGGGAATGCGAGTGCGGCTCAGCTGCAAAGCGACGATCTTTGTGCTGGTCGACTTTGCTGCGAAATGTTTTGGAGTGTTGAGGGAGCCAATGCCTGCGTGGTCGATCGTGCGATTGAGAGCGGCGAAAAGGTTGAAGTAGAAATCCAATCGGGAGCGGGACAGAGCCTTTCGATCTCGATCACCGTTGAACCGCTCAATTATGAGCACGGAGGACCGGGCGCTCTTGTCATTGCTCGCGACATTTCCGATCTGCGACGTGCCGAGGCGGAAGCCATCGCTCACAAGTCGTTTATCGCGAGCGTCGCAGACCGGACACCTGACGAAATCTATGCGCTTGACGTGGCGGGTTGTATCACCTGGATGAACGAGCGTGCCGAAGCTCTCAAGCCGGTGACGATCGCCGGTGGCCGCTTCGTGGACATCATCTATCCGGAATCTAGAGATACAGCCGAACAGAACCTGCGGCGCACGCTGGCCGGAACTGACACCGAATGCGAAGTGCGCGTGCTGCACGCCGAAGGACTTGTTCGGTACGCCGAAGCGCATGCGTCGCCGCTGTGGAAAGACGGGGAAATCGGCGGAGTTTTGGTTTTTCTTCGCGATGTAACTGAACGCAAACGCGAGCATGAGTTGATGGCCCAGTCTGACAAGTTACGCGCGGTTGGTGAACTGGCGGCTGGCGTCGCTCATAATCTGAATAATTCGTTAACAGTAATCCAGGGCCGCGCTCAACTGCTTTTGCGCAACGCTACCGACGAGACGTCTGCCAAGAGTCTGCAAGTAATCACTAACGCCGTGGAAGACGGCACCAAGACATTACGCAGGATTCTCGAATTTGCGCGTCGTGACTCTGCCAGCGAATTTGCTCCTGTAGAGTTGGGTTACCTGCTCACTTCCAGTGTCGATATCGCGCGTCCTAAATGGCAAAGCAAGTCTCGCAAGGGCACGATCAATTTGAAGGTCCAAAGCAATACGCCTGTTTATGTGATGGGCGAACAAGCGGAGTTGCGGGAAGTTGTGCTTAATCTACTTTTCAACGCTGTCGATGCTATGCCCGAAGGCGGTACCATGGAAATCGGCGCGCGCGCTGAAATCGAATGCGGTTGTTTCTGGGTGGCGGACAGTGGTTGCGGCATGTCGCCAGAGACCGCATCGCGGATTTTTGAACCCTTCTTCACAACCAAAGGAAAACTCGGAAGTGGTCTCGGACTTTCGGCCTCGCACGGAATTGTCACTCGTCACAGAGGCGAGATAGTGGTCGTGAGCGAACCTGGTGAAGGTACGCGATTCGAAGTGAGGCTGCCAATCTGCGAAAAGAACGATAGGTTCATTAAGAATAGCGATGCAGTCGACGAATCACTTGAGCCTGCCTAGAAACGAAACTAGCTAATCGGCCCGCCAGCTTCAGTTGTCCTAAGATCAAGCATTAGGTTCCGCGAAAAACATACAGGTTTGCCAAGCCAGCCTTCACCAACTTCTCAGCCTTTAAGGCAAAAAATACCCGAAAAGCAGGCAGAACTGGATTCTTAGCTTACAGGGAACACCCGTTGCATTGAGAAAGCGTCGGAATAACGGGCTTTCAACAAAGGAGACTGCAATATGGGTTTGCCAAATCGAGATGAAATAAAAGGAAAGTTTGATCAGGCTAAAGGTCAGGCGAAAGAAACTGTTGGCCATGCCCTGGATGATCGAGACCTCGAAAAAGAAGGTCGCGGCGATCAGGCCGGTGGCGAGATCCGGGAAGGGTTCGGAACCGCTCGCCGTAAGGTTGGAGAAGCAATCGAAGATCTCGGCGAATCAGTTCGCAAATAGTTTTCACCTCAGCAAACAAGAGGCTTACGATCGGAGTGTCGTAAGCCTCTTTTTTTATTCTGAAATCAGAAGATGACAGCTACTCGGTCCTAACGTGCTCACCGCCGATTGCTTCGAGCAGTTCCTCGAGTTTATCGACCTCTTCATCCGTCTTCGCTTCTACTCCTAAAAGAATACCGCCGCCGCGTAGTCCAGCTTCGTAAACTTTAGCGCGATACTCCGGAATGCCGGCGCCGATTAGTGCGCCAATGACACCTCCGGTTGCACCGCCCGCGCCCGCTCCAGCCAGGGCCGCGGCAATTGGACCAGCGATTACCAGGTTAATGCCGGGAAGCAAAATGGTGCTGCCGACCGCAACAATCGCCGCCAGCACTGCGCCAACAACGCCACCAACAGCACCGCCAATGCCTGCGCCATCAGCTGCATGGGTCCGTGTTTGCAGCGCAAACTCTTTGCTCTGCGTTGCGTCGGACATCATCACGCTGATGTCGTCTCGCGTGTATCCGCGTTTCATGATTGCGTCAACCGCCGCTTCAGCAGCCAACCTGTTCTTGAAAAGACCTGTTACCAATTTTGATTTTGCCATAAATGTCCTCCTTCAGTTTCCGCGCCGAAATACATTTTTCACCGGGAGAAATGTTTTTAAATGGCAACGGGTGTGCCGAATTCCGCGCGCCGCTTTACTAGCGTTTTGATGGAAAACAGGCAACCGCCAGGCGGTAAGCAAACAGCGAACGGGATTTCCTGTTTCGCTTCGGTACGCCTCTCGCAGCGCAATTGTCTAAGCTGATTGACGCTAAACTGGAGTTTTTATGGCTGCTGCGAGATTTCTCGTGTAAATTTCAAATCGCTTTGATTTAAATCTGACCGCACTCAACTTCGTTTTGCGAATTCTCCAGATAAGTTCAGCCCAATCGCTTGGCGGCGGCGAGCGCCACTTGGCGGACCTTGCCAACGGTCTCGTCGATCGCGGCCACGAGGTGTTCGTCGCGCTGCGCCAGCATTCGGCTTTGAACGATGAACTCAGCAAAGTTGCAAAAGAAAATATTACGGCGCTGCCGCTGCGGAATTCGCTGGACGTAAGCAGCGCGCGCGCGCTTGCAAGTCTGGTGCGCAAAAACGATATCCAAATAATTCAGGCGCACATGGCCCGTGATTATCCGCTGGCCGCTTACGCCGCGCGCCGGAATCCGGTCTCCCGATTGATACTGACACGGCACGTTCTTTTTCCATTGAACCGCCTGCATCGTCTTACGTTTTCCGGAGCATCGCGGATTATTGCAGTTTCGCAGGCAGTCGCTACCCAACTGCGCGCCGACAAAGTGGCGCCCCCAGAAAAGATATCCGTGGTGCTGAACGGAGTCGACACGCGCCGATTTGCCCGGGCGCGAGAACAGTTTAATCGTCAGGAATTTCTTAAGACTTGGAAACTGCCTGAACCTGGCTGGCTGGTGGGAACAGTCGGGGAGTTGACGCCGTTGAAAGGCCATCAGGATTTTTTGCGCGCCGCTGCGCAAATCTCAAAGGACATCGCCGGCTGCAATTTCATCATCGCCGGCATCGATCACTCGCCGGACGGAAAAAATGAAACGCAAGTTGAAAAGCTGATTGACGAACTAGATCTGAGAAAGCAGGTGCGCCGCGTAAAATGGCTGGACGACCTGGCACAACTGTATTGTGCATTGGATGTTTTTGTTTCCGCATCGCATACCGAGTCGTTCGGCCTCGCAATAGTTGAAGCTATGGCCAGTCGCACCGCTGTAGTGGTAACCGAAACCGAGGGCGCGCGCGAGATTATTCGAGATGGAGAAACTGGCCTGTTGACTCAGATTAGCGATCCAAATGAGTTGGCAGTTGCAATTCAATCTCTGTTGAATGACGAGGCCACCAGGCTCCGGATTGCGGCAGCCGCCCAAAGAGATGTAGCCGAGAAGTTCAGTGTTGAGCGGATGGTTGATGAAACTGAAAAGATTTATCAAGCGAGCCTTAAGTAAATTCAAAGAGCATCGATCTTGGCTGCCAGAATGAAGTCGCTTTCGGTCAGGCCATCAATCTTGTGCGTCCAAATAGTTACTTCTGCGCGGCCCCAACCGAAGCTGATATCCGGATGATGCCACTGCTCTTCTGCTAATTGGCCCACGCGGTTAACGAACTCAAGCGTCTTGGCAAAATCGCCAAACTTGTATTCCTTGCGCAAATGATGCTCGTTTACAACCTCCCATCCCGCGATTTCGCTTTGCAGTTCGGTAAGCTCGTCGCCTTTCAGCGGCGGGACACCGCCGCGGCAGGGAACGCAATCTCGACTGGCTAAGTCGCCCATCTGTTTTCTCCTCGGCAAGACTTCGTTACAAATATTCTACACGCCGCTTCGCTTCAACGGCAGCCGCCAGCAGTCTCGTGCCGGAACTTGAGTCTCCGGTCAATTTCGCGGCTTGCTAAGATACGCGCGCAACGGATAGTCTTAAGCAAGCCTTCAGCAATTAATAAAAACTTTCGTTTGTGAGCAGCAAGCAACGCGCACGTACCAAACTTGCTGCGCGGGGAGGTTTCGTGGCAATCATCCGTTCTTTTCGAGCATTGCGTCCGCCAGCCGAGCGAGTCAGCCAGGTAGCTAGCGTCCCTTATGACGTTGTCAGCACCGCCGAGGCGCGGGCTCTCGCGGCGAATAATCCGCTAAGCTTCCTGCATGTGTCGCGGCCGGAAATTGATTTACCTGACGGCACCGATCCTTATTCGGATCAGGTGTATCGCAAGGCTCTGGAAAATTACGAGCGGCTAAAAAAGGAATGCCCGTTGGAAACTGAAGATGTTCCGAGCGTCTACCTTTACCGCCTGATTATGGGTGAGCACGAACAGATTGGAGTCGTCGCTTGCTGCTCCATTGATGAGTACGACCAGGAAATAATCCGCAAGCATGAGCGAACACGCCGCGATAAAGAGGATGATCGGACGCGGCACATGCTGGTGCTGCGGGCGCAAACTGGACCGGTGTTTCTGACCTACCGCGCCAGCCGCGATATTGACACGATGGTGATGGAAACGACGATGGCGAATGCCATTTTCGATTTCACCGCCGACGACGGTATCCAGCATACGGTTTGGCGCGTTCCCGACCCGGTTCGCTTTGTTCACGCGTTCCGCGAAATTCCTTTTCTCTACATCGCTGATGGTCACCATCGCGCAGCCAGCGCCGCTCGCGCGCGAGCTGAACTTAAAGAACAGAGCTTTGGACATACCGGCGACGAAGAGTACAACCTCTTTTTGGCAGTGATGTTTCCGGATGATCAGTTGCAGATACTGCCTTACAACCGTGTGGTGCGCGATCTGAACGGCCTGTCGCCGGAACAATTTCTCGCGGCGGTGCGCAAGAGTTTCGCAGTTGCCGAAGGAGAAAGCTCAACGCCGGATCGCCGCGGCAAATGGAGCATGTATCTGGGCGGCCAGTGGTATACGCTAACTCTTTCCGCTAGTTCGTCCCAGCCGCCGGGAACGGTCGCATCGCTCGACGTTAGTATTCTTCAGGATCATTTGCTGGATCCGATTCTCGGAATCAAGGACGTGCGCACTGATAAGCGCATCGATTTTATTGGCGGTATTCGCGGTACGAAGGAATTGGAAAACCTGGTCGATGAAGGTAAAACCGCGGTGGCTTTTTCATTGCATCCGACGACGATTGAAGAATTACTGCGAGTGTCTGACGCAAGTGAAATCATGCCGCCCAAGTCAACCTGGTTTGAGCCGAAGCTGCGCGACGGCTTGTTGATTCATACAATTTAACCAGTAGTTGGTAGTCAGTTGTCAGTAGCATTTGCGTTCGGGCGCTCTTGCTGTCACAACACACCTGAGCAACTGACCACTAATAACTGACAACTGACAGCCATGCACGTTCTCATCGCTGACAAATTCGAACAATCAGGCCGCGCCGGGCTGGAAGCGCTTGGTTGCGAGATCACGTTTGAGCCGGATTTAAAAGACGAGGCGCTCGTCGCCGCCATCGAAAAGCACTTGCCTGACGTGCTGGTAGTTCGCGGCACAAAGGTGAACGAGAAAATGCTTGCGGCCGGACCAATCAAACTGGTGGTCAGGGCCGGCGCCGGTTATAACACCATCGATGTTGCCGCTGCATCGCGGCGCGGGATTTATGTTTCCAACTGCCCCGGCAAAAACTCGATTGCCGTTGCTGAGCTGGCCTTTGCGCTGATCCTCGCACTCGATCGGCGCATCGCCGATAACATTATCGCGCTGCGTCGCGGCGAGTGGAACAAGAAAGAGTTTTCAAAGGCGCGCGGGTTGTTTGGTCGCACGCTCGGGCTGATTGGCGTTGGAAAAATCGGCCAGGAAATGGTTCCACGCGCTCAAGCTTTCGGCATGCCTGTAATTGCCTGGAGTCGCAGCCTGACGCCGGAACGCGCCGCTGATCTTGGCGTTGAATTCAAAAACACACCCGCCGATGTCGCGCGTGAAGCCGACGTTGTCAGCGCTCATCTCGCGCTCAATTCAGAAACCAAAGGAATGCTGAACACGGAGTTTTTTGCGGCGATGCGGCCGGGCGCATATTTCATTAACACTGCGCGCGGTGAAGTCGTTGATCATGCAGCGCTGGTCGATGCGATGCGGTCGCGTGGCATTCGTGCCGGGCTGGATGTTTACGCGGGCGAGCCAACTTCGGCGACGGCAGAATTCACCGATTCTATAGCGCAGGAGCCGAACCTGTACGGCACGCATCACATTGGCGCCTCAACCGATCAGGCGCAGGAAGCGATTGCCGCGGAAACAGTGCGCATTTTGCGCGAGTTCAAGGAAACAGGACACGTGCCCAACGTCGTCAACCTGGCGCGCCAAACTCCGGCGACGCATCGACTGGTTGTTCGCCATCTTGATCGCCCCGGCGTGTTGGCTGTCGTCCTCGACGCTATCAAAGGCGAACACATCAACGTGCAGGAGATGGAGAATATCGTGTTTGACGGCGCGGAAGCTGCCGTCGCGCGCATCAATTTGGATAATGCACCTTCGCGCGCGATGCTGGACAATTTACAAAAGGAAAATGTCGACATTATCGAACTTGATTTGCTTCAGTTGAACGAGAAATGAACGCGACCCTCATAACCGGCGCCTCTAGCGGCATTGGCGAGGTCTTTGCCCGCCGTCTCGCCGCGCGTGGCCGCAATGTTTTGTTGGTGGCGCGTTCGGAAGAGAAGCTAATCACGTTGTGCAATGAGCTGGGCCGCTCCAACAGCATTCGTGCGCAATACGTTGCACTCGATCTCAGCCTGCCAGAATCTCCCGCGCGGTTGTTCGAAGAAGCCGAGAAGCGAGGTTTGACAATAGACTTGTTGATTAACAACGCCGGCTTCGGATCGTTTGGCGACTTTAGCAAGGCGGACCTGGCGCGTGAGTTGAACATGATCGATCTCAACATCAAAGCGCTGGTTGAACTCACTTATCGTTTCTTACAGCCGATGCGTGAACGCAAACAAGGCGCGATCATCAACGTCGCTTCCACCGCCGCGTTTCAGGGCGTTCCGTACATGGCGACTTACGCCGCGACTAAAGCGTTCGTACTGTCTTTTTCGGAAGCGTTGTGGGAAGAGAATCGAGCATTTGGAGTAAAGGTCATGGCCCTGTGTCCCGGCGTCACTGATACCAATTTTTTCGAGGCTGCGCGCGGCGAAAAGCCGCCCGCACGGGCTTCGCAGACTCCGGAAGAAGTGGTCGACACTGCGTTGCGAGCACTTGCGCGCGGCAAGAGTCATGTCATTTCCGGATGGATCAATCGGGTGATGACGGAATCGCAACGGCTGGCGCCGCGCTCGCTGGTGACGCGCATGGCCGGCCGCATGATGCGCGGTCGTTATGATGAATAAGAGTTCGGAGACGATAAATGGACGAACGAATTTTTAACTTCAGCGCCGGACCAGCCGTATTGCCGGTTCCCGTTTTGGAACTCGCCCAGCGGGATTTGCTCGCACTGCCGGGCGTCGGCATGTCGGTGATGGAGATCAGCCACCGCTCAAAAACTTTCGACGAAATCTTTGCCAAGGCCGAGTCGGGATTGCGAGAGTTGCTCGGCATCCCGGCCAACTATCACGTCCTCTTTTTGCAGGGCGGAGCGAGCCTGCAGTTTTCCATGGTGCCGATGAATTTTCTGCCAGGGGATGCCAGTGCTGACTACGTGATTACCGGCAGTTGGGGAAAAAAGGCGCTGAAAGAAGCAAAACGTTCCGGCAATGTGAACGTCGCGGCGACGATGGCGGACGGGGGCTTTACACGCGTGCCTGCAAGTGAAGAGTTGAAGTTGGATCCGCAAGCGGCATACGTGCACATAACTACCAACGAAACGATCGAAGGTGTCGAATGGAAACAGGAACCTGAGGTTGGTGATGTACCGCTGGTGGCAGATGCGTCGTCCGACATTTTGTCGCACCCGATTCCAATTGAGAAATATGGAATCATCTATGCTGGCGCGCAGAAAAATATGGGGCCAAGCGGAGTCACGCTCGTCATTCTCCGCGATGACCTGCTTAAGAAAATTCCGGATGGGCTGCACACCATGCTCGACTATCGCACGCACGTCGAGAACAAATCGCTTTACAACACGCCGAACACCTGGGGCATTTACATCATCAGCCTGATCTGTGACTGGCTGAAAGAAAAGGGCGGCCTCGTCGGCATGCATCGCGAGAACGAAGCGAAGGCACAACTAATCTATGACGCTATCGACGCAACGGATTACTATCGAGGTCATGCCGATCACGATTCACGTTCAATAATGAACGTCACGTTTCGCTTGCCCAACGAAGAGCTGGAGAAGAAGTTTACTGCCGAAGCGACCGCGCAGGGTTTGGATGGCTTGAAAGGACACCGTTCGGTCGGCGGCATTCGCGCATCGATCTATAACGCGTTTCCGCTCGCCGGCGTCAAGGCCTTGGCTGCCTTCATGAAAGAGTTTGAAAAGAACAACGGTTAGCGTCGGTTAAGCACTTCTTTAAATCGCTGCATGAGTTTCGGTGATCAGAAGGCGGTATCCACGGTTCAATCTTCCGACAATGAAATAGTCTCGCTGGAAGTCAGTGAGACCGATGCCGGCACTCGTTTGGATGCTTTCCTCGCGGCCCAAATCGATGGCTGGAGTCGTGCGCGATTGCAACGGCTGATTGAGGACGAAGAGGTGCTCATCAATGGCAAGCCGGCAAAAGCTTCGTACAAATTGCGTGCTGGAGACGAAATTGAAGTTGAACTGACTCCGCCACCCGCGGCCACTTTTACGCCTGAAGACATACCGCTCGAGATCATCTTTGAAGACGATTCGCTGATCGTGGTTAACAAACCAGCGGGCCTGGTAGTCCATCCAGCCGCCGGCATTCATTCGGGAACGCTCGCTAACGGGCTGGCCTATCACTTCCAAAAACTTTCGAAGCGCGCAGGCGATATTCGTCCCGGAATAGTCCACCGCCTGGACAAAGATACTTCCGGACTAATGGTTGTTGCGAAGAATGAAGCAACGCACGAGAACCTGGCGGATCAGTTTCGCGCGCGCGAAGTGTTCAAAAGTTATGTGGCGTTGGTCCATGGCGTCGTCAAGCAGGAATCAGGGCGCATTGAACAGCCAATTGCCCGCGATCCGCGAACTCGAATTCGCATGGCCGTGGTGCTTGCCGGACGCGGTGCGCTATCACTCTACAAAGTTCGCCGGCGCTTTAAATCGTTTACCTTGCTTGATGTGGAATTGAAGACTGGTCGCACGCATCAGATTCGCGTGCATCTCTCCTGGCTAAAGCACCCGGTCGTTGGCGACGAAGTCTATGGCGGCGGCCGCGACAAAACTGTTCAGGACGTCAGACTGCGAGCGGCGATCCGCAAATTGCACCGACAGTTTCTGCATGCCGAACGGCTCGGGTTTCGTCATCCTATCAGTGGCGAGTCGCTGCAGTTTGTTGCTCCGTTGCCGGAAGAGCTATCTAAGTTACTGGCTGAATTGGACGCGGCTGCCAGTACGATTTAGGATGGAAAGCCTGGTTTGCGCGGCACGTCGATATCTGGTTTGCGGCAACGGTATATTCTTATAATTGGCGCGATACTTTGGTTAGGTAATGGTTCTTAGGGCAACTAGCGCTTACAGGCAGGGCATCAAAGCGCAGTCTCCAACCGGTCGAACGGCACATTGATTATCCCCAAAACACATAACATGACACTGTTTCGATTTTCGTTTGTTTCGCGGCTCGCGCTGCTCGCTTCCTTCTTGATCCTGGCCGGTGTGGCCCAGGCGCAAAAGCCTAAACCAAGTCCCACACCGCCCCGGAATGACGACCAGGAATCGATTACAACTTTCATTCGCCGCGTGCGGTTGCCGATAACCGTCGTCGACAAGAAGGGTCAGTTCGTTCCCGGACTTACAAAGAACGACTTTTTGATCTTAGAGGATAAAGTGCCGCAACAAGTCGAGACGTTCTCAGATGATCTGGGCGAAGCTCTACCGCTCTACGTCGTTGTATTGATGGACACATCGCCGTCAACTGCGGGAAAGTTAAAGTTTGAGCAGGAATCGGCGATGAACTTTATCCATACCGTTGTGCGGCCGCGACGCGATCGGGTGTTGTTTGCGACTTTTGATCATGAGATTAATTTGCGACAGGACTTTACCGACAAACTTGATCTGTTGGACAAGGCGGTTGACAGCGTGAAGAGCCTGGGAAATCAAACGGCGCTGTTTGATGCAGTCTGGCAATTCTGTGATGAAAAACTGAGATCCGTTGCGGGCCGTCGCGTGATGGTGATCGTCACCGACGGTGAGGACACTTACAGTCGGGCCAATATTAGGGATGCCATCGATATAGCGCAGCGCACCGAGACGACAATCTACGCGATCTCGACCAAGGCGGGTTTTCTTTCAACCGTACCGGGAGTAGAAGCCGGCGAAGTTAAAGATCGCAAGGATCGGGATCTGACCACCTTGGCCGAAGAGACCGGCGGCGTTGCCTTTTTCACCGGAGACATGCTTTCGCTCGAGCGCTCGTTTACCAAAATATCCAAAGAATTGCGGGCGCAATACCTCCTTACTTACAAACCGCTGAATGATCGTTACGATGGCAGCTTCCGAAGGATTCAGGTCAAACTTGCCGCCGGGCGGGGTGATTTGAAAGTAAGAACTAAACAGGGCTACAAAGCTATCGCCGATAGCGTCAGGCCATAAGAAGACATGAAGATGTTAAATCAAGGATTGGGAAAACTAACTTTGACATTGGTTGTCGCGTTCGCCCTGGTAACGACCGCGATGATCGCCAATCGATCTCTGGCGCAGACGCCCGCCGGCGCTGACGCTGAGAAATCGAGAAGCAGGCGCGCATCCGAAGTGGCATCTCCTACGCCTCCGCTAAATCCAAAAGAAGACCTGCCGCAGGAATCGGAAGACGTTGTGCGCGTCGAGACGAACCTAACGAACATCTTTTTTACCGCGGCCGACAGCAATAAACGGTTTGTCAACACGCTGAAGAAGGAAGATATCCGCATTACGGAAGATGGCCAGCCCCAGGAAATCTTCACTTTTCAAACGAATGTCGATTTGCCGCTCTCAATCGGCATTCTCATCGATACGAGCCGATCGGAAGAGCGGACGCTGCCGGATGAAAAGGCGGCAGCGCGATCTTTTCTGGAAGCGGTCATGCGCGCCGACAAAGACGAGGCAGCAGTTGTTTCTTTCACCGGCGACGTCACGCTGGAACAGGGCTTCACCGGTAACGTCGATCGCTTGCGCAAGGCGATTGATCGCATAGAGTTTGTACCGCCCTCTGGTTACATCGGCGGCGGAGTAGTAGTTGGTGGAACGCCTCCCATTTCTGACACAAATCAAATGATGGCCGGTTCAACCGCCATTTGGGATGCGGTTTGGGCAACCTCCAACGAACTGTTGTCAGATTCTGCGGCGGAAAACACGCGCCGCACTATCATTCTTCTGACCGATGGTTACGACACCATCAGCCAGATGAAGATGAACCAGGCAATTGAGCGCGCCCAAAAAGCGGATGCGCTCATTTATGCTATCGGCATTGGGGATACCTATCAGGGTGGAGTTGATGCAGGCTCGTTGAAGAAGATTGCCGAGCAGACCGGCGGCCGCGCTTATTTTCCGCGCAATGAACGGGAGCTTCGCGGCGCCTTTGCCCAGATTCAGACAGATCTGCGCGAACAATATCTGGTCGCTTACTCACCCTCCAACAAGACCCACGACGGCGCTTATCGGCGAATTCAGATTGAAGTGATTGATCCGGAAGTGCGCAAGCAGAATTTGAAACTCAACTACCGGCCGGGTTACTTTGCGAAGACTAAAGACGGATCGCTTCCTACACGCAAGCGCACTCAGCCCGATTGATCTTTGATCATTGGTTCGGTTTCTTGCGAGCCTTCACGTCGCTGGCAAGAATGCTAATGACCAGACCTATGCCGGCGATGGCGGCAAGCAAGAAGAAGATCATCGCGAAGCCGGGATAGCCGAGGATGCGAAACGAAGTCTCGACGCGCATCAGCATTGAAGCTCCGACGATCAGGGCGGCGAGGACGAGGCCCAGGCTGATCCGGTTCGCTACTTTCTGCAGTCCTTCCACCACGACCTTTTCGTCAATTGTATCGACATCGATCTTCAACTTGTTATCGCCGATCGTGTCCAGAATCTTATTGACGCGGCCGGGAAGCTTTTCCACAAACTCCTTGAGTTCGACGACGCTGCCAATCAGGTTTCCCGGAGCGATGCTTTGCATCAAATTGCGTTGCAAAATCTCGGTTGCTCGCTGACGGATTACGGCGGCCGGCTCGAAATTGGGATCCAACGTAAAGACGACCCGGTCAAGATTGAGCAACGCTTTCGCGACCATGGTGAATTCAGAAGGCAGGCGGAACCAGCAGTCAGCGGAGATCTTGGTGATCTCCAGCGCCACTTGACCAGAATTTAGCCGGCTCAAGTTTGAATCTGCATGTTCGGCGACAAGCTCCGCAACTCGACTCGTAAACTCCGCCCTGTTAAACGCGGGTTTTGGTTCACCCATTCTAATCGTTGTTTCGGCTGCTTCTTCGCCGCGTCCTTCACTGATGGCCAGCAACAAACGCAACAGATTATCGCGAAAGCCCGGCAGCAGTCGCGTCACCATTCCCAGGTCCAGCAGTGCTATACGATTGTCATCCGTGAGAATGACATTACCGGGATGAGGATCGGCGTGGACCAGCCCATCGAGTAGGATTTGCTTTAAGTACGCGCGAAACAACTCGCGCGCCAAGCCGCCGCCATCAATTTCCATAAGGCGTAACGGGCTGATCTCGGTAATCTTTTTACCCGGAATGAATTCCATCGTGAGGATGCGGGCCGTCGAAAATGCCTCAATCGGTTCAGGAATGACTATTCGGTCAAATTCTCTCAGATTCTCGGCGAAGGAAATCAGATTGTTCGCCTCGGCTTTGAAATCCAGCTCGCGTAACAAACTTCTGCGCAAACCCAGCAGCATGTTTTCAAAGTCATAACGCTTGCCAAGTTCGGTGTGGGCGTCCAGAAACTGGGCCATCTGGCCGAGGGCCTCGAGGTCTTCGATGATCTGTTCGCGAATGTTTGGGCGCTGCACTTTGACGACGACGGCGCGACCATCGCGCATATGTGCGCGATGCACCTGGGCCAGCGACGCAGCAGCCAACGGCTCAGGATCGAAATCGGCGAAGGCTTTGGAAATGCGCACACCCAATTCGCCCGAGACGATCTCGTCCACTTGTTCATAGGGAAAAGGCTCAATGCGATCCTGCAAACGCGACAGGGCTTCCAGGTAGGGTGTGGGCAATAGATCGGCACGCGTCGATAGCAGTTGGCCCAACTTGATAAATGTCGGACCAAGCTTTTCCAGGTCAGCGGCGAGTTCTTCGGCTTGTGGCCGCGTTTCAGCCAGTTGCATCGCGTCCAACTCGATGCTGTCTTCCAGACCAGCCTGTTGGACCAGATCTGAGCGCCCATATTTGACGAACAGCAGGGCGACGTCTTTGTATCGTTTCAGGCGTTCGGGTTTAAGCGAAACCATTCGTATGCAGTCCTTTTGCGGGCGATTCTACTAAAAAATGTTCTTACGGGCTCTATCGGTGGGCACCCAGCAATTTGTGGGCCAACTCTAGCAGGCAACGGTGCCTAGTCTGCGAGCACACTTTTTGGAGCGATAATCAGGGACTTAAGCCGAGGAAGACCGTCCCATCGTTAGTGCTGCGGATTCGCTTACAAAGGTACCGCGAGTTAATTGAAGTTAAGAGATTAGTTGGGGCGGACTTTCGGCGTGGTTCCGGCGAGGGCCTTATCGATTGCCGCCCGCAACCCTTCAGTACTCAGCACCGTCAGCGCGACGCCGTTGATAAAAATGGTAGGAGTGCTGTCGATGCCATACTTTTCACCATCGTCCATATCATGCCTGACTTCAGCTGCGTACTTGCCGCTGTCCAGGGCCGCATCAAACAGCGCGCGATTCAATCCCAGGTCGCTCGCGTATTTCTTGAGTGATGCCACATCCAGCGCGTTCTGATGTTTGAAGAGCAACAAGGCATATTCAAAAAACTTCCCCTGCGCATTGGCGGCGTTGGCGGCCTCCGCAGCCTTGCGCGCATTCGCATGTGCCGACAAAGGAAAATCACGCACCACGAATCTGACTTTATTGCCGTAGCTCTTCAACACTTCATCGAGGATCGGTTGCATGGCCGCGCATGAAGGACACTGGAAGTCTGTGAACTCGACGATGGTGACCGGCGCTCCCGCTTCGCCGCGCGCCGGGTCGTCGTCAACACTGATCGACTGCACCAGCGCCGGGGGCTCAGAAATTAACAGGCGAATGTTGGCTTGCTTCCTCAGCTTTTCCGCGAACGCGCTTTCTAGTTTTTGCTGCTCCTGCTCCTGTAAGTAGCTCACAATCTGACTACGAACAGCATCGAGCCCGCCCTGAATGCTGCTCTGGTTTTCACTGTAGAACTTTGAGATCTCAGCTTCAGTCGGCTGATGCGTCTTTTCGCTGATTTCCGTGCGCACCAGAGATTCTGGCGCAATGTTGCGGCGATCCGCTTCAGCCAGCAATAACATGTTGTAGATCGCCTGGTCCAGCGCTTGTTTTTCCAGCTCATAAGTACTCAGACGAAGCTTGTAAACAAGAGGACGCAAGCGCTCATCGATCAGCGCCGCCGTTATGGTTTTGCCGGCCACCGTCGCCAGCACTGTTGCGGGCGCAAGTGTCGCCGCGTTCACATCAGCGCCCTTCACCACCGGCATGGTCGCGCGTAGTCGATTTACCAATTCTCCCGACAACCGCGTCTCTTTCTCCCCCAGCAAATAAGCAGTCACCTCTTTCTTCATCGCCTCAGGTTCGGTCTGGTTAATTGCTTCGCGATTCGCCTCTATAAACTTATTAATCTCAGCAGTCGTCGGTTCGGTTAGCTTTCGCTTTACTTCAATGTCGTACAACTGCTGCGGTGTCATTTTTCGCCGGTAAGCTTCGGCGTCCAGCAACAATGTATTGACCTGGAGCTCAAGTATCTGGCGGCGCGCTTCCGCAATCTTGTCATTTAAATTTTCAGCTTCTTCGCGCGCCCGTGGATCAATTTCAGCTGTCGTTACGTTTTGCCCATTCACCACAGCCAGCAGAACTGGCGCGGCAGGCGGTCGGACCGTTGGAACTGTTGGCGACGGTTGTGCCACCGGAATCTTAACTTCAGTCTTTGCAACACTGCGTCGCGCCGGACGTTGTCTCCGCGCGGTCTGTGCATTGACGCTCCCAAGCACAAACAGCATGAGAACGAGTAGCGAAACAGTTTTAGGTTTATTCATTTACGGTGCTGGGCTAAATGGTCGGGTTAACGGATGATCATTGCAGTGACCTTTAGAGCGCAAAACAATAGACGAAGTTGCCTGCCTTAGAACTTCAGATTGGATGGAGAGCTGGAAGGTCTGGGGCGTTTACGGAAGCGCCTTGGGTCCTCTTAATGATATTTAATTATGCTGCGCCGACGACGCTTGACGGGCTTTCGTGCGGAGAGCAAATCCTTGTGCCGGCCGTTAAGAATAAAGGCCAGACCCTGGTGAGTAGCTCCCAACATACGGGCAGCACGCGTTACACTGCCGTCGGAGGCGGCCAGCGCCCGGCTTATCAAGTCCGCCTCATACCGCAGCACGTGTTCTTCAAGTGAAACCTCGATCGAAAAACCCGGTAGGTCTGACATTTCCGGCGCTGATTGCGACTGGGCCACACTCTCTGTGCGCCTGCCATTGTCATCATTCCGCTGCTGCGACCCTGACGTAAAGTGGGTAACAAGAAAACGTCGCGCAGTTTTTCCGAGGCGATTTTGTATCTCGGGATGCTGGGAGTTTCCCAGCTCCGACTCCGCAATCCGGTAGTATGCCAGCACCTCATCAAAAGGAAGTTGACTGCCTAACTCCTCGACGATCGTTAGTGAAGCGGTCCCGCCGCTTTCCGGATCGCCGGCGTCGTGGGCTACCCGGATTGCCTTTTCAAATGTGGCCCGCGCTTTGGAAAAGTTACCTAAACGCGCCAAAGCTGTCCCGTGGGTGGTCAAAGCTTCTGCCAGCAGGGAAAGCTCGTCGCCTTCTTTTAGTGACTGTACCGCGCCGCGCGCCACTGTCTCAGCAGAAGTAAAACTGCCACGAGCAATCAGTGCTCTGGCCCGCGTGTCGTCGACCTGGGCCACCATGCCCTTGTCCTTTAGCGCCTTGAAAAGTAAGCGGGCACGATCGAGATGATTGGTCGCGTCAGTGAAACGACCCAGGCGTACAAAAAGGTAACCGACGTTGTTTTCAACCAAGGCGTGAAAGCGCTTATTACCGGCCCTCTCAGCGTGGAAGCTGGCGGCCGAATATTCCACCAATGCCTGGTCAATGTAATCTTCGCGGTTATTGGCGAGCCCGATGTTCTTCAGTACCGTCGCATACTCGTTGTGAAACTTACCTCTAAGGTTATCGTTGCTGCTGATTGCAAACAGCGGCGCTGCCTCGCGGTGGGTTTGCAACGCGTCTTCATAGCGATTGGAAACTTTTTCGACGATAGCTCGGTTCAACAAAGCGCGCAGCCGCTGTTCGCTCTGAAGATCTCCAAGCTGTCGCAAGGCATCGTCGAGCGTAACGCGCGCTTCGTCAAAAGCGCCTTCACGCCAATAACAGATTGCGAGGTCTACCCGAGCTTCGGCCGCGCGCTCCACGAGCTGTGCTTCTTCGAAAAGACGAGCAGCTTCGGAAATCAGATCCTTTGCGAATTCCTGCGCGCCGGTTATTTGCCGTGCACTTCCGATCCATCCAGAGAGTGTTCCGGCCCGCAAAAACACTTCAGCGCGATCTAATGCGCTCTCGCCTTCCATTTCAGGACGTTCGCCAATCCGTTCCCAATAGGGACTCATAGCGGCGCGCGCAGACTCATATTCCCCAGCGTCCTCGAGCTCTTTTGCGCGGCGGCAAACTAGCCCAATTTGAAGGGCAGAGGCCGTTTTGGCCTCGTCACGGCTGGCTGAAACCATAAAGTCTATTTTCATGTGAGGGTGCTCCTTTATTTTGCGATGCAAGAATCCTTGCAAGGAAGTAAACATGTGGATATGATGCGCCTCGTTTTAGTAATCCCGCAGTTGGCCTCCCACCTCGTGCTCAACTGCTTTTATCAATCGTTAACCCGAAAAAACCGAATTGGAGAGAAAACCATGAAAACGATGAAAGCGATCTGCACGGCAACCGTCTTGTCCCTGACTCTTAGCGTTTCCGTATTTGCCGGCGACATCAGCAGCCCCGGCGCCCCCGTTACGTGTGAAATTGGCACGCCTTGCCCCGTTTCGAGCGGCGCCCCAACTGTATCGACTGATGCGCTGGGCACGCTTGCCGACTTCTTGTTGGCGCTCGTGTCGACGTTCTAAAGGGAATCAAGAAGCGTCATTTCAAATTGGTTTCAGCTACGTTTTTGGGCGACCATGACTTGGCGGATACCTTGCATGCCCGGCAAGCGAACTGTAACCAAGCGAATGCTACCTTCATAGCCGACGGGAAAGCAAGAGCTAGTTGAACGAACTGAGCCGCGAGGGATTGAATAAATCTCCTGGACTGAGAGCTCGAGGTCAGTTCGTATTAGCGGCTACAAGCCTGCGGACCGTTTCCAGGGTGTCGATGTCGGCCGGCTTCTTGTCCGGACGTAGACGCAGAATCCTGGGGAAGCGCAGCGCATAGCCGCTCTTGTGTCGTTTCGACGGCTGCACCCTATCGAAGGTAACTTCAATCACAACCGCAGGTTCAACCAGACGGACGCGACCATGTCCGAACTGCTGAAGTGTGTGTTCAGTAAACCACGCTGTCATTTCCGTTAACTCCGCATCCGTCAATCCCGAATACGCCTTACCGATGTTGAGCAACTCACCATCATCTTCCGATCGGCGCACGGCAAACGTATAGTCCGAAAGTAAATCTTTTCTCTTGCCGTGGCCCACTTCAACTGCGGTAACCACAACGTCGAGTGTGGCAACTGCACGCTTTAGCTTTAGCCAATCGCGGCCGCGCCGGCCGGGTTTATAAAGTGATGCCGGGCTCTTGATCATCAAGCCCTCGTTGCCGCGAGCTCGCGCTTGATCAAATTCATCGTCAAGCGCCACCACTTCATTGAACAGTTTTGCAGAAGAAACCCGGATCACGGCATTTTGCGGGATGATTTCTCCCAGAATTCGCCGGCGCTCATTGAGTGGTTCGTCTGTCAACACGCGGCCCGCCGCGTATAGCAGATCGTAAGCGACGAGTATGACAGGCACCTCTTGTAGCAGTTTTTCTCCGATAGTTTTTCGCCCCAGCCTTTTTTGCAGCTCGCTGAACGCAAGGATTTGCTCGCCGATGGCCGGCACGATCTCGCCATCGATAACGGCGTCTGTTTTGACGTTGCGCAGCGGCGCTTCCAACTCCGGAAAGCGATGCGTGATCTCATCCATTGTTCGAGAGTAAATCGCCACGCGCCCGTCGCGGGTGTGCGCTTGGGCGCGGATGCCGTCAAATTTGTCTTCAACAAAAAACTCCTGTGGCATAGTGCGCGCGATGTCTGCAAGATCAGCTGCCGGAGTGGCCAGCATGAACTTGATGGGGTGAAACAAGCGCATGGTTACGTCCGTCAAATCGTTCGCACGGGAGCGGACCGCTGTCTCGCCAATGTCGCCAAGGAGCATGTTGACCTGCGACACACGAACGAGTGGTTGTGCGAAAGCACGCGCGATTGCATCTTCGACCAGACTTTCTCGGAGGCCGATGCGCAAGTCGCCAGCCAGTAACTTGATGAGATACTTTGCTTCCAACGGGGTTGCGTGCCGCAATATAGCCGCCAGTAGCGCAGTCTTGTTTTTGATTCCTCTTGTCTCGCTCAGTCGGCTGATAACGGAATCGGTTTCTGCGAGAGTGATCTCCTCCTTAACTCCTGAATGTCTCGCCGCTTTAACCGCCTCGTAAGCAGCTTCGCCGGCGTCGCCGAGACGCACATAAACCGGCTGAAGCTCCTGAAGACTAAAACCCGTTGCTTCGCTGAGCGCACTGCTGATGATGCTGCCGCCGACATTCGTGGTTCGTGAGTCATTAAGCGGGAATCGATGCCCAGCGAAGTAGCGCGCTGCGCGGGACAGGTCGGCGTCGTTGAGTTGCTTCAGGTAATCTCCGACCAGGGCAACCTTGGCGAGCTTCTTAGTGGTCGCCGCAACTTGTTCAGCAACTTCAGCCAGACTCTGTAGTAAAGCGTAGGCATCCGTTCTTTCCACGTCAGGTTGCTCGTTGTTCGCTGCAGCAGACATTAACTTCCAGTCTTTTGAACCTGGTCAGAAACATTGAGATGGATTTCAGTGAATATCAAACACAAGGTTGCGCGAGCGCGCAAGACAGTGTCAAGCGCGGATTTTTCTCGAACGGATGTTCCAGCCGGGCCATCGACGCGCCAACCCGGGGCGGCATATTTCTGCTTTGTAAGCGCGCGGGTTACAATCAGTGTTGGACAGTGCGGCGTTTAGAAGAGTAAACCGAAAGGAAATTCCCAAAAGTGGTTCTGCTGATTCTCGAGTCGCTGGGCAGTACTGAGCTTCTGTTCATTTTGGCGATGGCCCTGATTTTCTTTGGCCCGCGCAAACTGCCGCAACTAAGCCGTTCGCTCGGCAAGAGCATGGCGGAGTTTCGACGGGCTTCCGAAGATTTCAAACGAACCTGGGATCGCGAAGTAAACGAAGAAGTGAAGGCCATGGTTACAATGAACCAACCAGCCGATGGCCTTCCAGAGAATTCGATACTGGCGCCCGCGTCCACTAATCAGGTTTTGCAGGCGCCAATGATCGAGGCGGTTTCGCCCGACCGAGTAATCGCTCGCCAACCGGCCCAGAATATCGATCCCAACTCATCTGCCGTCGATTATGCTGAGCCCAATTCCAATCAGCCGGAACCCTCGCGCAAACGCGACTGGATATAGAGCGGCCACGCCTCGGTAGCGATCATTAATGTCAACATTTCTCAAAGCGCTTGCTTCGGGCCGGTCAAAGGAAGATGAACTCGGCGGGCAGATGTCTTTCCTCGAGCATCTCGACGAACTGCGCAGTCGTCTGATGCGCTCGCTTATATTCGTCTTTCTCGCGGCGACTGTCTGCTGGTTTTTTTCGGACCGCATCTATGCTTTTCTTGCGGTTCCCGTCGAACGAGCGCTTGCCGAAGCGCAAAGACGCCAGGTGCCAATCAATGGATTAACAGGGAACGAGAGAATACTCCCGCTTACTTCGGTTCAGGAAAATGACCTCGGCTGTTATATCTTTCCGGCGGAGACCAAGTTGGGCACGAGTGTAATTCCCGCCGGCGCTTCCGTCACGGCGCGGGCGTTAAAAGATTCGCGGGGACAAGTTGGTCTTTTTACCGACGAGCCTTTGTACGCCGGGAGCACGATTATTCCCAAGGGCGTGCGTCTGCCGGTGGATTTAAAGGCCCCGCCGGAAGCGGATTCAGGAATTAGCGACAAGCTAATTGTTACCAGCGCGATGGAACCATTTGCGCTGTACGTGAAAGTGTCGTTGTACGCTGCGCTCTGTTTGTCCGTACCATTCTTACTGTGGCAAATCTGGGCATTTGTTTCGCCGGGGCTTTATCCTCACGAGCGTGCCTACGTCACACCCTTCATCGCGCTTTCGTCGATCTCTTTCGTGCTGGGAGCAGCGTTTGCATATAAGATTATTTTTCCGCCGGCTGCAAAATATCTTTTGGGTCTGGGGCAGGACTTCAGGTTGCTGCTGAAAGCCGACGACTACTTTGATTTCATAATCATTGTGATGTTAGGCATGGGAGTCGTCTTTCAAATGCCCGCGATCACCTATGTACTCGCGCGAATTGGCCTGGTGACTGCGAGACTCCTTATTCGCATTTGGAAAACGGCGCTAATCGTGATTCTGATAGCGGCGGCGGTGCTTTCGCCAACCAACGATATTCCGAACATGCTCTTATTTGCAGCGCCCATGATCGTGCTGTACGTAGTTTCGATATTTGTTGCCTGGATATTCAGCCGTCCCCGTCGCGTCAGCTAAATGGCTCGAAGCCGCCGCGTTTTTCGCTTGAAAAAGGCAACGAAATGAGTTGTTTTCGGCATCTTGACTGTGTTCTTAGCGAGACTTTAGAATCCCTGGTTCTCGCTCGACGCCGAATCGTCGCGCAACTGTTGGAGTTCCGGCTATTAATAGGAGTTTAGTTATGTCTTTTCCCAAAGCCAGTGTCCGCCTGGTTCTTTTCCCCCTCGTGTTGGCAGGCGCCAGCTTTTTGGGCTTTGCGCAGGATCCTCGTCAAACCCAGACTCAGGATCCGATGGAGAAACCGCGCAACGTAAAGCCGGAACTAAAGAAAGCATACAAGGATTGGCTGGACAAGGACGTCACCTATATCATCACTGACGAAGAGCGAAAAGCTTTCAAGAAGCTCGCAACCGACGACGAGCGTGAAAAGTTTATCGAGGAATTCTGGCGCCGGCGCGATCCTGATCCCGACACCGACGAGAACGAATTCAAAGAGGAATACTACGAGCGCATAGCCTACACCAACGAGCACTTCGCTTCAGGAATTCCCGGTTGGAAAACCGATCGCGGCCGCATTTGGATCATGTACGGCAAACCTGACGAGCGCGAAACTCACCCGTCGGGTGGCACCTATGATCGACCCTCGTACGAAGGTGGTGGCAACACTTCGACGTATCCATTTGAAACCTGGTTTTATCGTTATCTGCCCGGCGTGGGGTCGGGAGTCGAAATAGAGTTCGTGGATCCTACCGGTAGCGGGGAATATCGAATCGCCCGCAATCCAAATGAGAAGGATGCATTACTCAACATTCCTGGTGCGGGATTGACTTTATCCGAGCAATTAGGTCTTTCATCCAAAGGCGAGCGCATTGGTACCGGGGGCGAATTCGGAATTGCGAATTACCAGCGTTCACAGGACAGTCCATTTTCGCGCTTACAGTTGCTCACCGATCTAAACCGTCCGCCGCAGATCAAATTTAACGATCTGGCAAGCGCGGTTAACACGGGCGTCATTGAAGAGAACCCATTGAATTTCGATATTCGCGTGGATTTCTTCCGTCAATCAGATCAGCGGGTAATCACAGCGTTTACCATCCAAACTGAGAATCGGGACTTGACCTTCAGCGATAGTGGTGGTCTGCAGCAAGCTCGCATGAATATTTTTGGAAGGATTACATCGGTCGCCGGGCGCCGCGCAGGAGTTTTCGAAGATCCCGTAATTACCACCGCTACTACGCAGGAACTGACAGAAGCGAAGGAACGCAAGTCTGCCTATCAGAAAGCCGTAGCGTTGGTGCCGGGAACGTACAAGGTTGATGTCATTGTGCGCGATGTCACCTCCGGGGCCACCGGCGTGCGTCACGTTGGTTTCACAGTGCCGAAGTATGATGTTCAGAAACTCTCCACATCTACGTTGGTGCTGGCATCAAGACTTGAAAGCCTCGGTGGTCAGCCCGCAGTAGGACAGTTTGTGATCGGCCAGACAAAAGTAATTCCTAACGTTTCGGGAATTTACCATCGAGGGCAGCCGCTGGGTGTGTACTTGCAGATCTATAACGCGGGCATCGATCAAACTACACTGCGCCCCGCCGTCGACGTCGAATATGTGTTGATGAAGGACGGCAAAGAGGTTGGCAAGCAGCCGGAGAACTGGCAAGGCATGAGCGATGCCGGCCAACGGCTGACGCTGGCGCGGCTGATTGATTCGCAACGGCTGGCGCCCGGCGACTATGAATTGACTATTCGCATTCGCGACCGGGTTTCCGGTCAGGCGCTGGCGCCTGCTGCGAAATTCACGATTATCCAGTAATTAAGATTTACGGCAACGATGAATGGTGATGTTGGTTGCAAACAGCAACCACTGTCACCATTTGTTATTTGCGCTGGTAGGTTTCCCTGACGGTTCCCAGTTTCGTGTTCCCCTGAACCGAGTTTCTTCGCGCATCGACTACGTCAACTTCGAAACCTGGATAGGAAGGACGGAATCGCTGTGCTTTCCAGGTCTCGACGGTAATATCGTTTTCGGAGGCGCGGTGATATCCATATTGCGGCAATCCCTCGCGATCGCCGCGAACGTCGGCGCCGGTCAGGTGAAGGATGCGAACACGAAAACCTTCAATGCGCCTAATCTTTCGCTCAACATTGGCAATTGAGGACATTTTGGTAAGTCTGATTATAGCTTGAACCGTGGCCCAAAGCTTCTGTTTGCTGCGAAGAAGCGTCTGATCCAAGGCTGCGTGGCGCGGATGATAGAATACAAATACCGATGGAACCACCTGTAAACTTGTTGACGTTCACTCAGGATGAACTTGTTGAGTTTTTTGCGCGCAGCGGGGAACCTGCATATCGCGCGCGACAGGTTTTTGCGGGACTGTATCAACGGCGGCTGCAAAGCTTCGCAGCGATGACCGCCTTGCCAAAGGCTTTGCGAGCGCATTTGGATTCAATCGCAACAGCTTCATCTCTCAGCATCGAATCGCGCTATGTTTCGGAAGATGGAACGCGGCGCTTCCTAATGAAGACACATGACAACCGTCCGGTTGAAACAGTTTTCATTCCCGAAGAACGTCGCGACACAATCTGCTTTTCATCGCAGTCGGGGTGTCCTTTGCAGTGTACTTTTTGTCTGACTGCGCAACTTGGTTTACTACGTTCGTTGACCGCCGGAGAAATCGTCGAACAAATAATAATCGCGCTCAATGATGCCTATGGCGTCGGTGTTAAGCCGCCGCGAGGAATCAACCTGGTAGGCATGGGTGCGGGCGAACCGTTTCTGAATTTCGATGAGCTGATGAAGGCGCTCGGCATCATGGCCGATCCGGGCGGGTTGTTCATCGTTCCCAATCGCGTCACGATTTCCACTGCCGGTGTGGTGCCGCGCATTCGCGAGCTGGCAACGATGCCGGCACGGCCTCATTTGGCAATCTCTTTGGCGGCGGCTACAGATGAGCTGCGCGACGAGCTGATGCCGATCAATAAGAAATGGCCACTCGAGGATTTATTGAGCGCCTGCAAGGAATTTGAAAAGAGTTTGAAGCCGGGCGAACGAGTAACCTTTGAATATGTAATGCTGAACGGTGTTAATGATTCCGACCAGCAGGCAAGGCAACTGGCGAACCTGCTGAATCGCCACGGTCTGCGCGCGAAAGTGAATTTGATTCCGCACAATCCGGCTGACCCGCTGCCATATGTGCCATCGCCATCGGAACGAGTCGAAATGTTCAAAGCGATTCTTGAGTCGAAGGGCATTCACAGTTACGTGCGGCGGCCGCGCGGTCGGGATATTTTCGCAGCTTGCGGTCAGTTGGCGGCGCGGCGGGAAAATAATCTTGCCGGTGTAGCGTTGAACTAGAAGGCTTGGCAACACTGCGCCTAATGTCTTGCGATAAGCTTTAGAGCAACTTGGAACTGACTCGAAACTATCTTAGATCTCGGGAAACAAATGGGACTAAAAATTCAACTGTTGTTCTTGATGACTCTGCTTATCGCGCCGGCGAATTTTCTGGCCGAGCCGTCGCCGCAATCCGCCCCAAACATTGCCGTCACGGCTGCGCTGTCGTCGGACAAAGTGCAACGCGGGCGGACCGTGCAGGCAACAGTGGTAATGGATATTCCTTCAGGCTTTCACGTCAACTCAAACAGGCCGCTAGGGAAATTTCTGATCGCAACACAGCTTAAGATCGATTCGCCAAAAGCAGTGCGAGTGAGTGCCGTCAGTTACCCGCGCGCGGTCTTGCGCAACTTCAAATTTTCCAAAAATCGGGTATCGGTTTATGAAGGCCGCGCGACGATGAGGTTCAACGTGACCGTGCCTGCGAATTTTCCTTCAGGCACTACAGAATTGAAGGTGCACCTGCGATACCAAAGCTGCAATGATGAGGTTTGCTTTCCGCCACAGTCCCGCGATGTCAGTTTGTGGTTAAAGGTGCAATGAGATCAGAGTGTAGGGTTTGGGGTGTGCAACGACTCGCTGGCACTCAAACAGTTCAGAGTCCAAGCTTTAGCTTGCTGCCTGGGTAACGAACGCAAACTAAAGTTTGTACTCTAAACTGCTTCCTTCCTCCCGATCACGCTCATCAAGCGTCCGACCTTTCCAAACAGATTCTTTTCGCGCCGGTACGAGAAAAACAGATCCGTGCGGCACATCGTGCACAGCGGCGCGCTGTAAATCTTTTCTTCATTCACACCAACCGTAGTAAGTTGCGCGCGATTCGCTTTTATCAAATCGACACAGGCATGATCCTCATTCGTTGGGTTGAATAGGTCGGCCGAATTCGCAAAACGTTTGCCGAACGCATCGATGACTTCACTTCCAACTTCATAACAGCACGCGCCCGCGGCCGGTCCAATCGCAACAACGACATCCTTCGGCTTGGTTTTGTAATCGTTCACCATTCGCGCCAGTGCTTTAGTTGCGACCTCCGCGACGGTGCCGCGCCAACCCGCATGTACCGCGGCAAAAGCTCCGGTTTGTGAATCGCCAATCAAAATGGGAACGCAGTCCGCAGTTTTCACGCCCGCCATCACCGCGGGCGCGTCGCTGACAATCGCATCGCAGTAAACTGTGTCACCGTGCGCGTCTTCAGCAGGCTTGGCATCGATCAGGTTTTTCACCACGCGCACATCGGCGCCATGAACTTGCCAACAGCCTGCCAGCGCCCAGTGGCCGGGAAAGAGCTTGAGAAAGCGACGGCGATTCTCCAGAATGTTTTCCGCCGCGTCCTCGTTAAAGCCGGCGAGGTTCAGCGACTTCGCCGGCATGGAACTGACTCCGCCGCCTCTGGTCGAAAATCCGTTGGCGAAACCTGAGTCTTCCAGAGGCGCACAAACCAGCGCGCGGACGCCTTCGTGCTCGCGCCAGTAGAAGCCGGCGTGTTCTAATCCCGGGTCGTTTATGATCGTCTCCATTGGCATAGACATTATCGAAGTTGCGCGCATTCGCGAAGTACTCGAGCGCACGCCGCGCTTCACTGAGCGCGTTTTTACCGCGGCCGAACGCGCCTACTGCGACAGTCGTGGCGTGGTGGCTGCACAGCATTATGCCGCTCGCTTCGCTGCGAAAGAAGCAGCGTTGAAAGCGCTGAAGACCGGGTGGAGTGGCGGAATCAGTTGGCAGGACGTAGAGATTGGTTCACTGGAAAGCGGTGCGCCGTTTCTGACTTTTCACGGCGAGTCACAAAAACTATTTGAAGCTTCGGGAGCGACCGTGGCCCATCTTTCAATATCGCATACCACTCAACATGCGATTGCGCAGGTCGTGCTGGAAAAAGTTTGATGAGAACAAGGCAGGGTGATAATGCGTTTCGGCTCTGACGCCTAATGTGCGGAAGCTCTGCCTTACCCAAATGCAAGAGTTAGTGCATTTCGGCTATGCAGCCTGATGTGCGGAAGCTCTGTGACCTTCCGGAAGTATATTACCTGATTGGGCTGTGCCCACTTCTCCAAGCGATGTTGTTCAAGTCAACGTTGAGGGGTTCATCCTCAGTTGGACACTTTTTCCAAATCCTCGCGCTCGACCAACGGTAGTCAATTGCCCTCTCAACCAACCCGGCCCTTACTGGGTTTAGGTGGAGGTAATTTACTTTCTGCATGAACATTGCCGCTGTAAATTGAAAATACACTCTTCTCTTGCTGCCAGAGTGAATATTTGTGGTCCCTCTTCCAGCTTTCGTGCTGCAACTTGGCGAGCGAGCTCTGGAAGTTGTTTTGACGCAGGTAATCGATGGTGCGGCGTGCGGTTATGCCCTTGAGATATCGCAATACTTCTGCTGATGTTTTCGGCTGATTGGTCAACAGGTGGAGATGATCCAGCATGATCACATAGGCGAAAATCAAAAGCCTATATCGGACGGCACAGCCGGGATGCAGCATCGCTTGCATCTACTGGCAGATCTCCTCACATCGGATGTCAGAGAAAACCAGTGCTATCGCATGGCATTCACAAGGGTGCGCCTTCCCTGAATATCCACGCTGACCTGAGTCCGTGCCAGAGAACCGGCAGGCATCGGTGCTCTGGAATGCTGGGCAAGAATAGGTTCGTTTACTTCCGCCTCTTGCGTTTGGTCCGTCGCGCCATCACCTGACTCACGCAGATTCCCATGCCGGTAGCATTCCAAATTCGGCGCCAGCCTTTCTGTAACGGCGATCAATTCCCGATGCGGACAAGTAAGAGTTGAACGCAAACCGCTATCAGCATCGATCTCAACAAACTCTATTCCTTCGGGGCACTCAAAATTTCTGCCACCCAACTCCGGTCTAGCGTCAACCGCGCCCTGCATGAAATTTACCCAGGCGGGCAGTGCGGCTGTGGCGCCTGTCAGCCCGAGTTGCCGGTTGTCGTCAAATCCGATCCATACGACGCAAACCAAATTTGGCGTGTAGCCCACGAACCAGCCATCGCGCGATGTGCCGGTTTTGGCGGCGAAGGACGTCCCTTTTAACGCACCGCGCGCAGCGTGGGCCGTGCCATGATCGACCACCGCTTCCAGCATGTTCGTGATCATGTACGCAGTCGTTGGACTAATGACTTGCCTCCCGTTGTTGCCATTACTGAGATGTAACGCCGGCGGTTCACCAACGCTGGCAATGATCCTCGGCTCAACCCGATGGCCGCCATTTGCAAACGCGGCATAGGCGGCGGCCAATTGAAGCGGTGTCACTTCTTCTGTGCCCAGCGCCATCGCGGGATAGCGCTCCGGCCGTGGCAGCCCAAAATCAGAAGCAAGATTTGCAATGCGCGCCAAGCCAGTTTGCAAAGCAACGTCTACCGTAACCACATTAAGAGATTTTACGAGCGCGGTCCGCATCGTTACCTCACTCAGCGAATAACCGCTCCCGAAATTGGCCGGGCGATAAACCTTGTTGCGGTCATAGACAAACTCGCGGGGCGCGTCGCTGAAGGTTTGCACCGGCGACATGCCATCTTCCAGCGCTGCCGCATAAACGAAAGGCTTAAACGTAGATCCTGGTTGTCTTCGCGCATCGGTAACTCGGTTCAACTGCGACTCGGCATAGTCGCGGCCACCAACCATTGCCAGCACGTTGCCAGTCTTCGGATCGAGCGCGACCAACGCGCCCTGCGGCTTTGCTGCGACATCTTTGTACGCAACTGCGAGTCGGTCCAACTGCTGCTGCAAAGCATTTTCCGCAAGCCGTTGCAGGTTGAGGTCGATGGTGGTGTAGATTTTTTCGCGTGCCGGTTGCACTTCATATTGAACTGACATGCGGTCGACGTAGTCGACGAAATAAGGAGCCACGGAGGCAACGTCCTTTAGCGGAGACAAAGCAATGGGCTCCGTTCCGGCGCTCTTCGCCTGGTCGTTTGTAATCCACCCGTCGCGCAGCATTGCTTCCAGGACAAGACTCCTGCGCGCTTGTGCGGCTTCGGCGTGATGTACCGGCGAGTAACGCGCGGGGCCCTGGATCATGCCCGCGATTGTCGCCGCTTCCGCAATCGAGACGTCTTTCAATTCTTTTCCAAAGTAGACACGCGCAGCTTGTCTTACGCCGCGCACTCCGACAGCGCCACGTTGTCCCAGGTAAATTTCGTTACAATAGAGCGCAAAGATGTCCTGCTTGGACAGTCGCCGCTCCAACGCGTACGCGAGCATGGCCTCGGCGTATTTGCGCGCGAGAGTTCTTTCCGAAGAAAGATAAGTATTTTTTACGAGCTGTTGAGTGATGGTTGAGCCGCCCTGGCCCAGCCGATCATCACCGGCGTTGCGTACCAGCGCGCGTGCAATTCCCCAAACATCGACGCCCGGATGTTCGAAGAACCGTTGGTCCTCGATCGAGAGAATGGCGTGATTGAGTACTGGTGGAATTTCAACGTAGGTTACGTTATCGGGTTCACCAGTCTTTGAAGAAAGGTCGTTGGTGAGTACTTCGGGTGCCAGCGCGAAAGTGTCCAGCGTAAGGTTGCCGGCAAGTAACGCTTCTATCTCACGATTATTCTTAAAGAGAACTGTGACAACGGCCGGCTTAATTCCATTTGCTTCGGCGGGACTGATTTCTATAGTCGAGGTAGTTTCGCGAAAGCTGCCGTTCCAGACGTTGCTGTTGGCTGAATCCACGTATCCCGCCCGGCGTAACGCTTGAATCAGATCTTGTTTGGTTAGTTTCTCTCCACGCCCGATGGTGCGCGGCGCGGCGTAAAGGCCAGGACGACTGGTGAGATAACCGCTTGCCAGACGCGCATCGATGATTCGAGAGTAGCACTTATAAGAACGCAACAACGCATCGGCGCCGGCAACCGCAGCGAAGGCGAGCAAGCCAAAGGCGAACCGGGTGACAAGCTGTTTGCTGGAGAGCGGGGAATCGGGCAGGTGATTGCGAACAGTGGCCGCAATTGTGCGTAGGGAAAAACGTCTCCCGTCGGGGGCGATAGATGTTACTTCAATGGACATGAAGAAACAGAAAGTCTCCGGACATTCCGGCACGTGCCGGGCAACCCATTAGTGCTTCACAGTTTTCCGAATGCCTTTATATACGGTTAATCGGATCAGAATTCTTGAGTTTGTTTCGCCGCACGCTTGGTGGTGATTTATAATGCGCACACGCTATTCATCCTGCTTGCTTAGTTGGGGGTTCCCTTATGCCTGAAGCAAAACATGTTGATGCCGCCTCGGGAGACGTGTTGTTACTCGTTGGCACGATGAAAGGCGCATTCATTCTTCGTTCGGAAAGTGCGCGCGCGACTTGGGATGTTGGCGGCCCGTATTTTCCGGGTCGCGCGATTTACGCGATGGCTTATGACGACCGCAACGGACGGAAGCGTCTGTGGGCGGCCGTCAATAGTTCATTCTGGGGTTCGTACTTGAGTTCGTCTGATGATTACGGCAAGACCTGGACTGAGCCGGAAACTTATGGCGTTAAGTTTCCTGAGGACACCGACTCTTCAGTGAAACAAATCTGGCAGATCGCGCAAGGCCACCCAGGAGAGCAGGACACTCTCTATTGCGGTGTTGAGCCGGCGGCGTTGTTCAAGTCGACGGATGCCGACGCTTCGTGGTCACTGGTCAAAGGACTGTACGACCATCCACACCGTCCGCAGTGGATGCCGGGTGGTGGCGGCTTGTGTTTGCACACGATCCTGCCTGACCCGTCGAATCCAAAACGTTTGTTTATAGCGATCTCAACCGGTGGCGTGTATCGCACCGATGACGGCGGAGAAAACTGGCAGCCGCGGAATAAAGGAGTGCGTGCGCAATTTCTGCCGCCCGAACAGCGCTTTCCGGAATGGGGCCAGTGCGTGCACAAGATCGTCAGCCATCCTGCGAATCCCGAGCGTTTGTTTTTGCAAAACCATTGGGGACTCTATCGCAGCGATGACGGTGGTGATTCGTGGAATGACGTGGCGAATGGTGTGCCTTCGGATTTTGGATTTGCGCTGGAGGTTGATCCAAACGACGCGAACAGTGTCTTTATCATTCCGATGGAGTCAGACGAATTTCGTTGTACACCGGAAGGGAAGATGCGAGTTTATCGCACGCGAAATGAGGGACAGTCGTGGGAAGCGCTAACGAACGGCTTGCCACAGGAAAATGCCCTGGAAACCGTCTTGCGCGATGGCATGTCGGCGGACACCTTAAAACCGACCGGAATTTATTTCGGCACCCGCAACGGCAAGTTGTTTGGATCGAGAGATGGCGGCGATTCCTGGGGCGCGATTCAGGAGAGCTTGCCTCCAGTCGTTTGCGTGAAGACGGCGGTAGTCCAATAGTTCAGACTGGAATAGAAAAAACTCGAGCCTGTCCGTTGTTGAGCCGCAAAGCTTAAAGATTGACATGCATCCGTGGCTGGTTCCTGAAGGCATCCTGCCTTAACGAATACCTGGAACGCGTAAAGCAAACTGTCAGTTTGGTGCAACTCAAACATGATTACTGTAAATGTTGCCGGCTTCTTAACTGATTTTACGAACGGGCAGAACCGTATAGTTTTGGACTCGACACCGGCAACTGTTGGCCAGGCTCTAAACAGTTTATGGCAACAGCACGTCGGCTTGCGTGATCGTGTGGTTAACGAGCGCGGTCAGCTCAGGCCGCACGTCAACATTTTTATTAATGACGAAAATGTCAGGCACAAAGAGATGCTCGACACGCAATTACCCGACACTTGTGAGATAACAATTTTGCCGGCAGTCAGCGGCGGCAGCGAACTCGTAAATCGTAAATCGTGCATAGTAAATCGTAAATAGAAAAAGCGGTTGCGAATTACAACTCTCAGTCAATTCACGAAAACGAGTGAAATTGGCTCCTACCATTTACGATTCACGATTTAACGATTCACGGCTATGAGAGCTATCTGGAGCAATGCAGTAATCGCGGAAAGCAACGACACGGTTGTCGTTGAAGGCAATCACTATTTCCCGCGCGATTCGGTCAACAACGAATATCTGCAACCGAGCACCAGCCATACGATCTGTCCCTGGAAGGGCGAGGCGAGTTACTACGATGTCGTAGTTAACGGCGAGATAAACGGCGACGCCGCCTGGTACTATTCCGATCCAAAACCTGCCGCTGCCGAGATCAAGGATCGCATTGCCTTCTGGCATGGCGTCACGGTTGAAGAATCGTAAAGCAAACTGTTAGTTTGCGGCGGTTGCCAGCCATCCAGGTTGAGTGCTAACTAGCCACCGCAAACTGACAGTTTGCTTTACAAACCAAGGAACTTCGCCGCTGTCGCGCCCCCTCACCCCGAGCTTAGGGGAGGCGTGTTCTTAAATCTGATTTGAGAGGCTTTCCAGGACCGACCACCAGACGCGCGGTCTATTCGCAGGTGGGGAAGGTGGGCATGCCCCCGCTGTCTTCGCGATCATCTCAACGGTTAAAGTCCCGAATGTCCTTGAAGGGTGTCTCGGCATTTTCAAAGTCCGGTCGGTAGTAAAAAGCTGAACCATCAAACTCCTGCATCCAGCCTTCTTCTATTCCAAACTCATCCAGCAGATTAACCGCGCGCAGCCATTCCGTTTCCGAAACACGGCGCGAGAGCAGCAGGAAACGATTATTAGTCGCCGCCTGATGCGTCGGGTAGTACTGGGCCATCAATGAAATCGCCACGCGCGGACTCAGCTCGTCTCTAATCCATTCCAGCGACTCGCGTATGCCGCCAATTTCGTTTGGCAAAACCAGCAGCCGAACAATCAGGCCGCGCTGCAACAACCCGTTTTCATCGAACACCAGCTCAGCGCCAGTTTGCCGGTACATTTCCGCGATTGCGCGCCGCGCGTGATCTTTGTAGCCACTCACTTTGGAATAGAGATACCCCGCTTCGCTTTCCGCGTATTTCAAATCGGGTAGATAGACATCAACGAGGCCATCGAGCAGCCGCAATACTTCAACGGAATCGTAAGCGTTTGTGTTGTAAACAATAGGAAGGTGCAAACCTTTTTCGGCAGCGATGAGAATGCTGCGCGCCATCTGCGGTGCAAAGTGAGTCGGCGAAACGAAGTTTATGTTGTGGCAGCCTTTTTCCTGAAGCTCCAGCATGATGTCTGCCAGACGCTCGTGCCTGATTTCGTTCTTCAGTTGTTCTTTGTGCGTTTGCGAGATTTGGTAGTTCTGGCAATAGGCGCAGCGCAGATTGCAGTTCCCGAAAAAAATGTTTCCGGCGCCGCGCGTGCCGACCAGCGCCGGCTCTTCGCCAAAGTGAGCAGTGTAAGAAGAAACGACAGGCAGCCGGCCGGAATAGCAAGCCGCAATTTCGTTATTCAAACGGTTGTTAAGACAATCTTTCGGGCATACAGTGCAGCGCTCAAGCAGCGACTCAAGGGCGGCTACACGAATTGCCAGCTCGCCATTCCGAAGCAAATTAAGATACGACGGTTTCATCCGATTGTAGTAGCACAGGCTTTAGCCTGTGTGTTTCCTAGTTAGGCACAGACTGAAGTCTATGCCACTTCCCGAAATTATTTGCGCGATCGAAAGTGCACGAAGTGTGGTTTATATTGCCCAACCACTTCGGCAGGAGCCGCGCGCGTCGTCTGGCGCCAGATAAAATCCATCTCCGCATGAATCGTGCTTAGCGCCAGCCGCGCTTCGAAAATCAATAACATGCTGCCGTAGAAAAGAAAGCAGGCACCGAGCAGACCAACGACAACCGGCACCATATTGTAGCGTGGCCTATTTGGCACGAAGGCTACAACGCCAATCGCAACGCTGGTCGCAACAAACATTCCCGTTGCTAAATAAAAAGTAACCATCGCGCGTTGCAGGATGCGAGCGCGGCTGGTGAGCTTGTCGAGTTGCGCGAAAATAATTGCCTGGCGATCTTTGGTTTCATCCGCATCCTTGCCGAAAAGTTCGTTTAGCTTGTCCGAAAGCGCGCGCACCCGATCGACCACCCGCCCCAGCCGGGACGAAGTGGAAAGAATCATACTGCCGCACGCGGAAATCAAAACCGCCGGCGTAATCATTGCCGTCAGAACGGCCACTGCTGAAGTCATCGGATCCATGAGTTGGAACAATATTTATAAGGCGTGAGGTTAGGAAGAGCAAACGAAGTGAACGACCGGCACAGCCGCAATCGGCAGAAAAAAAGGGGGCGGATACCAGGTCCGCCCCCGTTATGCCAGTAAGCCAGGCGGGACGAATCCCGCCAATTGTTACCTGGCAACTGTTGGTGTAGCCACCGTCCAAACCTGGACCGGTCCCAGATTGACGTTGATCACCTTGACGGTGTAGATGCCGCCTTGCGTCACCGGCGTGGTAAGTACAGCAACCCCATTCACCGCATCTACGATTTGCAGTGTCAGGCCAGTTGGACTCACCAGCGCCAACTTCACCGGAAGGTCTCCATTTGTTTCTGCCACTATCGACAGCGCGCGCGCATCTGTTCCGAGCGTGACATTACTCTTCGACTCCTGACCAGCGTTTACAAATGAGTCGTTGCTTGTGCTTTGTCCGGGCCCGGCAGCAGGCGCACCGGTAAAGGTGCTCTGCGTAGTGGCGCCGCCGCCCGAGCTTCCTGAATTGGTGACAACCTGGGGCGCCACCGTAACAGTCAGGCAGAAGCCGTCGATGAACACACTGTCCGCCATGTTACGCAGCTCGAAGCGGTGCGAACCCGCCGCGAGTCCGTCGTAACGCGCTTCATAGGCCACGCCTCCACCTCCGAACTCAGGCGACTTGTCTGAACCCGCGCTACCCTTGTAGTTGATCGTGCCGCGCGAGACACCATCGATGAACACTTCAGCCGTTCCGCCCTTCGTGCTCTTGGCGTAACGGTAACCAAACACGCCGGTGCCATTGGCTGGAACACTGAAGTCAACTCCAGCCGTATGGCTCGGTGACTTGCCCTGGTGCCAACGGAAGTGTCCGGCGCTGGCGCTGGTCGAAGTGCCATTGTGCCAGCCGTCGGAATACGTGATGCGCGCGTCATCCTCTTCCATGCAGTCGGTTGTCGGCCGGTTGTTAACGGTGATCTGCACCTGCGCCGTGTTAGTGCTGGTGCTGCCGTGCGTATCCGCTACCGTAAGTTTCGCGGTGTAGATACCTCCGGCGTTGTAAGTGTGCGCAATCTTCGCGCCCGACTGAGTGACTACGGCGCCGTCACCGAAATCAAATGTGTACGACGCGACTGAGTCTCCGGGGTCCGGATCGCTGGAAGCAGATCCATCAAAGTTCACTGGCAGCGGAGCGTAACCACTGGTTGGCGTTGCGCTCAAGGCCGCGGTTGGCGGACGGTTGGTGACATTGATTTCAACCGTAGCGGTGTTGCCCGTGAATCCGCTCGAGTCTTTGACAGTCAAACTCGCAGTGTACTTCCCGAGTTGGTTGTAAGTATGTGTGATGTTAGCGCTTGCTTGCGTAACCGGCGCTGAACCATCCCCGAAATTAAACGTGTAAGTTAGCGTGTCGCCCGGATCAGGATCTGTCGAGCCTGAGCCATCGAAACTAACGAGCAAAGGCGGCGCTCCTGAAGTTGGGTTGGCAGTCAGCACCGTAGTCGGCGGACTGTTAATCGCATACTGCGTGCCACCGCGCGTAACGTCCGACTTAGCACGATCGTTTCTATCAGCAGGATTATCGTCGCCGGTCGTATAGGCGTTGCCGCGCAGCCCCACCAGGATCGAACCTGAACCGAGCGGAGCGCGTCCTGCTGCCAGCGAAGCATTCAGTTTACTGAGCGACACCTTGACCGTGATTGTGTTTGTCGCCGAATCGAATGAACCGCTGTCCGCGGCGCCGCGATCGGTATAGGCAATCAAGCCTCGGTGTTGATGTTCTCTGACCGCGGTGCCGTAGGTGTAAGTGCGAGCGCCAGTCGCGTCCGTCGTTGCACGCAGGAAGAACTGATCGCCGCGATCCGAAAGTCCGAATGTGTAGTCTCCGGTTGGACTCATCCGCGAATCAGGCGCGTTGGCGGTGAAACTCATGCGCCAATTCGACAGCGGCAGGACCGTGGACAGGTCAGAGACTTTCATCGTCGTGACCAGCACTGGTCCATTCGCCCCCGGTTCAGTCGAGTACTTGACCGAAAGAATATCCAACGGATCGTTCACCGGCAGAACGGTTAACAAGCCTGTCTTCGCGTCCTGGGCATAGTCGATCACCTGTGGGCTATTTGCTGGTCTGGTTACTCGCGGCGGCAAGGCGCTGCCTTCGGCCGGCGCTGGAATGTCCGTGCCCTTAACGCCTGGTCCACTGATTTGACGGGCCACGTAGGTATTTCCGTCAGCGTCGTTGTGATCGTCCGTGTAGGCGACCACCGCGGCGCCGGTTGGATCAAATCCAATCTGGAAGTAGTCGAGCAGGTTACGGTTGGGCGCGGCGCCCGGGATAACCGGCAAGCCCGACTCGGAAATATTACTGCCGTGAATGAAGTGATCGCTTAGTTCAACCTGGCGGAACACTGGGTTCGCATCTGTCGCGTTCAAGCTCTGCGCGAAGAATACCTTCCAGTTTGCATTGTCGTTGTTCGAACTCGCTGTGCTGCCATACCAGACCACGCCGATGGATCCGGGCGTTGATCCTGTTTCCATCCAGGGCAGAATACTGGTTGCTGTTTCTGGTCCATCACTAACTCTCACTGCAGGGCTCCAGTTGTTCCCTTTGTCCCTCGAATATTTGATGAACACACCGGTGCCGTCGGAGTAGCAAACATAAACGGTGCCGTCCTTCGCGGCTTTCACCGTGAAGAAGATGTGTGCGTTGCCGGGGGCAACGGTGTGAATTGTGTAAGTTAACGGTTCTGCTCCAGGCGACGCCGGCGTACCCACCGCCACTACGCCATTCGAGCCGCTGAGGTAAACAGTGCCGTCGTTTTGGTCAACGGTGACGCCGCCAACCTGTCCGATTGTGCCCACTTCGCGCGCTGGTCCATAAGTCAAGCCACCGTCATTTGAGCGCTGCACAAATGCGATTGCCGGATCCAGAGTGCGATAAATCAGATAGACGGAATCCTTACCCAGGAATTCCATCCACTGGCGGTCGTCTCCTGGTAGACCACCGGTTACGTTGCCGGCAGGGTTCTTCGTGAAAGTTGCACCCCTGTCAGTCGAGCGTGCCGACGAAATATTTGCGGCCGCCAGACTGCTAAATGCCAGGTAGGGTGGATTGCCCGGAGTCGATTCATCAAAGCCGACTGCCAGGTCCACGTCCCCACCGCCGTCTGCGCCCAACTCGAATGATTCATCAGGTGAGAACTGATCCGGTTGTCCTCGATAAATCGGATTACGCATAAACGGATCGTAGGTTGTGCTGCTGGGATTTAGATCCAGGTACCAAAGGTCTACGCCCGCCGGCACGCCGCGGATGCCCGCCACGTAAGCATTGCCGAATCTATCAACGCGCAAGCTTGGTTCACCGTCGCGTCCAGTTACGGACGCGCGCAAGGCGACGTTTGGACTAAAGGTCATGCCGCCCTTTTGGTAGATCGGCGTGATGGGACCGGGCGTCGGGGTTGGCGTCGCCGTTGGTGACGGTGTCGGCGTAGGCGTTGGCGTGGGATTGCCGGAATCGAATGCCGCCAGCATGCGCTTGCCGCCGCTTTGGCGCGCGATCACGCCCTTCTTGGTGTTTGAGTTTGGACCTGCCTGAACGCATGCGCCCATGCAGCCATCCTGGTAACCAACAACGACGCGGCCTTCCTTGTCGACTGTGGCGTCGAAGAAGTCGAGTAGGTTGCGTGGCACTGTGCAGCCCTGGAATCCACGCGTGCAAATGCCATCCCGTTGGATCGGATCGCCAGGCGTGGCGTTCACGGTGGTCCATGTCTGACCGCCGTCAAAGGTGGAAGAGATGAACAGGTACCAATCGCCGCGATATGCGGGATCGTCCTGATCGCCCGGACTGGTGCTGCCGTAGAAGGCAAACGCCGCGCGCGCGTTCGGGCCGCCGTCGCCCGCGACAACCGCCGGGAAGATTGCGTTCTGCAATCCTAGTTGCGTCCCAACGTCTGTAGGATTGGTCCAGGTCGTTCCCTTGTCACGCGATACCGCGATGTAGGCATGGCCATCCGCTCCTTCGTAACCCAGAAACAGCGTGCCATCAGTAGCAATGCCCAGTGAGGCATCGCTGTCGCCGACGGTCGAATTCGGCACTGTCCGGGCTGACCACGTCACACCATTATCTTCAGTTAGCACAAGTCCGGCGCCCGCCCCGCATTTGCGGTTTGGCAAATAAGTAGTGCCGTCTGGCCCAACCTTCATGTGGCCGTGCAATGGGAAGCAACCGTTAACTGAAAGAGCATAGACTGGAACTGCTGGTCCAAAAGTCACGCCACCGTCAATGCTGAGCGCGCAGTTTGCGATGCCCGTGCCATTACTGTTCAGGCCTTCCTGAGCGCAGTAGTACACCGAGTGCGGATAGGCTGCGCCGGTTGGAATTGGCGCGTGGAATGGACCACCGCCAATCGTCTGGTGGTCAATGCCGCTGCCAATGCCGGAACCCTGGCTGGGCAGATAGGTGGCGCCGTCGTCATCCGTAAAGTCCATGCCGTTGAATGGCGTCAGACCAAACAATTGGGATACAAAGGTGCGACCCGTGCCGCGGTCTGTAAACAAAATGGGATCGCCAAAAGCTCGCGGTGTTGCTGCCACCAGCAAGTTAGTCTGGTCCCAGGTAACCGTTGCCGGCGTGGTGGCGTCGTTAAAGCCCACGCGCAACGCGTAAGGCGAGAAGCCGCCGAAGAACATTATTTTTCCGGACTTCCAATTCGCGCCGATTGATGGTTCGCCAAAATCTTCAGCGACTCCAGAGGGCGGATAGTAATTGATGTAGCTTGGTCCACCGGCCCCGGGCGTCGGTGTTGCTGTTGGAGTTGGCGAAACCGTCGGCGTTGGTGTTGCCGTTGGTGTCGGTGTGGGCGTCGGCGTGCCGCCGACTTTGCAAGTCTGGTTGCTGTTCACCGGGAAGCTGTTGCCGCCGCGGGTGATAGTTGCCGTCGAGCTGCCCGATGGCATTGCATCCAGGATTCCGGTAATAACACCCGCTGCGGTTGCAGCCACCGCGCCGTTCCAGTTCGTCAAACTATGGCCGCTGCCATTCACGCCGACGTTGCTGGGTTTGACGATGATGGTAATTGTTCCGTTTGCGTTGTAAGCGCTGCCCGCTTCGGCGGGAAGAGACGCGGTTACAAAACGGCCGTCGACAGTTCCACCATTGGACGCACCGGCAAGGTAGCTTTCAAAAGTAGCTGCGCCCGCTGCGTCAACCACCATTCGCACGCCGTAAACTTTTCCAGCAGCTGCAGGCGCACCATCAACTGTGAACGACGAGTAGTAGAAACTGCCCGGCGTTAAAGCCGTGAGTGAGCCGACCTTGATCGTGAAAACAAGCTGGTCAGGCGCGCTGTCGCTGACAAAGGGATAAGCGACTGAAGTGCTGATGATGTCATGAATCGAGAGCGCGTCACTGGCATCATTCGTGGCGCCGTCGCTAACAACTACCGGTCCCGGCGTATAGCAGGGATTGTCAGTCGTAGGCGTCGGAGTTGGGGTGGGTGTCGGGGTGCCGCTCGCATCGAACGCGGCAAACATTCGCCGGCCGTCCGACTGACGAACAATCGCCGCCTTCTTTGAGCGACCCGAGTAATTTGGCGCGACGCATCCAGCAGACGCAACGCAGCCGTCAGCATACGCCGCCAACACGCGACCTTCCCTGTCAATGGACATATCGTTGAAGTCGAGCAGATTTCGGTCAGTGCCACAGGTTAGGCCGCCAAGGCAGATCGATCCCTTCTGTACCGGATCGCCCGGAGTCGCGTTAACGGTGGACCAGGTATTTCCCCCGTCAAAAGTCGTCGCCACGTAAAAATACCAGGTACCCTGAAACGACGCTTCATCCTGGTAGTTTCCGCCGCTGGTGGTACCAACAAAGCCGAAGGCCGCGCGGCCCTTATCGCCCGCGACCACAACCGGGAACACTGCGCTTTTGATTCGGCACGGCGCGTACGCCGGATTAGGATCGGCAGCAGGATTGCAACCAGCCGGCACTCCGACGTCGTAGTCTTTGGACCATGTGGTACCGTGATCCGACGTGACCGCGACGTGAGGTCGGCCGTCCGCGTTTACGTAACCGATGAATACATTGTTATCTGCGTCAATACCGACAGAAGGGTCGCCGCTACCCGTACTCGTCGGCACGGTTGAGTCGTGCCAGGTTAAACCGTTGTCGCGCGAAACTGCCATGCCCTGGCTGCCGCCGTTCCCAGACGTGCATGACGAGTTAGGCACATATACCGTCCCGTCCGGTGCAACTTTAACGTGGCCATGAATTCCGCCGTAGCATTGCGTCGGAGTGAAGATGTCGACACCTGGACCAAATGTTAGACCGCCATCGTCACTGCGCGAGCATTCGGCGCCGCCGGCAATGTTTTGTGAGCAGTAGTAAATGGCGTTTGGATATAAAGGATGCGGAGGCGGCGCCGGCACTGCCGCATTATTGAAAGGCCCGCCACCAAGTGTTTCGTGATCTGGACCGGCAGGGGCGCCACCACCCTGCATCGGTGTCCACGAGTTGCCATCGTCATCGGAAAATGCAGCCAGGCTGTTTCCTTCGCCGCCGAGCAAATCAAGCGAGAACACACGCCCTGTTTGCCGATCAACGAAACCAATCGGATCGGAAAGCACAAACTGCTGCACCGTTGTAGCGGATTTATCTTCCCATAGTGCGTTCGACGGAGTGGTGCGATCGTCGAAGCTTACCCGTAACGTGTTACGCCCTGATTGAAAGAACGCCACACCGCCGGTATTTGTTTTGTTGGCGTCGTTTCTAAGACTTGCAACCTTGGGCGCCCAGTCAATGCCGATCGACGGCTCGCCGGCATTGTTTCCCATACTGCCCGGAGAGACATGGTTCGAGAAACTGGGCGCGACGCCGGGATCTGCCGGCGCGGCGGTGGGAATATCGACCAGGTTAATCGTTCCAGTAATACTCTGACCAAACGGAAGGAAAGGAACGAGACGAAGCGTATAAATTCCATTAGTCGCCGGTACTGCCGGAATCAATGCGACATCGGGCGCGACATAAGTTTGATCGCCAAGCGATTTCGCAATCAGCTTTCCAGAAGCGGTCGAACCGTCGAAAACATATAGGTCAAACTGTGCTTCGCCCACCACCGGCCAGTTGACTTCAATGCGCACATATTTATTCCGCGAGGTGGCGTCACTAACAGAAACGTTAAAAGTGTACTCATCACAGGGCAGCGCCGCATTGCACGTCGGGTTGCCATCCACCTGGGACGATGGATTGGCCACGAAGTATGGACCACCCGTGAAGGTCAACGGTCCACTGCTGTCCGTTAACGTGTTGCCGCTACTGGGCGTGATTGCCATCATCGAGCTCGGGGAGGCCAACGCCGCTCGCGCAGCGCTGAATGTCGCGGGTGCGAAACTGGCCGCTGAAGCGAGCGCCAACGAACAAAACACCATAACCAGCGAAATCCTTAGCCGGCTTGAAGTGAAGGTAGAAAAACCGGAACGGACGGTTCTTAGACGACGGAACATGGCGGCCTCCTGCGGATGGAACTTCCGGCGGCACCGGAAGAATTGAGTGGTTACAACGGCAAAAGATAGTAGAAAGAGCGAAATGCTTTTTTCTGTTGTAACGATAGTCAGGCCGGGTTGAGGAATTCTTGAGCAGAACTTGAGAAGGAGGGCTAAAACGTTAATTCATCCAGTTACAATCAAACCGCAATAAAAAGGGCCACGCGAGATGCGTGGCCTGTTTGTCTTCGACATAGTTCAATTAGCCGCGATTTCCGCGGATGAACGCGGATCTCAACTAAGAGAGTCAAGACAGCCGTGGTGCCTCTTGCTTTATTCGATCCCTTCTTAATCCGCGCACAGCCGCGGCAGAATTTCACTTGTGCGTTCTGCGTCTGTTGCGCCGGTGCTTCATTGGTTGTTTGTCTGTGGCCGGACTGGTCGTTTCGGGTTTCTTCATCTGCTGTTGGATCAGGTCGACGATTGTTTGCTGCGGCACATTGGCACGCAATAGCACTTCATCGCCTTCGGCAGTTATCGCGATGTTCTTCAGGAGCGACTGCGCGGTTGCGTCGGGAATGGATTGTGTAGCATACGCCAGTAAGCCCGAATACAGTTTGCTGATGATCTTTGCCGTGTCAGGATTGTCAGCATTTGAGACTCCGCGCAGCATGAAATTCGTCGCATCCATCGTTAGCGCTAAGTAAAAGTCGCCGATCTTCGATTCGCAGCGGGGCGCGCGCGCGGTAGTTCCGGTTCCCAGCATGCCAAAACTCTTTGCAAACGAATGCCACGGTGCACCCGCGACGCTGACCAGTGCGTTAGGATCGCGCACCAGGGAATTCAGCGTGTCGGCGCTGATGCGGTCCTTGCCATCGCTGGCATCAATGGCGGCTCGCAGATAACCCGGAGTGCCGACAGCAATCGTATTCGCGCTGAGCGAAACGATGCCAACCTCCGTGAATGACTTGAGCAACGGGTTCTGCTCGGCCATTTTCACCAACGGATCTATAGTCATCAACCCCAGCGTTTTTGTTCCATATTTCTCGTCGCGCAACTTGCCTTGCGAAGCCATGTGCGCCAGCCCCAACAGCGAGTCGGCACTGAAGTCGCCACTCGCAACCGCCAGAAATTCCGGGGGCTGAAAGTTGAGATCGGCTGTTGGCTTCTTAAAGCGGACCGCGATCACGATGTAATCGACCTTGGTCGGATCGATACCCGCGTTCTTCCGAACATCATCGAAAGCCTTGCGCATGCCCTCGACGTCTTTCGCCGGCATGAACTTGGGCACTACCTCGTTGAGAATTCGCTGCGGGTTGATGTAGATCAGCGTGTCGGCTTCCGGCAGGGTAGCCAGTGAACTGACGATTTGTGAAACGGGCTTTGAAGGTGTTGCGCTGCTGACAGTCGCAGTGGTCGCGGCGTGTATCGCAACAGGATGTTGCGCCCGCACCGGTGCGCTTGCCAGCAATCCAACAATTAGAAACGAAGCGAGGAAATAGGGATGTTTGCTCACGTTGTAAGCCTCCATGTCTGGGTTATGGTTCGTTTACTTAATACGAAATCTACGGTGATTTGTTCAGACCCGTTCGAGAACAGGAACAGTGAATTCATTCTTGACGTTCCCGGTGTTCAGCGTGGTAGCCGGCTCAAATAAGAGAACTTGGCATTCCTGCTCAGCAACCGGCCGGTGTTCCACGCCGCGAGGTACAATACAGAATTCACCTTGCTCCAGCCATATTTCTTTGCTTGGCACGGACGAGGCGACCTCATCCTGCGGCTCGCGAAACTCCATGCGAAACCGGCCCTGGACCACCAGAAACATTTCGTCTTCGTTGTCGTGATGATGCCAGGTGAATGGTCCCTGAAACTTTACCAGCTTCAAGTATTGGCCATTGAGTTCGCCGACGATGCGCGGATTCCAATAGTCATCGATTAGCGAAAACTTTTGCGCGAGACTGATTTTATACATGTTGCGGGACCGGGACAGGAAACGTAGACAGGATTAACAGGATGAACAAGATTACTGAAACTGTTTAGTGGGTTTCTTAAATATGTGAATCGGGTAAATCCTGTCTAGATCTAATTTGTTGCGAAGATTGCATCGAGCAGTTTTGCCAAACGATAACCGCCCTTGGCCAACTGCTGTCGAACCAACTCGCGGTTCACCGCTTCGTAATTGGTCGCACGAGTAATATCGAAAACGGTCTGCATGACTGGTTGCCCATCTCTCACCACAGGCTGACCGTGGCTAAGCACGGGAATCGTTCGCTGACCGGTGATTTTCACAGATTGGTAAGTATGATCTCGCGACTGGCGCAGCGAATCGGTGGCCCATTGCGCGGCCCAACTGCCGACTGGCCCGTGCGGATTCCAGCTCGACTCAGGTTTCACATTCTGTTCCAGGAAGGCGCCCAAGGTATCAGATGTGATCTCCTGCCCGACTACGTTCATCAATGACGTCACCAGAGTGAAATCCCAGAACGAATGCAAATTCTTGCGATCGTTATCGATGATTAGATCGTTCGCGCCTTTATCACTCGGAAGATTCTTTTGCTTGATAACTGCCGGGTTGCGAACAATAAGGATCGTGTGGTTTGGGCCATTGAGGTCAATGAAGCCACAGCCGACGTGCAATGGCTGATGAATGTCGCCCAGAAAGTGGACCAGCAGACGTAAAGCGTTACGCTGGGTAAGCGGATGATTTGGATCAGGGTGTCCCTGCAAAGTGCGAATGCAAATATTCAGCATGTGCACGATGTCGTTGTCGGGAGTGAAACCAGTGCAAGTTTGATAGTTCTTGCAATTGAGCGGCAGATCGTCGTAGTGCCATTCGCGGTTTTTCTCGTTATAGACCACGTCCTGAAGAAACGCGTTCGTATCCGGATCAGGATCGGTTTTGCCCACGCGCTCTTTAACGGTGTCGGCCCAGGTGGCAACGCTCGCGAGGGTTTCCCCCGGCTTGAGGATTTGCGCGATTTTTTGGGCCGTGCGCGGCTTGATGCGTAACGAAGCTATCTTGCCCACCGTCTGGTGGCCATCGTCGCCCCAGGCAAAAGCAGCGCTGGCAGCGGCAACGAAGATAATTATGCCGAGCAAAAACGAGGCGGACCTTTTCATAAACAAATATCTCCCTCAAGTCATCGTGAAAGAAACGGCGGTGAGTAAGAATCGCGGACTAGGATAACTCGCGCAAAAGTTATGTCAATGGCAAGCGAGGGCTCGTTGCCACTAAGGCTTAATGTGAATCGGCAATAATCTACCAATCCAAACTACATGAGTATCCGAATGGCGCGCCATTCGCTGGCAATCAGTGTTTGATATATGCTTGCCATTGAAATTCAATCCACACTAAGAGAGAGCAGGCTTGCTTAACTTCGTCATTCAAACCGCGCGCGATGCCGGTGGTGTTCTCATCGATCGCCTTGGGCGCGCCCAGGTATCAAACAAAGGCGACATCGATCTGGTGACGGAAGCCGATCTGGCTGCGGAAAAACTAATCATCGAGCGCATTAAGTCTCATTACCCACGCCATGCGATTCTTGCTGAAGAGTCAGGCGCCAGCGATGAAATGGCGGCGGGAAAGAGCGATTGGAAGTGGATCATCGATCCGCTCGACGGCACTACAAACTATGCGCACGGTTACCCGTGCTTCTGCGTCTCGATCGCAGTGGAGCGCGCCGCAGCAGTCGAGATCGGCGTCGTCTACGATCCGACGCGAGATGAAATGTTCGCCGCCGAACGTGGACAAGGCGCCACCCTGAACGAACGGCCCATACGCGTCTCCACCGTTGACGATTTGAACGCCGCGATGCTCTGCACTGGTTTTCCCTACAACGTTCGCGAGCGGCCAAACTTTGCGCGCGATTTTGTTAACTTCACCATGACTGCACAAGCGGTCAGACGCGACGGCTCGGCGGCGCTCGATCTCGCCTATCTTGCCTGTGGCCGCTTTGATGGCTTTTGGGAAGATGGCCTCAACGCCTGGGATGTGGCGGCGGGGGTGTTGTTGATTGAGGAAGCCGGCGGGCGCGTGACGGATTATCGCGGAGCGCCCCTGGATATTTACACGCCTAAAGTTCTGGCCACAAATGGTCGGGTGCACGACGCGATGATGCGCGTGCTGAATAGTTAGAGCGCCGAACGAATGACGTTGGCCAGCCGGTCAGTCTCGCGCCGCGCACAGGCGCGCGTCTCTTCTCCAGACAGTTGCTCGACGTGAATAACCGGGTGATAGATGATCTCAACTTTTCCCGGGCGCGGTAAGGTTTGGCTTGCCGGCCACACCTTGTTTCCTCCGCGAATAGTCACCGGAAGAATAGGAACGCCCGCTTCCAGCGCCATGCGCACCGCGCCGCCCTTCATGTGAATCATCGAGCCGTCCGGCAGGCCACGGCCGCCTTCCGGAAAAATCACTACGACACCACCTTCGCGCAGCCAGTTCAGCGAACGTCTAATGGCAGCCGGGTCGCTACCCTCGACTTGCAGCGGCCAGGCTCCCAGCAATTCAATGGCCTTGCCCACGACGGGCCAGGAAAACGCTTCACTCCAAGCCAAAAATCGGATCGGCCGCTTGATGGGAAGTGCCAGCCAAAAAGGATCGCCATAGCTTTGGTGATTTGCGGCAACGATCAGGCCAGTGTCGCCCGGTATGTTTTCTATGTTTTTGAATTCCAGCCGCCAGATCGCCCGACTAAACACACCTACTACCGGACGCAGCAAGCCGATCAATCCTGGGGGCAGTGTTGCGTCGCGTCGTTTCGATCGATCGTCGGAGTTTTGTCTTACCAATGTTTGTGTATCAATCACGCCACGCGTGATTGAGGCGGTCACGCGCAATCCGAATGTATTAACCGTGTGCCCACGCGGATTTCTAAATCTGAAAATGTTATGCCAGGTGTTTTAGTAACGATTTTGTTTGGGCGAATCTTACCATCTCGTCGCGGCGTAACCCGCGACTGTTTACAAAGGCCACTCGCGATCGACAAACTCAACGTGTATGCGCGGCACTCCCGAAGGTCCCATACTGGAGCCACGTATTGCCGCATACACCGTCACTTTGTATTGTTCGCTGGACAAACGAATAAAACAGCCAATCGGTAAATCGAGCGTTGTGTAGATCGCAGCGCCCTTGGCGCTGATGTTTTCCGTGACCGTATATTCACTTTTTTCTACGCCGCCTGTGTCACCAAGAGTTTCAATTAACATATCTACCGGAATATTATGGCGTGTCAGTTTCCGTTTATCAGAACCCGCCGACTCCAGCTCTTGCCATTCTTCAAGGCCACTCAAGCTCTCGGCTGACAACGCGCCAATCTCGTATCGCTTTGCTGGATTTTCCTCGTAACTGCGAGGGGCGCGTTTGCCGATGAAGGCAACGCCAACTTCAAACTGCGCTGCCTTGTCTGGCGGCGCAATTGATTTGACGTAACGCACCAGGGCCCAAACACGGTATTGATCCTCAACGTGATCGAATACTCGCAACTGGCGCGGCATTGGGATGGTCATGTGCAGGAGTCGCCCTTTTTCTACCGGGCGTTTCAAGGTAAAGCCGGCGCCAAACGGCGTAACGTCAATCAGACGCGTTATCTCCGTCCACTGCAAATCCGTGGTTTCGCGACACTTTACGCGCACGGGTAATTGGAGCTCCAACCGCTCGCGTATGCGCTTCCTTTTTCGCTCTTCAGGCATGGTGAAGATCGAGCTTAATCATCCAGAATTCAGGGGGCGTATAGAAAACTGTTGGCGCTGGGGCAGGAGCGCAAATCTTGAAAGCTAAATCTTAACCAAAGCCCTTGATTTTATTAGGTTTTTGTTCCTTTTTCAGTTTGCCACAAAGGGGCTGGATCGACTACAATAATCCTTACTTCAGTGCGCCCATTTTGAACTTGATTCTGCGCGAACCACAACCCATTTAAGACGCGAAAAGCATACGGCCTCGCCGGGCTGGTTATGTCGCGGACCGGCTCTTTTAAGTTTGGCAAAATGAAGTTTCACGGCGGGCGGATTGTACTGGAAAGGTTAACGGATGGAAACCACTTCTGAACGCGATCATATAAACATAGAAGACGAGATGCGGCGATCGTATCTCGATTACGCCATGTCCGTAATCATCGGGCGCGCTCTGCCCGACGTGCGTGATGGACTGAAGCCCGTGCACCGGAGGGTGCTTTGGGCAATGCACGAACTTGGCAATGCCTACAACAAGCCATACAAGAAAAGCGCGCGCATCGTCGGCGACGTGATTGGTAAATATCATCCGCACGGCGACACTGCGGTGTACGACACGATCGTGCGTTTGGCGCAGGACTTTTCCATGCGCTATCCGCTGGTTGACGGCCAGGGAAACTTTGGTTCGGTGGATGGCGACGCTGCGGCGGCAATGCGCTACACGGAAATTCGTATGGCACGCGTGACGAACGTCGTGCTTGCGGATCTGGAAAAAGAGACAGTCGATTTTCAGCCAAACTACGATGAATCGCTAAGCGAGCCCAAGGTACTGCCGACGCGCATCCCGAACCTGCTGGTTAATGGTTCAGATGGAATTGCGGTAGGGATGGCTACCAAGATTCCGCCTCATAATCTCACCGAGATCGTCGATGCCACCCTGGCTCTGCTGCGCAAGCCGGATATCGCTATCGAAGCTTTATTGAAAATCGTAACCGGGCCGGACTTTCCCACCGGTGGTTTTATCTATGGCGGCGAAGAGCTAAGGAAGTCGTATCTGACCGGTCGCGGGATCATACAAATGCGCGCGCGCGCCGGAATTGACCGCATTGGCCGCGGCACGCAGGAACGCGATGCAGTCGTAATCACGGAAATTCCTTTCCAGGTCAACAAGGCCCGCTTAATTGAGCGCATCGCCGAACTCATAAACGAGAAAAAGCTCGATGGCGTTTCGGACCTGCGCGATGAGTCAGATCGAACAGGCATGCGTATCGTAGTTGAGTTAAAGCGCGATGCTGTGCCCCAGATTGTACTCAACAAACTTTACAAGCTGACGCCGATGCAATCGTCGTTTGGTGTCATCAATTTGGCCATCGTCAATGGCCAGCCGCGGGTGCTCAATCTAAAACAGATGCTCGAGTGCTTCGTGGACTTTCGACGCGAAGTGGTGCGGCGGCGCACCGAATACGAGCTGCGCAAAGCCAGGGCGCGCGCGCACATCCTCGAAGGACTGACGAAAGCAATCGATGCTCTGGATTTCATCGTCACCTTGATTCGCAACTCCAGCTCTGTCGATCAGGCGCGTCTTTGGTTGACGGGCCAAACCAAGACGATGAGCGAAGTGAAAAGCTGGAAGGGAATTCCTTCGGACACGACGGTCAAGGCTTATGTTCCCAAGCTGCAAAAGGCAATGGAGCGGTTGGCTTTTTCCGAGCTGCAAGCGCAGGCCATTCTCGATCTACAGTTGCGGCGGCTGGCAGCGCTCGAACGGCAAAAGATCACCGACGAATACGAAGGCATCATCAAGCTGATCGCCGAGCTGGAAGAGATTTTGGCCAACGAGAGTTCGCTGCGCCGTGTGATCGGGAACGAGCTTGAAGAGGTCAAGAAAGACTTTGGCGACGCGCGACGCACCGAGATTGTCGACGAAGGCGTTGAATTCTCAATCGAGGATCTGATCGCCGACGAGGATGTCGCTATTACTGTCACCAACAGTGGTTACATCAAGCGCACGCCGATCACGACTTATCAACGGCAAGGACGCGGCGGCAAAGGAAGATTCGGCGCGGCTGCCAAGGGCAGCGATTACGTCGAACATCTTTTCATCGCTTCGACGCACGCTTACATCATGATTTTTACTGACGACGGCATGGTCTATAAGTTGAAAGTCCATGAAGTGCCGGACGCTGCCGCCTCGGCGCGCGGCAAAGCAGTTGTCAATCTGATCAATATTCCTTCTGAACGAAAACTTGCCGGCGTCGTGCCGGTGCGGGAATTCGCCGAAGGCCGTTACGTCCTGATGGTCACGCGCAAAGGCGTAATCAAGAAAACGTCGCTGGCGGATTTTCAGAACATTCGTTCCAACGGCATCATCGCCATCAACATCGATGAGGGCGATCAGTTGCTGGATGTAGTGTTGACTGACGGCACGAAACGCATCTTCATTGCTACTCATAATGGTCTGGCAATTCGTTTCGATGAGAAGAACGTGAGGCCTATGGGCCGGGCCACGCGCGGCGTGCGCGGCATTAACCTGCGGGCGGATGATTATGTGGTTTCGGTTTGTCCCGTTTCTGCCGATGACACTGAGAAGATGCTTTCCGTTTCCGAACAGGGATACGGCAAACAGACTCTGATCACGACCTATCGCTTGCAGTCGCGCGGCGGCAAGGGCGTCATCAACATGAAGACGACCGACAAAACCGGAAAAGTTGTTGCTGTTTTCCCGGTTGATGCTGAGTCTGAGATCATGATCATCACGCAACAGGGCAAGCTGATACGCATCGAAGCCGACAGCATCCGCAAGACGGGACGTAGCGCCCAGGGCGTCAGGCTAATCAAAACTGAAGAAGGCGACAGGGTGACAAGCGCCTCGCTGGTTGAGGCTGCTGCTGAAGAAGAGACTGAAGACACGCCCGCCAGCTAGTCTGATCGAGCCAGAAGTCCAGTCCAGTCGATTCGGTAGAGTCCTGGGTTGAATTAATCTCTGTGCGTCCTTTTGTGTTCTCTGAGTCTCTGAAGTGGATCCTTTTTGATGATTGCTCACCACAGAGGCACAGAGAACACAAAGGACGCACGGAGAAAACCGAAACCATGAACTAGGGTTTCCTTCGTATTGACCCTGCCTCGCCATCAGCTAGCTGTAATCACCCGCGCTGGTTACATAGTGTTGTTGTTGCTGGCGGTAACTATCGCCGAAAGCGCGTCCGCGCAATCGTTTTACTCCCTAGACATTATCGCCTTCGACCCAAACCTCTCCGTCTTCAAAAACTTCTTTCTTCCAAATCGGCACCGTGCGTTTTAGTTCGCGGATGGCCCATTCGCAAGCCTCAAACGCGGCGCGGCGGTGCGGCGCGCTGACGGCGATGACGACGCTTGTTTCGCCAATCTCCAAACGGCCAGTGCGGTGAACAATACCGATATGAGCAATCTCAAAACGTTCATGAGCTTCGCGTTCGAGTCGTTCAAGTTCGCGCAGAGCCATCGGGGCGTAGGCTTCGTAAACGAGATACAAAGTTCGCCGTCCGCGCGTCCATTCCCGAGCGTAACCGTCCAGCGTCACGGTTGCCCCGCATTCAGGAAGGACGACCCTGCGAGCGACAGCACCGACGTCGATCGGCTCGACGGTTAGTTCGAAGAAGTCGTTAGCGGATGTTGAGGCGGGCGATACAGCACCCCAGCGGGGCTGCCCCGCTGGGGATCCCGCCCCGCCCGCGGTCCCAGTAGCAGATGCGTCGGTTTCTTCGGAGTTGTGTTTTGGGGCTGAGCAGCCTCCGCTTACTGGAGGAAACACAGCCAATTCGTCGCCGTCTTTTATCTCTCGGTCAGGCTGCGCGTATTCCTGATTCACTGCGAACAACAGCGAACGTCCAAAGCGACGCAGCTCGGGAAACCTTTCCAGCAGTTCTCCTAATGCGGTAGCCGCGTTCGCGCCACGCAACGAAAGTTTCACCTCCGTCTGGCCCACGATATCGCGCGCGGCGCCGAAGAAGAGAACCGTCACACTCCGTTGGTTTTCATTAGATTGCGGCATTGCTTTCAAAGGAGGAGAACAGATTTATCATTCGCGAATTAAAGTTTGAAGTGCAATGGTTGCACTGAAAACTTGAATCCACCAGCAATTTACTTCCCCGTCAGCTTCACTCTAGATCAATTTTCTTAACACTGTGGCCATTGCCTTTTGCCAATTCATGAATGCGCGCGCGTTCTTCGTAGTTCGACACGGCGCGCCCGAGCATCTCGCGCAAGCGTTGCAGGCGTTCAGCCGTCGAGCGCAGCTCCAGCAAGTCCTGCTTGATGTCGGTATCAACCTCCATTGCCGCCGCCACCAAAAACGAAAGCCTTTGCGGCTCGGTATCAGAAATATCCGGCAAGTTCGCCCGCTCGTCGTTGATTGTTCGCACAGCGCGCGCGATGCGCGTGAAAGTTTCGGCCACGTCGCGAGCGCTTTCACTCAGCAAGGTTGCGTCTTCTTCTTCGTCCTCAAAATAACTGACGCGCGCCAGCAGATAAGGATCATCCCGCTCGACATATTCCTCAAGCCGGTAGCGAATGATTCCGACGGTAAGAATGTTGGAACGACCGTCAGGCATGGTCTGGGTTTCGGTGACTTCGGCCACACAACCAACATGGCCAGTGGCCGGCATATCTTTCTCGGAAGTTGAAGCGTCGTAGTAGGAAACGCCAAACAGACTATTCCCTGCGCGCAGGTCACTCAGCATTTGCCGGTAGCGCGGCTCGAAAATATGCAGCGGGAGCGGCATACCGGGAAACAACACCAGCGCCAGCGGAAAGATCGGCAGCTCACTTACGCCGGTTACTTTGTCAAACGCCTCACTCATTGATTGTGAACCGAGGTTAAGCTACGAACTACACAGTTGTGCCATCAAGTTTGCGGATCAACTATCGCGAGGTCGTCATTATCGCAGACGATTAGACGGAAGTCAGCACGGAAGCTGGGAAGGTAGTGTCCTGGTTTGGATTACTTCACGCGAGATCGAGCGAGTGTGGCGCCATGCGGCGCATCGTGGAGATTAGCAGTTCGGTGTCGAATGGTTTGTTGAGAAACTCATCCGCGCCCTGTGCAAAGCATTCTTCGCGAATGTGGGCAGAGTCGGCGGAAGTCATCACCAGCACCTTAGTTTTTGGCAGGTGGCCCTTGATGTATTCCAGGATGCGCAAGCCGACGTCAGGCGAGGCAGTTTCAGGAGGAAGATGCAGATCCAGAATCGAAATGGCCGGTTCGTAAACCGTGGCCCGGCGCACAGCAGATGCCAAATCGTTTGCGGTTACCACGTCGTAATCGTCGCTAAGCGTCCAGAAAAGTTGTTGAGTTATAGCTTCGTCGTCATCCACGATGAGGATTCTGGGCTTCATTGGCGGACTCCTTAACCGAAAACAGCTTCGGATTAATGGAGGTCGTCGCAATGGGCATACCAACGTTGGGCTGGAAACTATCTGATGACTCATAACATGGATGTCAGTCTAGCAATGAGCCTTGCCTGTGCTGCTTTGGACACAATCGGCGATAGCCGTGTCTACAGACGTGGACAATTAGGTGAAGCGTGAGGGGGAGTTATTTTGCGGGCTCGACGCGCAGAAAGTCGATGCCGGCTGCCTGCTCGGCCACATCTACGCTCGCGACAATCCGGAGCGTCGCCAGCTCAATTATCTCGACTGTGCCCGGCTCAGCCCCAACGCCTTCGACGGAAACGAATGCATAACGATCGTCGGGTGACACAACGACGCCATGCAATACCTTTCGCCGCGTCGGCAGCCGCGCCAGCTCGCCGCCTGTTTTCAAATCGATAAGAGAAACTGACTGATCGCGTTTGTTGGTCGCGAGCAAACGTGAGCCATCGTGGGTGATGGCGAGATTGTAAACTCCGGCGCGGGCCGGAAGACGTCGCAAAACTTTCCACTTCGTGGCATCGACTTCGACAATCTCATTGGACTTATTACACGCCACGAAAATGGACAAACCCGTCGTCGAGGGCTGGGCCCAGGTTGGTGAACAGGTGACATCGCCGGGCTTGGGCGTTTCCATGCCATGACCGCCCATGTCCATATGTTTCATGCCGCCGGCCGCGCTTGGTTTCATACTTGCCGTTGCGGGTGCGCCGCTCTTTCCCATCTCGCGTCCTTTGGTTAGCAGGAAGTGGCGTGAAACTTTTAGTGTCTGTGTGTCGATCTCAACCAGCATGTCATCCATCATGCAGGCCGAGTAGTGTTTGGTTCCCTGTGGGTTCAGGCGCGAGCCATGCGGCATCACGCAGGTTGGAATGCGGGCCACTTCTAGCATCGGACCAGTTGCAACTACCGAAACGGACGAGGGCACCATGTCGCCGTGCAAATTGAAGTTGACTACGTAAAGCAAACTGCCATCGGTGTTGAGATCCATGGTGGCAGGAAAAAACCCCAGAGTGGTCTTGCCAAGCACGCGGTCATCTTTGGTCGAATATTTCCAAACGCTTCCGAAAGGACGGCCGTGCCCGAGCGATACGTAGTAAAACTGTTTATCGCGCGAGACGGCGATGCCATGTGGTCCATCAATGTCCGTCGGCATATCGCCGGTGGGGACTTCGCGCTCAACGCGCGCCCCGGACGGTCCAAAGCGAACTAACGAGATTGTGTCAGCGGCTTCGGATACGACATAGACGAGGTAGTCCTTATCAGGTCTGGTCTGAGCGGAGGCAGGACCGTCCGCGCCCAGGATTGCAAAGAAGAGGAGTGCCATGAGCCCGGCAATTGGCCACCGTAGTCCCGGAGGGACGAAATGTTTATGTTCAACCGGCTCCATTAGAATGTTCTTAGCTCCGAAGGAGCGAAATGCTTGCTGAGGCGAATTTCCTACTCATAACCTTTCGCTCCGCTGGAGCTTTTGTCTTGGTAAGGCCCGGTTCTATAAACATCCGGCTCCTCCTGAGCTGGCGTTCGGTTGGCAGGCCGCGCGCGTCCGTGGCTTGATTCAATTTTGCTATGGCTTCTCAGGCTTATCGGGCGGGAAATCCTTTTCATCGATTTCGTCAATTACCTTCAGTTCAGCACCGAATTTCTGGTAACCGCGAAAACGAATTTCATTGCGGCTCTGAACCGTCATGCCGCGCCCAATGGTTGTCAGCAGAATCTCGGAATGAGTTGGCAGTAGATACTTGTTTTCGGCGATGGTGACCCAGTCGTAGTCAATCAGGGTGCTAGCCGCGCGGATTGGATAGTCTCCAGGCACCTCAGTGGCAATCTGCTCAAAGCGCAGGACGCGATTCAGCTCCCTATCGATCCAAATCCGACCACGTGAGCCGACCACCGCCGGCGCGGCATCGCCGGCACGCAAAGTCAATTGCGAAAGCTCGCGGGCAACTTCGTACTCATAAACTAATGTGTGGCGCCCTTGAACCAGGTCTGTGTCGACGAGCTTAAACTTTGTATCCGATTGTGTCTTGAACACATCAGCGACGGCGGAAATATATTCAACTCCGCTCGAGGTTGCGCCGGGGTCGACGTCCTTGCTGTAGTCGCGTTTCTGCGTGGTTTCCTGGGCACGTGGCACGCCGTTTACCGCCAGGACTTTATATTGTTCGCCCGCGTTGGCGCGGTAGGCAACGGCGATGGTGAGGTTGTCCTGCGGCAGCCAATTGTTCGTGTTGCCGTAAGCGCGTGAACGTTTGATCAGTTGCTTAACGATAAAGTCGGGCATCGCATCCGCAGCAGCGAGCGTGGCCGCGCGCGCGCGTTCCAGCAATTCGTTTCCTTCGCGCTCCGGCGGCAACGTTGAAACGGTCGGGTTCAGTCGCCGGCGTTCGGCTTCTTCCAACGTGCGCCGCAGCAACGCGTCGTTGCCGCTCTTCGTGGCTACCAACGAACGCATGCCGTCAGTGAGAGGAAATGATATGCCGCGCTTGCGAATCTCGGCAACAAGTTCGTCGCGCATCTCCGGATGCTTTGGAAGTTGGTACACCAGCGTGACCAGTTCCTTGCTGGCAAGCGGAACAGACGACTGCGCAGCCGCGCTTTGCAAACAGATTAACCCAACGACGCAGGCGAACGAGGCGCACAAAAGTTTCTTGTTTATACAGTTCATATTAATGCAGGCAGCGAATCGGTTGATGTCTGAACAGTTCCGATGGAACAAAGCGTCGCCCAGTTGCCTAAAGAGAAGTTCTGAGTGAAACCTTCAGGTCGCTGCTGGTGCTTAGAGGTTCCAGAACTGCGAATCACAGCCTTATAAACAAAGCGTTTCGACTGCTTTTCTTAATATTGCAACACACGCTTCAAGCTCACTAACCGGCACAAACTCGCCGGTACGATGTGCTTCGCGAATGTTTCCCGGGCCAAGGACGACCGCTTCAGCCCCGAGTTCAGCCAGCTGCGCCGCCTCGGTACCAAAGGCCACTGTGCCCGCGCTGTTAGCCGTCAGTGTTTCAAGCAGTGTCACCAATTCTGAATTCACGGGTGTCTCGAAACCCTGATCCGCACGGGCGGCAGCAATTGCAAAGGTCAAATTGCAATCGCGCGCGGTCTCTTCCGCAATGGCGGCAGGCAGCAGTTCAAGTAAACGGCTCGGCTCTTGCCCGGGAATTGGTCGCCACTCCAAAGTGAACTTACATAAACCGGCGACAACATTTTTCGCAGTGCCGCCATGGACCACGCCAACATTAAGCGTGGTGTATGGTGGATCGAAATCCGCGTGCGTTTCAGTTTGGAGTTGTTCCGCGATTTTTTCGATGCGCGCAAGCAAACGCGCGGCGCCAAACACGGCTGAAGTGCCAAGCGATGGATAAGCACTATGCGCCTCGCGGCCTTTCACAGTTATTTCCGCCAGGCAGTAGCCCTTGCCGGCACGCATGGGCCGCAGGGAAGTGGGCTCGCCGACAATTGCAAACCGCGCGCGCATCGCACGCTGTTCAGCGAAGCGCTTCGCGCCTATCAGTCCAATCTCTTCGTCAGCAGTAAAAACGAGCGCCAACCGGCGGCGCAAGTTTTTCAACTCCAGACTTTCAACTGCTGTCAGGGCGGCCGCAATGAATGCCTTCGTGTCACAGGCGCCGCGCCCGAAAAGTTTTCCGTCCCGTTCGCTGAGTTTCAGCGCTTCTGTCCAATTAGGATCGTAAGGGACGGTGTCGGTGTGACCGACTAATACGAGTTCAACGTTCACCTCAGTAGACTTTGGACCAGCGACTGCCAGTAAGTTTATTTTTTCGACACCGTTGTCATCCGTGTAGGGAAAGCGCTGCACACTGAAACCCATCGCCGCGCAGCGCGCCGCGAGATAGTCGATGACAGGACCGTTTGCGCGCGATGAAACGGAATCGATGGCAACCAGTTCAGTTAGGGTTTGTTTAACTGTCATGCTTAATTCAGTTTAGTAAGGTAAAGAAAAAGCGGGGGCAAGCTCGCCTTCCCGACCATGAGCTAATCGGAGTTGCTTCCCGTTTCTCATCAAGAGTCCACAAGATTGGCCCAACCAGGCTCTCAGAACATCTCTCAGGTTGGGAAGGGGGCATGCTCCCGCTCTTCTTTTTGAGACACCAGCCTAGCCCCATAACTTTTTCTGCAGGGCTTTGAACCTTTCAACAATCTCTTCCTGCTGCGCGTGTTTACCATCTTCGACGATGCGCTTGCCGGCTACCACTACATCCTTCACCGCCGTCTTTGAGAGAGAAAAAACAATGTGTGTAAGTAGATCGTCTTCCCCCGCGCCGGCCAGCGAAGGATCGTTCAGGTCAACTGTAAAGAAGTCTGCCGGTTCATCGTTTTCCTGAGCAGCAAACGGCGCATTGATGCTTTTGCCGCCATTAACTGTCGCGCATTCAAAGAGCTGAGCGGCCAACGCTGATTTCACGTCAACGCCTTCAGCCAAAACGGCGCGCTCCATCTTTTGTAGTCTCAGGTGATACTCAAGCTCGCGCGCATCCTCCAGCAGATCGATTTGAACCTGGCTGTCCGTTCCTAAACTGACGCGCACACTCTCTTTAAAATATCCATCAATGGGAACAATTCCATCGCCAAGATTTCGTTCAGTGGTCGGGCAGGCGCAAACGCTCGCACGCGCGTCCGCCAGCATGCGAATAGCTTTCGCCGTTACATGAATCGCATGAACGGCGGTGAACCGCTCACTAAGCAGCCCTTCGGTTGCCAACAACGCAAGCGGCGAGCGGCCATACTCCTTGATGCAAGCAGAAACTTCAGCGGCCTGTTCCGCGACGTGCATATGTACCGGTAGCCCTTCGTCTTTGGCGAAGGCTACGATCTCTTTTAGATAATTGAGCGGCACCGCGCGCACACTGTGTGGCGCCACACCGACCCAGGCCATACCATTTTCGGCTCCCAGGTATTTTCCTAGTTGAGTAACATTTTTCAGATATTGTTCCGCGTCATTCTCAATAAATCTTGCCTGCCGCGGATTAGGCTTAGCTTCAAATCCGGCACGCGCATATGCCACTCGCAATAGAGCAATGCGCAGACCGACGTCGTTAGCCGCGCGTACAACTTCTTTTGCAAGCAAATTGGGATCGTCGTAAGCAGTGCCATCAGGTGCGTGGTGCAGGTAATGAAATTCGCCCACGGTTGTGATACCGCTGAGCGCCATCTCGAGAAACGCCATACGCGACGCGTCGTAGATGTCTTCCGGCGTGAGTCGTTCCGCGGCGCGATACATCATTTCGCGCCAGGTCCAAAAACTGTCTTTGTCGTTGCTGGTGCGATATTCGGTGCGGCCGCGAATGACGCGTTGAAACGCATGTGAGTGAGCGTTAACGAGACCGGGAAGTTTAGCGCGGTCCTTTGATCGAGCCGGCGACAAGTTTGTTTTATTTGAAACCAAGTTTCGGAATCTCAGGGTTGGTTCAAGTTAGGTAATCTCAGGGTTGGGAAGGGGGCATGCCCCCGCTCTTGCTCAAGAGTCTTTCAAGCCAAGACCCTCAGTTCAGGAAAGGGCCTGCCCCTCCTGATCAATTTCTTTTATGGTAAGTTCTCCAGCCCAACTCTTTCATAGCCTTTGACAATTTTTCTGAATCATCAGGCCACCACCAGTCTTTGTCTACTGCCAAAGGCTCCGGCGGCCCGGAATAGAACGCATTAAAGCTTGACCATC